>QHYN01000062.1 GCA_003224145.1 Acidobacteriota bacterium
ATTTTGGCGTTATAGAAAACGCGCGCCTTCGCATCCTGGCCTTGGGCCCAGCCCCACGGAGCTAGTCCGAGAATGGCCAATGCCGCGAGACCAAAACACTTGTGCCATCTATTTTTCATCGAATTTCTCCCCAACGGACCATGCCTTCCGATGCGAAACTGCAAAGCTTCGACTAAACTAAACTCTAACGGGACACCTTGGAGGCCGTTTCTCGCCGATTCCAAACCTTGCTTGATTGTGCGAGCCTATGTGGGGAAGGGGACAGTGGTCAAGCGGACGTTAGGGTGTTCACGAATTGAACATCGTTGCAAGCCTCGCTTTCACGCCCGGCCACTCCGAATCGACGATGCTGTAATAAACCGAATGGCGGATGCGCCCGCTCGCGGTGATTATGTGATTCCGGAAAACGCCTTCTTCCCGTGCCCCGATGCGAAGGATGGCTGCGCGCGAGCGTTCGTGCAGCGAATCCGTTTTCAGCTCCACGCGAATGCAGCCCAGCGTTTCGAATGCGTGTCTCAGCAACAAGTACTTGGCTTCCGTGTTCATCGCCGTTCGCTGCCATTGGCGCGCCACCCAGGTCCAGCCGATCTCCACGCGACGATTCGTGCGGTCGATATTCCCGTAGCGCGTGCTTCCGATTGCCCGCCCGGTAGCCTTCTCCACCAGCGCAAAGGGCAAAGATGCACCTCGCTCCTGCTCCTCTAGCGCCGTCTCGATGTATGCGGCCATCTCTTCCCGCGTTCGCACCGGCACGGGAATCCACTCCCACAATTCTTCGTCCAGCCCGACCTCGGCCAGCCCCGTCAGATGCGACATTGCCAGTGGCTCTAGCCGTACGTGCCGCCCTTTCAGGGTCACTGGAAAGACCGTCATCCCTGTCACCTTAGAGCGGAAGTTTAGGCTCTGCCCGGACCGCCGGCGAGCGCCAATTTGGTTAGGGGCTCGTTCGTGATATCCCCTTTGAGGAAACCGGATGCCAGCTAGAAGGTGCGTGAGGTATGATAGAGTCTTCGGAAAGTGACCAACTAGGATGGCCATGGAGAACGCAAAGAATGGAAAAGTATTGCTCCGGGTGAGGCCGCGCGGCTTCTGCGCCGGTGTGGTCCGCGCCGTGGACATCGTGGAATTGGCGCTGGAAGCCTATGGTGCGCCCGTCTACGTGCACCACGAAATCGTACATAACACGTACGTGGTCGAGCAGTTGCGCCGGCGCGGTGCCATTTTTGTCGAAGCCATCGAAGAAGTTCCCCACGGCGCCGTCCTGGTTTTCAGCGCCCACGGCGTGCCCCCCACCGTCCGTGAAGAAGCCAGGTCGCGCGAGCTGAAAGTGATTGACGCCACTTGCCCCTTAGTGACCAAAGTCCATCTCGAAGCCCTTAAATTCGCCCGCGAAAAGCGCACCATCATTCTGATCGGCCACAAAGACCATCAAGAAATTGTCGGCACTTCCGGCGAAGCCCCGGACCGCACTATCGTGGTGGATTCCGTCGCCGCCGTGGACGCACTTGAAGTCGAAGATCCTCAAAAGCTTTCGTTCCTGACGCAGACCACGCTGAGTCTCTACGACACGCAGGAAATTGTGGCGCGTCTGCGGCAGAAGTTTCCCGCCATCCAAGGGCCGGCCAGCGATGATATTTGCTATGCCACGCAGAACCGCCAGGAAGCGGCTGAGCAGGTAGCCAAGGACGTCGATCTCATCCTTGTCGTGGGGTCGCCTAACAGCTCGAACTCCAATCGCCTCGTCGAAGTGGCCCAGCGCAGCGGCGTCAAGGCCAAGCTGATCGATTCGGCCTCGGACATCGACGTACAGTGGCTGAATGGCGTTTCGCGCGTGGGCCTGACCGCTGGCGCGTCTGCGCCGGAAGTGCTGGTTGAGCAAGTCAGCGAAAGGTTGGCGGAATTCGGCTTTACCGATCAGCGCGATTTGGACCTGATTCGCGAGGATGTTCGCTTCACGCTGCCTCCGGAACTGGCCACCATCGCGCCGGCCCCGCGCCGCTAACGAGTTTGTGATAGCAGGCCCAGCAGGGACTGCCGCGCCAGACCCGAATGACTCGCGCAGGGGGACTTGGCTGCCTCTGGTCATGGGCAGGCTTATGCGGCAGACCGGAAATTCAGGACAAGGAGCCAGACCTTGGCGGTCAAAATCGTCCGTCAGCCGAAGAAGATTGCCTTGATTGGCGCGCCTTCGAGCGCCGCAGCGTTTTCCCTGGGCAGCGAGAAAGCTCCCGCAGCCTTGCGTGCGGCTGGACTCGTGGAAAAGCTGCAAGCCGCAGGTTATGAAATCACCGATCACGGCGACTGCGCGCCTCGCCTCTTCGCGGATGATGAAGAGCATCGGCGCGCGCGCAATCTCACCGAAATCGTCGCTGGCCTCAACGATCTGAAATTGCGCGTGGAACTCGCGGTAAAAAGCGGCGCGCTGGTTTTGGTGCTCGGCGGAGATTGCGCGCAGGTCATCGGCCTGCTCACCGGGGCGCGGCGCTACTACAAGCATGTGAACCTACTGTGGTTCGACCGCGATGCCGATCTGAATACTCCTGCTTCCACTCCATCGGGACGCATCGACGGGATGGTCGTCGCCCACATCATTGGCAAGGGCGCCCCCGAGTTGGTCCGCTTTTGGGGCGAGGCGCCGCTGGTTCGCGAACCGGACGTCACTCTCTTTGGGCTCGAAAGGCTCGATCCTCCGGAGCAGGAATTCCTCAGCAGGTCCCCGATGCGGCACAACTATGCCGCGGACATTCAATTTAAAGGCGGCGCCAAAGCCGCGCAGGAAGCCCTCGCGCAAGTGCACGCCGACGCGCACGACTTTGTGCTCCATCTCGATACGGATGTCATCGCCCAGGAAGATTTCCCCGCCGTCAACGTGCCGGGCAGCGACGGCTTGCGCTTCGAGGACGTCCGCTCTGCGCTCACCGAATTCGTCAAGCACAAAAATCTGCTGGGGCTTGACGTCGCGCAGTACAATCCGGACAAAGACCCCGACGGCAGCGGCGCAAATAAACTTGTCGAATTGCTAGTCGAAGTTCTCACAGCGCGCCTGCAAGCATTTGAAACCCCCGCACCCGAACCAGCCCCAGGTGCAACCGAAGTTTCCTCATCAGGAACGACGGCATAGCGATTCGAATTCCATTCCTCAGTGGCTCAAGGGTGCCATTTCCGCCTCCGTGTCGGTACTATCTCCATGCACTTTGCGTACCTCTTGAATGTTTGCCACGCAATGTGGAGAGAGGTTTAGGAAGCGGCCTGGGCGCGCTTGCGAAGATAGCGAGCCAACCCGAGAAAGGAGAGATTCAGGCCGGCGCTGAAGACGTAATGTTCGACTTCTTCGGCGGGGAGATGCTCGCTGATTTCGCCGCGCATGGTGGACAGAAACGATTCCATCGCCGCGGAATCGCTTTTGGCGGTGCGGATAATTTTCTCTGTAATCGCCGCCCAGCAGTGCAGCCGATCGCGGAACCGCGCGATGTGTTCGGGAGGATTCTCCGAAAACCCGAAATGCGTCAGAAACAGCCGCGCAGGTTTGCGCTCGAGAATCGCGGCGAACGAAGAATCCCAGATCCCCAAGTCGATGTCCGGCGGCGGAGTGGCGGGCATAACGTAGGAATGTCCCTCAATGCGGACGCCCGCCGTATCGCCCACGAACGCGACGTTCTGCACGCTCTCGAAGTAACTGACGTGGTGCGAAGCATGGCCCGGTGTGTACACCACTTCGATCTTGCGCGCACCGAGCGTGATGGTCTCCCCGCCCTCGAGAATGTGCAAATTGTGAGCCGGCATCGGAAGCGTTTCGCCGAACAGGCGCTTCAGATCGTTCGGCCAGAGGCGCGCGGCGCTCGCCAGCAGTTTTGAGGGATCGATCATGTGCGGCGCGCCGAGTTTGTGGACGTACACGGCAAGCCGGGGATTTTCGCGGACCAGCGCGCCGGTGGCGCCGGCGTGGTCCAGGTGGATGTGGGTCAGCAGGATCGCGTCGAGATCGCTGACCGAAAACCCGTGCACGTGAAGCTGCTGCCGCAATGTTTCCAGCGTCGAACCAGGCCCCGGGTCGACGATGGCCCGATGGCCGTCCGACTCCAGCAGGGCGGTTGCGATAGACCGCGGCCGTCCCATCCAGAGATCATCGAGCGTGGCAATGGCGTGCATCCGAAGCTAGTGTACCCCAGGAAGTTCGGCCCTCACCTGCTCCTGCCAGCGTAGAAAGCGCAGGAACGGCCTCCCGCGAGAAAGGAACTAGTTGCGCTGAACAGGAATTGTGGAATAACCTTGGGGCGCTGTGCCAGTGTCACTTCTTGAGGTTTCTCCCGTGAGGAAGAGAAGTTCGGGAGAAGGGCACCTGTGGGTAAGAGGTGACGTTTCGATGAGCTGCAATGCGTTCAACGGGGTCCGCCCCTGCAGCTAGCGGTTGACAAGCGGCGCGCAAATCACACGGGATTCGAATCACCATGATGTTGAGGAGGAATCAGATGCGCAATTGGTGTGCAGCCCTGGCATGGAGCGCGTTTTTAGCGTTGCCTTTGTGTGCTCAGCACAAGACCGGTGCGGCTGGCGAGGATACCGCCAATCCAGGAACGGACGCTGAAAAGCCTCCGGTCGCCGCAGCTCATGCTCTGGCGGAGAGCGGTTTCGCTTCGGCGAAAAACATCTTCGCGCTACCGGCGGTACCCCGGCCAAAGCCGTCGGCGGCCGCGAATGACACGAGGCCGCCGGGCCAGCTCGTGCCGCGCTTCGAAGTCGCCGTCGCATATCAGTACGTTCAATTCAATCCGGGTGACCCCTTCGCAAGTTTCAATAACCACGGAGCGACTGCATCGTTCACCTACAACGCGTCAAGATGGCTGGGACTCACAGGGGAATTTGGAGGCTATCGGTTTGACCGAAACCTGTTCCCGGTCACCGGGAGCAACGCGGGTGTGACCGGTGGTTTTGTCTCCTACCTTTTTGGTCCGCGGCTGAACTTGCGGAAGTTTGATTACTTCGTTCCGTTCGCCGAATTCCTTGTCGGCGGCGCCAGCGGCGGCACGGAACTCGTGGGCACAACGAACCAGAACGCGTTTGCGATTGCCGCTGGCGGCGGCGTGGACATGGTTATTACCAAGAATCTTGCCTGGCGCGTCGCTCAGCTCGATTACTTCATGACCAGTTTCTCCGGCACCCAGATGGGAGCAAGCGGGCGGCAGAATAACTTGCGCGCCGGTACAGGCTTCGTGTTGCGCTTCGGCATCCCAAATCCGCCGCCTCCTCCGAATCACCCGCCCGTGGCCGCCTGCTCGACGAACCCGGCCTCCATTTATGCGGGCTCAGGTGACGTCGTTGCTGTCCACGTCAACGCGAGCGATCCGGACAACGACCCGCTGACGTATGGTTACACGGCAACCGGGGGCACGGTCGAGGGTACGGGGCCAGATGCGCGCTGGAACTCCACCGGCGTTGCCGCTGGTTCCTACACCGTCAACGCCAAGGTGGATGACGGAAAGGGCGGCACGGCTTCGTGCTCCGCGGACATCAAGGTCGAAGAGAAGCCCAACCACCCGCCAACCGCATCCCTCTCCGTGGAGCACAGCCCGATCCTGCCCGGCGAACGCACCGGCGTCACCTGCAACGGGGCCGACCCGGACAATGATCCGCTCACCTATAGCTACACCACCACCGGCGGGCAGATCATCGGCAGCGGCTCGAACGTGCAGTTTGATTCCACCGGCCTGCAACCCGGCAGCTACACCGTGAAGTGCACTGTGAACGACGGACGCGGTGGCACGGCCGACGCCTCGGGCAATGTGGAGCTCAAAGAGCCGCCGCAGATCAAGCAACTCGAAGCCAAGCTGGCCCTGCATAGCATTTATTTCCCGACCGCGCAGCCCACCGAGGCCAAGCCCAGCGGTGGATTGCTGGCCAGCCAGGCCGCCACGCTCGATGCGCTGGCAAGCGACTACAAACAGTATTTGACTTACCGGCCGGCGGCCCACTTGATCCTTGAAGGGCATGCCGACGTTCGCGGCGCCAAGGACTACAACGTGAAACTCTCGGAGCGCCGCGTCGAGCGCGCCAAGAGTTATCTCATTGAAAAAGGCGTGCCCGCCGACCACCTGGAAACCAAAGCCTTCGGCTTTGAGAAGAACATGACCGCCGACGAAGTCAAGAAGCTGCTCGAGGAAGATCCGGACATCACTCCGGCCGATAAGCAGAAGCTCGTGAAGAATCTTCTGACGGTCCGCTTGGCCAACAACCGCCGTGTGGACGTGACCCTTAGCACCACCGGGGAACAGTCCGTTCGCCGCTTCCCGTTCAATGCCAAGGATGCCTTGACGCTTCTCAGCAGGGGTGGCGCGGAAAAGGGGAAGGCCAAGGCTCCGGCACCCAAAACGGCAGCGCCAAAGAAACCTGCCAACCCATAGTTGGCACAAACACCGGTTCGCCGCATCCCGTTTCTTGCAGTTCACGGCAGCCGTTAAAAACAAGCAAAGCCGTACGGACGGGCTCCTCGAGAACGTTTCGAAGAGCCCGTTTTCCATTTCCGCAAACTTAGGCTCGCTAGCCGGATCCGCAGCGGCGCGAAGATCCCGCGCGTCATGAGCGTGAAACCTTCCTTCTACTTCCCAAAATGGAACAATTCTGGGCCTTTCTTGCAAACCCATTGAAACAAACAACCTGGCGGCATAATTCAAAAAAGTGTCGGGATACGGTTCGCTCTTGCTTTCCAAATTGGGACTTGCCAGATCGGTTCTCTTTTAGCTAATGTCTTGGTTTATTAACAAGACAGTAATAGTTCCCGAATTGGAACGCAAGCTGCGGGGATTCCCAGGTGAAGTACAGCGAGGTTACACATCATGACTGAAGAAGCGGCCGTGCGTCGTGAAGTGGTCCCCATGAGTGTCTTGATTGTGGACGATGAACAAACGGTTCGTGAGGCCTGCGCGGCGGTCACCACACAATCGGGCATGAAGGCCATGGCCGTGGCCACTGCTGAAGAGGCTCTTGAGGTTCTGGAACATTCTGCAGTCGACATTCTCTTGACGGACTTGAAACTTCCGCGTACCGGCGGTGTGGAACTCCTGAAACTCGTCCACGACCTCCACCCGGACGTGGCTGTTGTGGTGCTGACGCAGTACGGCACCATCGAATCCGCCGTGGAGGTCACGCGCATGGGCGCCATGGATTACGTTACCAAGCCCTTCCGCATCGAAGAGCTGCGCTCGCGCCTCGAACGCGTGGCCCGCGCCGTCGAACTCCAGCAGGAGAACCGCCTCTTGCGGGAACAATTGCAGACTCGGCCGGGTTTCGGCGGGCTCATCGGCGTCTCCATGAAAATGCAGCGCGTTTATAAAATGATCGAAAAGGTGAGCCAGCACGAATATCCCGTACTGCTTCTGGGCGAAAGCGGCACAGGGAAAGAGCTGGTCGCCCGCAGCATCCATTTCCTAGGGCCGCGCAAGGACCGGCCCTTCGCTCCGGTGGATTGCTCGGCGCTGGTTCCTACGCTGATCGAATCCGAACTATTCGGTTACGTAAAAGGCGCATTCACCGGAGCCATTCAGTCCAAGCAGGGTTTGCTCGAGGCCGCGCACGGAGGCACGCTGTTTCTCGACGAAATTGGCGATATGCCCGCGGACCTGCAGGCCAAGCTCCTGCGCGCGCTCCAGGAGCGGGAGGTCAAACCCGTGGGCTCCACCGAACGCCGGCCGATCAATGTGCGTATCATTGCCGCCACCAACCGCGACCTCGAATCCGCCATCCGCGCCGGCACCTTTCGCCAGGACCTCTATTTCCGTCTCAACGTCGTTCAGATCAAGCTCCCGCCTCTGCGCGATCGCAAAAGCGATATCCCCATTCTGGTGACCGCTTTCCTCGAGAAATTTTCTGATCCTCGCGGGCCGGTGCGCACCATTTCCGAAGACGCCATGCGCCGCCTGATCGCTTACGATTGGCCGGGAAACGTGCGCGAACTGGAAAATGCCATCGAGCGTGCCGTCGCTCTCGGCTCCGGCCCGATCGTTCACGTGGCCGACCTGCCCTCCAACCTCCAGTATCCGACCACCGAGCGCGCGCCCGAGAAAGATGAAATTCTGCCCCTCGAAGAATTGGAGCGCCGCGCCATTCTCCGGACCTTGCGCGAGACGGGCGGCGACAAACTCTCCGCGGCGCGCATGCTCGGGCGGAAAGTGTTCCTCCAGGCGGAATTTCTTTCCGCTCTTTTTCCTTTTTTAACCTTCAACTTTCAGCCTGTTAGTGCCGCTCCATAACGCTCCGATCATCTCTGGGGCTTTGTCTTCGTTGACTTGCCTTAGCCCGCAACCTAAGATGGCCTCAACATGGCGGATTCCCGGTCACTCCTCGGGCAAACCGTCTCGCACTACCGCATTCTCGAGAAGCTCGGCGGTGGCGGCATGGGTGTGGTTTACAAAGCCGAGGACACGCGGCTCAACCGCCTCGTGGGGCTGAAATTCCTCCCGGATGAGGTTGCCAAAGATCATCATGCCTTGGCCCGATTTCAACGTGAGGCCCGGGCTGCTTCTGCCCTAAACCATCCAAACATCTGCACGATCTACGACATTGGCGAAGACGCAGGCCGCGCCTTCATCGCCATGGAGTTTTTGGATGGCGTCACCCTCAAGCACCTCATTGCGGGCCGCCCGCTCGGACTGGAACGTCTCCTGGAAATTTGTATCCAAGTGGCTGACGCCCTCGATGCAGCTCACACTCAAGGCATCATTCACCGCGATATCAAGCCTGCAAACATTTTCGTCACCAAGCGTGGACATGCCAAGATTCTGGATTTCGGTCTGGCAAAACTCGCATCGGCCGCGGAAAGCTCGGGCAAATCCGGGACGCCCACGCTATCCACAGCAGAAATGCTCACCAGCCCCGGCGCGGCGATGGGCACAATGGCGTACATGTCCCCAGAGCAAGCGCGTGGGGAAGAGCTGGATGCGCGCACGGATTTGTTTTCTTTTGGCGCCGTCCTCTATGAGATGACGACAGGCCGGATGGCCTTCTCCGGCAACACCGCAGCTATCGTGCACGAGGCCATTCTCAACCGAGCGCCTGTTCCTGTCGCACGGTTGAACCCTGAACTCCCGCTGCAGCTGGAAGAAATCATCGACAAGGCGCTGGAAAAAGACCGCAAGCTGCGCTACCAGAATGCCTCGGACATCCGCACCGACTTACAACGGCTGAAGCGCGATACGGAATCGGGTCGTGCAGCCGTAAGCACAACCGAATCCGGGTTGAGGGCCACTTCTAAGTCCACTAGATTTCGATGGTTGGTGGGCACCGGCGCATCAATATTGCTCATCGGACTGGTCCTGGGAGGATGGTTGTTCTACTCCCACAAGGCACGTGCGCTGACTGAAAAAGACACCATCGTCCTCGCGGACTTCACAAATACGACCGGCGATACGGTCTTCGACGGCACTCTGCGGCAGGGGCTTTCCGTGCAACTGGAACAATCACCCTTCCTGGGCATCATCTCTGACCAGCAAATCCAGCAAACCCTACAGATGATGGGCCAGAAGCCGGATGTGAAACTCACCGGGCAGATTACACGGGAGATTTGCCAGCGAACGGCAAGCGCGGCAGTTCTCGAAGGCTCGATAGCGCAGGTTGGCACGCAGTACCTTCTGACCCTCAAGGCGGTCAGGTGCACGAGCGGGGAATCGCTGGCGAGCACGGAGGCACAGGCGAACGACAAGAACCATGTTCTTGATGCCCTGGGAAACGTCGCCTCGAAAATGCGAACGAAACTCGGAGAGTCCTTGAGCACGGTCCAGAAATACAACATCCCTCTTGAGCAAGCGACTACACGATCTCTGGAAGCACTGCAAGCTTACAGTTTAGGGTGGAAAGCCTTCATGGATTTTGATCCCGCGGAGTCGCTGCCTTTTTTGCAGCGGGCCACCCAGCTCGACCCGAATTTCGCCATGGCATACTGGACGATGAGCAACGCTCATGGGGGAATCGGTGAAGACGCCTTGGCAGCGGCGGAGCTCCGCAAGGCCTTCGATTTGCGCGAAGGAGTGAGCGAACGGGAAAAGCTCATCATTGAAGCGGATTACTATAATCAAGGCGGGGACCTCACGAAGTATCTGCGCAGCAATGAGGTTGGCGCAAAGTTGTACCCCCGCGAGCCCATCTTTCATGACAACCTTGGGTTTGTCTTGAACGCTCTTGGACAATATGAAGCAGGCCTCAAGGAACATCGGGAATCCCTCCGTCTTGCTCCATACTCCAGTTATTTTCATCGAATGGTCGTCGTCACACTTTTAATGTTGAATCAAGTTGAGGAAGCTTCGGCTGCAGCGAAAGAAGCCCAGACAAGGGGTCTGGACTCTGATCTTGCCTCTACGCTCTATGGGATTGCGTTTTATTGGGATGACACTGCCGCGATGGCGCGACAGGTCGCAGGCGCGGCTGGCAAGCCGCTAGACGAAGAGTCGCTCTTTGCATTAGAGGCCGACACGGCTGCTTATTCTGGACACCTTGAAAAAGCTCGTGAGTTCTCCCGCCGGGCTGCCGATTCTGCGGAGCGAGGTGGGAGTATAGAAACTGGCGGTATACCTGGGATTTATGCCGTATCTGCTTTACGGGAGGCTCTGTTTGGCGATGCAGCCAAAGCGCGGCAGCAGATCACGCTCGCAAGAGGACATTCGACTAGACGGGATACGACCGACCTGCTGGTCGGACAGAACGACTATGCGCTGGCGCTGGCTCTTGCCTATGCGGGGGACGCGCGTCAAGCGCAAGCATTGGCGGATGATTTGAATAAGAGGTTCCCTGAAGCAACGACCATGCAGTTCAATCTCCTTCCAACCCTTCGCGCGAAGCTTGCGCTCGTCCATTCTAATCCTCAGCAGGCACTTGATATTCTTAGGGTCGCTTCTCCCTATGAACTTGGTTTGCCGGCGGTTGGCTTTTACAACTGGCCCAACCTGTATCCCGTATATGTGCGAGGGGAAGCCCATCTTGCCGCGCACCAAGGCAGCGAGGCAGCGGTAGAGTTTCAGAAAATCCTCGACCATCGGGGAATCGTGCTGAATGAACCCATCGGAGCACTCGCGCATCTGCAACTCGGCCGAGCCTTTGCCCTGCAGGGTGACATGGCTAAGAGCCGAGCTGCCTACCAGGATTTCCTCACACTGTGGAAAGACGCCGACCAGGACATCCCTATCTTGAAACAAGCCCAGACTGAATACGCCAAGTTGCAGTAGCTTCCCGTTTCACGACTCTCCTATTCCCAACTCCTCTTGTATGGCGACTTGCCTCACTTCGATTGTCCCTAACTCCTGGGCCCTCAATCTCTCGGCCTTTCCACTTTTTCACTCGGTTCACTCTGGGAAGAACCCCTGTGGAAGTCTCGACATGGGATTCCCTCACCGCCTTTCGCTCTCCTCTCTCTCCTCTAAGTGATTGATTCCTCGGCTTCTTCTCGTCCTTGTCGATGGGCCTGCCGATGCAATGGCAATTCCCGGAGGTTCTGTCCCCCCTCCACGCCGTTGGTCATCCCACGCGGGCTGTCGAGGAAGGGCGAAACCACAACCATTCGAATGAGAGTTTGGGGCAAGAAACCGGAAGAAGAATCGCGCGTGTGCAGCGTTGCGCGCGCGGCCTTGGCCGGAGCCTCGCGCGAGGAATTATTGCGAGAGGCGCTGGGGTCTCTGACGCAAGACCAGCACGCGGACCGCGCCGGCATCTGGCTGGAGCCGGATGCGAGCGCGGAATCGGCCAAAGAACTCTCTGGGGCATTTCACGGTCTGGTCTGGGACCGCAACCATTCCGACACGCCCCGGGAATGGAGGAATCTTTCGGTCGAGCCACCCTTGCCCGAGGAGTTGTGGCTCACCGGGAGAGCCGTCGAACAGGAGTTCGCGGCCTCTTCCGCAAAACCGCTGATCGGGCAGCTCGTGGGCTTGCGCCGCGCTCTTTGGATTCCGGTTGCCAGTCGAAACCTGGTGAAAGGTGTGATTCTGCTGGGGAGCAAAGGCAGGCCACTGGCCTCTTCCCGCGGGCGCGCTGAATCGGTCGCGGCTGAACTGGCACTGGCCTTGGAACTCCAGGACCAACTCCGATTCAACCGCACACGGAACGCGGACCTCGCTCTCGTCAGACGCCTTCTGGAACCTTCGCCCGGCGTTCCTTCCTCCGAATCGTTGCTCTCGAATTTGGTGGCCGGCTGCATCCGGCAAGCCGCCGACAGGGATGGTCCCGGGGCGGCGTTCGCGATGATTGGCATGTTGCAGGATCCCGGCGAAAACTCCGGCCCGCCGAGCCACGTCGACTTTCGCTGGCGCAATGGAGAGGACGCGTGGACACGCGCCATGGAGAACGAGCCGCTTTCGAGGGTGTGGCGCCGGGCGCTCGAAGCTCGCCAGGTGATCGGAAGCGACCCACCGGTGACCTGGCCTCAGACCTCGGTAACCCGGATTGTGGCGTTTCCGCTGGAGGCGCAAGGGCAACTCCTCGGAGCCTTGGTGGTGGGTCTTCCGGGCGGCGCCACCTCCCTTGCCACGCTCGACCGTCTGGAATTGCGCGCCCGTGTGGCCGCCGTCGCGCTCCAGAGCCGAAAGCGAGAGGAGAACGAATCCCAAAGAGCACGTTCGCAACAGGAGCTCCTCGATCTCATGAGCGATCCCGTGCTCTTGTTGGATGATGCTGGAAAAATCATGGCCTTGACTCAAGGCGCGAGGAATCTATTCCAACGGGTGGGCCAGACCGGGGGGTCGTCTCCCGCCGGCATTCTCCCTTCGCATCTTCCTGATCTCTTCTGCGGCCGCGATCGCATACGCCTGCAGAAATGGCTTCAGCAATCACTCGATCTTTCGGCCTCCGGCAATGGCGCGGAGGAGGAAACGCCGCAAGCGGAATTGCAGAACGGAGTCTGCGTGCAACTGCGCCTGGTGCCGCGCGTGCCTGGTCAACCCCTCGCGGTCTTGCTTCAGGCCGCGCCTGCGGTTGAATCGGGGAGACCGCCGGAACACGCCGAAGCCGAATTGCAGAATGTCCTCGAATGGCTGGAAGAAGGAGTTGTCCTGTTTGACTCGCAGGAAAACGTGCGCGCCATGAACACGCGATTCCAACAGATCGCGGGTCTGTCCCCGGGGGAATCCGGGAAAATCAAGACGCTGGAAGGATTGATCGCGCGCCTCGAAGGGCAGGCCGCCGAACCCGGACGCTTCGCCGAGCGCTGGCGGGCACTCGCTCGGGGCATCGAGAGTGGTGTGCGCGAGGAACTGCAGATGGTGCGTCCCGCGCCGCGCATTCTCGAGCGCGCCGCGCGGCCCGTGCTCGACCCCATCGGGCGGCACTTGGGCCGCGTGGAAATCTACCGCGACCTCACCGCCCAGCGCGTGTTCCATTCGAAGCTGTTGCAAACGGAAAAACTGGCTGCACTCGGACAAATGGTGAGCGGCATCGCCCATGAATTGAGCAACCCGCTCACCAGCATTCTCGGTTACGCGCAGCGCTTGCTCGTGCGCCAGGACACCTCCGGCGGGTCGGAAGAAGCGCGCCGGATTTATCAGGAGGCAGAACGTGCGGGCACCATCCTCCGGCAACTCCTTCTCAACGCCCGGGAAACCATTCCTGAGCGGCGTTTGGTCTCCTTGAATCAAATCGTGATGCGCGCCACGGAGCTGCAGCGCTTTGGCCTTGCCGCAGAAAAAATCCGCGTGGAAATCGATTTGGATCCGGCACTTCCCTTCGTCCACGCCGACGCCGGACAACTGCAGCAGGTGCTGATCAATCTTCTGAGCAACGCGCGCCAAGCTCTCGAAGAGCAGGGCCCGGGAGGCACCATCCGTCTGCGCACCAGAAGAGCTGGCCACCGCCGCGTGCTCCTGGAAGTCGAGGACAACGGCCCGGGCGTTCCGCAAGCGATTCAGGCCCGCATCTTCGATCCTTTCTTCACCACCAAACCGGCGGGCGTTGGGACCGGGTTGGGACTCTCCATTGTTTTAAGCGTGGTGCGCGAACATGGCGGGCAAGTGCACATCCAAAGCCCGCCGCAAGGGGGCGCGCGTTTCCAGATTGAACTCCCGGCGGCGTCGGAACGTCAAAAGGAGGAAACCCTGAGCCCGGTCTCGCGGGAGAGAGAAATTTCCTTTCCTGAACCCGGGCAGTTCGCTGACTCCGCAATTCGCCGCCCCGCCCCGTTCGAATCTAGCAAGGGCGCACGCGTGCTTGTCGTCGAGGACGAACCAACCGTTGCCCGGCTGATTGCTGACGTGCTCGAAGATGAGGGCATGCGCGTGGACGTGCTCCTGGACGGCCGCGAAGCACTCGACATGGCGGCCCGGCAGACTTATGAACTGGTGATCTGTGACATGAAAATGCCCGGGCTGGACGGACAGCATTTTTATAAGTCCCTGGAGCGCACGGGAAACCAGTTACGCGAGCGTTTCCTGTTTGTGACCGGGGATGTCATGGGCGCGCAAACACGCGAATTCCTGGAACGAAACCGCTTGCCGCACGTCGCCAAACCTTTTCGCGTCGAAGAGCTGACGGAAAAAGTGCACGCGGTGCTGCACATGCAGGCCCGGCCGGAATCCGCGGCGGCCGCAGTGTCCAGGAAAAACGCAGCAAGGAATGGATGAACCATGGGAAACCGGGAACAAACCGTATTGCTGGTGAGCAATGACGCGGGATTCTGCGCCGCGCTGCG
>QHYN01000244.1 GCA_003224145.1 Acidobacteriota bacterium
CGCTGCGCGCGCTCAACGGCGTCAGCTTTGGCATCAACAGCGGCGAGTGGGTTGCACTCATGGGCCCTTCCGGCTCCGGGAAAACTACGCTCATCAACATTCTCGGCGGGTTGGACACGTTCACTTCCGGCTGCGTCATCGTTGACGGCGTCGACCTCTCAAAGCTGAGTGAAAGCGAGCTGGTGCGTTACCGAGCCGAGAAAGTCGGCTTCGTTTTCCAGCAGTTTCATCTCGTGCCGTATCTCACTGCCCTCGAAAACGTAATGCTGGCGCAGTATTTTCACAGCGTCACGGACGAAAAAGGCGCCGAGGAAGCGCTGAAGCGCGTGGGCCTGGGCGACCGCCTGACGCATCTACCCGCACAGCTGTCCGGCGGCGAACAGCAGCGCGTGGCCATCGCGCGCGCACTGATCAATCAGCCGAAGCTTATTCTTGCCGATGAGCCCACCGGAAATCTCGACGAGGCCAACGAAACCATCGTCCTCCAGATCTTTCAGGAATTGCACAATTCAGGACATACGATTCTGATGGTCACGCACGACCCGGACATCGCCCGGCAAGCCGACCGCCGTATCGAACTCGCGCATGGTCACCTGCACTTCGACACGGCGCTGCATGGCCCGAGTCAACCGCTCAATTGTCCGCTGGTAGACACGCCGGACTGTTGCAAGTCTGTTTCGACCGATGACGAAATCCGCTTTGACCATCTGCTCGAGCAGATTTGGGTCTGCGGCGAGGAAGGGAACCCCGCTCAGGTCGAGCGCTTGCGCGCTGCTGGGGCCTCGGGAAAACTTTCGACTGTGCCCGAAGAACCTGCCTCACGAGTTCTCTCGCGCATGGCGGATTTGCATTTGGTCGCGCTGCAAAACGGGGAGGCGCAGCTTACCCCTGTGGGGAGCCAGCGCGCGCGCGATGTGGTGCGCCGCCACCGCCTGGCCGAGCGTCTGTTTAAAGACACGTTTTCTGTCGACGAGACTGAGGCCCACACGCAAGCCTGCAAGTTCGAGCACATCATCAGCCCGGAACTGGACCAGCGCATCTGCACGTTCCTGGGACACCCGAAGACCTGCCCCCACGGGAACCCCATTCCCCCCGGCGATTGCTGCAACGGGAAGCCGAGGGCCTGACCGACGCCCGAAAACATGCCGACTCCTCCCGACCCGCGCAAAAAGCCGACCAGCGTCAAGATTCACGTTTCCAGCGGCGCCGGTGTGGATATCACGTGGGCCGACGGCCACTCGAGCCACTACGAGTTTGCGTATTTGCGCGACGAGTGTCCCTGCGCTACCTGCAATGACGAGCGCGGCAAGAAGGAAGCCTTCAAGTCCCTTGCGCCGGGGATGGCATCCTCTCCCGCGCTGCCCATGTTCAAGCCCAAGCCACGTGCCAAAGCGGCCACGCAGGTGGGCAACTACGCCATTCAGATTACCTTCAGCGACGGCCACTCCACGGGCATCTACGCCTACGACCATCTCCGCAGCATCTGTCCCTGCCCGGAGTGCGCCAAAGCGTTTCGGACCGCCGCTGGCTAGTTCTTTTGCGCTTGGGCATGAAGTGCTTTCTGCGAGGACTCCGCATCGCACCAATAGTTGGGAACATTACGCCGGTTGTGCCATTCCGAGTATTTATGGAATGCTCTGGTCAGATTTGAAAGATCCACACTTTGGGAGCGAGGTGACCTATGGCCTGTGAGCTTCACGAATTGAAACACGTTCCGCTTTTCGCCCTCCTCGACGACGAAGAAGCCGCCGTTCTTGCGAGCCAGGTCGAATTGAAGCGATTTGCGCCACGGCAGCGCATCTACAAAATCGGCGAAACGAGCGGACAGGCGTACGTCATGATCTCCGGGCGAGTTCGCGTCAGTACCGTGGACGAGGATCAGCAGGAAGTAGTCGTCGACGAGCCGGGTCACGGTGAGTTTTTCGGGTTCGCCTCCATGCTGGAACAGACTCCTCATCAGACCGAGGCCATCGCCTTGGAAGAAACCGCTTGTTTAGAGGTTGCGCGGAACGACATCGCGGTCCTCCTCCAGCGCAAGCCCCTCGCCGGCATGGACATGCTCACGGTCCTTGGCAAACAGTTCCATGCCTCGCAGCAACTCGTGCGCGTGCGCGCCAATCGTCACCCCAACGAAATCATCGAAGGAGAATCCACTCTCGGCGAACGCATTGCCGATTCCGTCGCGCAGTTTGGAGGCTCCTGGACGTTTATCATCCTGTTTGGGATCCTGGCAACGGCCTACACAGCCGTCAACGTATTCCTGCGCAAGTCCGCCTGGGATCCTTATCCTTTCATTCTTCTGAATCTTTTTCTTTCGCTGCTCGCGGCCATTCAAGCGCCGGTAATCATGATGAGCCAAAACCGTCAGGACACCAAAGACCGCCTGCGCGGCGAGCTGGATTACGATGTCAATCGCCGGGCCGCCTCCGACATTCAGGGACTTTCCCGCAAACTCAATCTCCTTGGTGAGAAAATCGGAGACGTTGAAGACTTGCTGCGCCAAAAATCGGGCGCTGCCGATTCATCGCGGCGGCCGGCCTAGACAACATCCCGGGGAGCCTGGTTTCAGCTAATCTAGTTGTGCTCTGGCCGCGCAACTAGACTTCCCGCGTGAAAAATGCGAGCATTTTAGCCTGCAAGCTGGCGAAATCCATACATGAGCAGCACTCCCATCAGCCCTGCTGCCACGGGCAGCCGGGGCAACGGCATTCCGCGTGTCATCGTCGCCACGACAGCCCTCCTGACCTTCATTTCGTTCTGGCGTGCCGCGGCCATTGTTTTGAACGACCTCGCCTCCTCGGCCTACTACGCCGGTGGTGAAGCCGAAGGTTACATTGGAAAGACCGCGCCGTGGTTCATCCTAGCCATCATGCTGTTTTCGTATGCCGTGCGCGCGGTCTACGTTGAAAGCTGCAGCATGTTTGTCCGCGGCGGCGTTTATCGCGCCGTAAAGCAATCGCTTGGTGGGGTACTCGCGAAATTCAGCGTTTCCGCGCTGATGTTCGACTACATTCTGACCGGACCAATCAGCGGTGTTTCCGCCGGGCAATACCTCGGCGGTCTCCTCAGCGAGCTTTCCCAGCATGCGCATCTGAGCGGGCCCTTCTCGCCGGTTTCAATCAACGGTATCGCTTCAGGCTTCGCCATCGTGGTCACTTTGTATTTCTGGTGGGAGAACACCAAGGGCATTCCCGAGTCGAGTGAGAAAGCACTCCAGATCATGAAGCTCGTCACCGTGATGGTGGTGATGCTGGTCGGCTGGTGTGCGTACACCGTCATCGTGCGACACTCCGCGCTTCCCCCGCTGCCCCAGCCGCGTAACTTGAGACTAAGCCCCAGCGCCCTAGGATGGCTCGCGCACAGCAGCCTCCCGCACATGTTCGGCATCGTCGCCATTCTCATCGCCCTGGGCCATTCCGTGCTGGCGATGAGCGGCGAAGAATCACTCGCGCAGGTCTATCGTGAAATCGAAAGTCCCAAGCTTCCGAACCTGAAAAAAGCCGGGCTCGTCATCTTCGTTTACAGTCTGGTTTTTACGTCCCTGGTTTCCTTTTTTGCAGTGATGATCATTCCGGACGACGTCCGTCAAGGCTTCCTGGAAAATCTGATCGGCGGATTGGCAATGAACCTCCAGGGGCCGCTGATCGCACGCCTGGTTTTTCATGGGTTCGTGGTCGTGGTAGGCACACTGATTCTCGCGGGTGCCGTGAATACCGCGATTGTCGGTTCGAACGGTGTGTTGAACCGAGTTTCCGAGGACGGTGTTCTGGCCGACTGGTTCCGGCAGCCGCACCCGCGATTCGGAACGAGCTACCGCATCATTAACATTGTCGTGGGCCTGCAGATTCTCACCATCCTCATCAGCCGCGGCCACGTGACTTTCCTCGCGAACCTTTACGCTTTTGGCGTGATTTGGAGCTTCGCGATGAACGGACTCGCGGTGCTGGTTCTACGCTATACGAGTCCCGGCCAACGGGAATTCCAGGTCCCACTGAACTTCACATTCCGGGGCGTTCAGATTCCGGTCGGACTCGGGCTAATCACCTTGACGTTGTTTCTGATCGCCGTCGTAAACCTGTTTACGAAGCCGGTCGCTACGATGGCCGGTGGCGTCTTCTCCATCCTGCTTTACGTGGTGTTCACGATCTCGGAACGCCGGAGCAGGCACGGCGGGGCGACTCACGTCGAGATGGACCGGTTTAACCTCGAATTGGAAAGTGAACTTACACCAGAGGCAGTGGGCGCCCGTCCGGGCAATATTCTCGTGCCAGTGAGCAATCACTACGCGCTTTACCATCTGGGAAACGTACTGGACCGAATCAAGCCAGGGCGCCGCGATGTCGTCGTGCTCCACGTCCGGCTCTTGCGCCGCTCCGCTTCTGGGGAAAATGAACTCGAGGCCGATCAACTCTTCGGCAGCATCGAACAACACCTCTTCTCCCAGGCTCTCTCCATGGCAGAGAAGCGCGGCAAATCGATCCGCCTCGCCGTCGTTGCTGCAAACGATCTGTGGGACGGCATCCTGCGCGCCGCGACCGCCTTGCAATCCAGCACCATTGTTGTGGGACGATCTTCGAAGGAGTCCAACGAAGAGCAGGCGAGGCAGGTCGGCGAGGCCTGGGAAAAGCTGGGCGATCCGAAGCCGCAGTTCAACCTCGAAATTCACATGCCCAATGGGGACAAGGTCTATAAGGTCCTTGGCCCTCACGCCCCGAACCTGACGGCGAACGAGGTCAACCTCCTCCACCGGCTATGGCTGCGTTTCAGCGACTCCGTCGCGCCCCTGGAGATGCACCACCACGACGTTGTACATTTCGCGTTGGAGGAAGTCCAAAAGGAATTGGACGAGGGGCACGAAGACATTGTCCTTAATCGTCTGCGCGCCCACCTCGAAGCCATACAGAAAAAACGCAAGCAACCCTCCTAGAGTGCGGGCAGCGGACCACTCTTTCCCGGCTAGTCTTATTTAGATTAGTCTGATTTAGACTAGTTGCGTGGTGCAGTGGCCGCAGCGCTTTGCCGCAATCGGAATGGTCATCGCGCACTGCGGGCACTCTTTCGTCGTGGGAGCCGCCGCCACAGCGGGTTTCTTGGTCCAGCGATTCACCTGCTGCACCACCAGGAAGACAGCAAAAGTTACGATGAGAAAGTTGATCAGGGTATTCAGGAATAGGCCGTAATTGAGCGTGGGCGCCCCCGCGGCTTTCGCGGCTACCAACGTCACGTAGGTTTTATCCCCTAGATTGAGAAACAACCCGGAAAAATCGACGTGCCCAAGCAGACGGCCGATTGGCGGCATCAATATATCTTCCACCATCGAAGAAACGATTTTGCCGAACGCCGCACCGATGATCACACCGACGGCCAGATCCACGACGCTGCCGCGCATGGCAAATTCTTTGAATTCTTTCAACACGTGTGTTCTCCTTTTTTCTTTTCGATGAGGCGAGGACGGCCCCAGGTGGATTCCCCGGCCCTGGAGGGGCTGTCTGTACCGGGGATTATAGCGGAGAAAAAACGAAAAGCATGAAAGCTGCCCCGATAGGTCTGAGCTGACCTGTGGATTCCGCAGGAAATTGGCTAGCGTGGCCGGAAGAAAAGCGCCGAGCCGATAATCCCCCGCACTGCGAGCACTGCACCTCCAGCCGCGATTATAGGTTCCACCCAGGCAAAGGGCACGCGAGTAATCGCCAGCATCAGGAGTCCCAGGATCAAGAGAGAAAGCCCGCGCGTCCAATTCTCCCAGCGAGCCCACCACTGCCCCGGCTTATAAAGAGCGCGCAGACCCCATAGAATGAGCGCGACACTGAGAATCAGCCAGGCCTTGCTGTGCCGGTCCACAAAAATACGCCGGGCCAAAGCGAGCCACGCGACCAGGACACCCAGCAAGAGGAGAATCAATTCGATGGTGAACCGCAGCAGGCGCTCGGGCGTGAGCATTGCGGCGGCGCCTCAGGCGACGCGTTCGATGCGCAGTTTGTTGATGGTAACGGGAATGCGCGGCCGGTCGCTCGAATCGCGTGGCACATTCGAAATCTTGTTGGCCACATCCTGGCCTTCCACCACTTCGCCGAAGATGGAATGCCGGTTGTCCAGCCACGGCGTAGCCGCCACGGTGATGAAGAACTGGCTGCCGTTCGTGCCTGGGCCCGAGTTAGCCATGGAAAGCATTCCGGCTTTCGAATGCTTCAGCGACGCGTGAAATTCGTCGGCAAACTTGTATCCCGGGCCGCCCATTCCCGTGCCATTCGGGCAGCCGCCCTGGATCATAAATTGTGGAATCACGCGATGAAAAATCAGCCCGTCGTAGAACGGCCGTCTTTCTTTCTGCCTGGTCTTTTCGTTTGTAAATTCTTTGGTGCCTTCGGCAAGTCCGACGAAATTGGCAACCGTCTTGGGGGTCTCTTTTTCGAACAGCCGCACCACGATGTTTCCCTGGGAAGTTTCAAATATAGCGTACGTTCCTGCCGGCCGGCTCATGCGTTCTCCTTGAGTACCGAATCATCCTACACGAGCCGTACTGTGCCGCGCCACTTCGCGACCTCATGGGCTTTTCACCTTTTCGAAGGAGATTTGTTACCAGCCCTTTTGTTTGCGCAGCTCCGTGATGTGTGCGGTGTGATGCTTCCCATGCCATTCGTAGAGGAAAAGCAGCCAGTCGACTGTGCGTTCGCCGCTTTCCGGGTGAACGAGGGGTCTCGCGAATTGCTCCGGTTTCAGAGAGCGCCAAATCCGATCCCATCGTTCATGCACCGTGCTCAGGAGCGTCAGCGATACATCGATCGGCGTGGATCTCGAATCGGCCAGCTTGGCCCACGCTTCCTGGTCGTACGGCTTGATCGTCGGCTTGTCTTCCGTGAGCGCCAGCTTCAGCCGGACGTAGGCGTTCAAGTGGCTGTCTGGGACGTGATGCACCACTTGTCGCACGGTCCAGCCTCCGTCGCGATACGGAGTGTCGAGCTGCACTTCATTCAGGCCTTTCACGGCGGCGCGCAATTTGGCGGGCGTGGACGCGATCTCGTCGATCGCTTGCTGGCGCCGCCTGGGCGTGACTTGCGCAGCCATTTCAAAATTTCCAATCGGGTAGCGAGGATCCATTTTGAAATTCTCCGCGGGCAACCACGTTTCTTTGGACTATAGCGGGTCGTGCTCGTGCCGGTCAACGCGGTTTGCGGCAAGAGGCCATTCCAATTTGGCCGTTCCCCAATTCCAAAACGCGGAAGTGGCGATGTTACAATACCGCCCTCGCTGTATCCGTCGAGGGCCGCCAGGAATCTAACGGCTGGAGAGAAATAGAATGTATAACGTCGTCATCATCGGCAGCGGTTGTGCTGGCCTCACCGCGGCCATTTATGCTGCGCGTGCGAACCTGAATCCGCTGGTCATCGATGGGCATGAGCCTGGCGGCCAGCTTTCTCTCACCACCCATGTTGAGAATTTCCCCGGCTTCCCGGACGGTATCTTGGGACCGGAGCTTATCGAAAAGATGCGCCAACAAGCGCAAAGGTTCGGGGCGGAATTCAAAGCGGGAGCCGTGAACGAGGTTGACTTGCGCCAGCGCCCTTTCCGCATCAACGCCGGGAAAGACAAGTACGAAACGCAGGCTTTGATAGTCGCCGCCGGCGCCTCGGCCCGTTTGCTCGGCCTAAAGGGGGAGAGAGAGCTGATCGGCCACGGCGTTTCCACCTGCGCGACCTGCGACGGCTATTTTTTCCGCGAGAAGCCAATTGCTGTGGTGGGCGGCGGCGATTCCGCGATGGAAGAGTCGAATTTTCTGTCGCGCTATGCCAGCAAGGTCCACCTCATTCATCGCCGGAACGAATTTCGCGCCTCGAAGATCATGATCGACCGAGTCAGAAAGAATGAGAAAGTTGAATTTCTCACGCCCTTCGTGGTCGAAGAGATCCTCGCTCCCAAAGGTCTCGTCGAGGGTGTGCGCGTGCGCAACACTGAAACAAAGGAGGAACGGGAGATTCCCGCCGATGGCGTATTTGTGGCCATCGGCCACAACCCGAACACCACTGTCTTCAAAGGCAAACTCGAAATGGATGCAAACGGCTACTTGGTCGCCAAGCACGGCAGCCTGACTTCCGTTCCGGGTGTCTTCGTTGCCGGTGACGTGCAGGATCACCGCTATCGCCAGGCCGTCACGGCCGCGGGATCGGGTTGCATGGCCGCGATGGACGCCGAAAAGTTCCTGGAAGAACACAAACACTAGTGCAGTTCCAACTTGCTGCGGCAAGGACCTTGCAAGGTTAGACCGCCATCTGGATTATGTGGCTAACGAAACAGCAGTCGAAAATAGTTGGAACGGCACTAGTTTTCGTTCGGCTTGGGCTGCCATAATTGACGCCGCATGCTCCGGTCGACACTTCTGAAGCTCTCCGAAAGCAAAAAATTCGCCAATTGGGTCACTTCCAATGGCACGACGCGCCGCATGGCACGCCGCTTTGTCGCCGGCGAAACGCTGGAGGAGGCAATTGCCGCTGCCCGCCAATGCAATGATGCGGGCATGATGGCCAGCCTCGATTATCTGGGCGAAAATGTTTCCACAACTTCGGACGCGCAGCATTCCCGCGACGCTTACCTAGAAGTCTTTGAGCGCATCGCCCAGGAAAAGCTTCACGCCAACGTTTCTTGCAAGCTCACCCAACTCGGTCTGGACATCAACCATGAATTCTGTGCCGGCCTGGTGCTCTCCATCGCGGAGCGGGCTGCCGGTTTCGATAATTTTCTGCGCATTGACATGGAAGGATCCAGCTACACCCAGCGCACCATCGACCTCGTCAAGCGCGTCCGCGCGCGTAACCCTGCCGTGGGCACGGTGATCCAGGCCTATCTCTACCGGAGCGAGACCGACGTTGCAGACCTATTGGCTTACGGCTGCCGTATCCGTTTGTGCAAGGGCGCTTACAAGGAACCTGAGGACGTCGCGTTTCCAAGGAAAGCTGACGTTGACGGCAACTTTATTCGATTGATGCAACTGCTTCTTTCCAGCGGCTTCTACCATGCCATTGCCACGCACGACCCGCGGATGATTGCCGCGACGATTCGCCATGCCGCCGCGAGGCAGATTTCCAAGGACGATTTCGAATTTCAGATGCTTTACGGCGTGCGCACCGATCTCCAGCGCCACTTGGTCCGCGATGGCTATCGCGTGCGCATTTACATTCCGTTCGGCAACGACTGGTTTCCCTATTTCATGCGCCGCTTGGCCGAGCGGCCCGCTAACCTCGGCTTCCTGCTCCGCAATTTCTTCCGCAGGTGAGTCTCAACGTTCTCCCCTCATTGGCTGCAAAACGCCCGCCTGGGAAAGGTTCTCACGACTGTTGGCGGGAATCGCTACGCCGCCGACCTTCGGCGCTTCGCAATGACCCGGATGCCATATTTGGGGCGCAACGTGACCGTGGCGAACATCTCGACAGGATGATCGAGGACAAGTTCGAGATGAAATCCCTGCTGGATCATGGCCAGCAGAAGGGTGGCTTCCATCATTGCGAACGACGCTCCAACACAGACCCTCGGTCCGCCCCCAAATGGAAAATAGGCAAACCGCGGAATCTTTCCCGAACGCACCGGATCGTCCCTCCACCTCTCGGGGTCAAATCGTTCCGGGTCCGGAAAAAAGCGCGCGTCGCGCTGCGTGCGCCACTGCAGGATGAAAAGGTTTGAGCCGGCCGGTATTCGATAGCCACCGAGTTCACAATCGGAAATTGCTTTCCGGCCGATTCCCCACACCGCCGGGTACAATCGCATTGCCTCCTTCAGCACCATCTCCGTGTAGCGCAATCGAGGAAGGTCATCGGGTATCGGCACGCGGTCGCCCAGCACTTCTCGCAGTTCTTCAACAAGCGCGGCCTCGACGTGCGGGTTCTGCGCGATGAGGTAACAGGCCCAGGACAGCGCAATCGCGGTAGTTTCATGGCCGGCGAGAAAAAGGGTCATGACCTCGTCGCGTAGTTGCGTGTCGCTCATGGGATGGCCGTCTGTGTCGCGCGCGCGCAACAACATATCCAGCAGATCTTCCCGTGGCTGATTGGAAGAACGCCGTTTGCGGATGATGCCGCCAATGATTTTGTCCAAGTCGCGGATGGCGCGCTGCTCACGCCGCGCGAGAAAAACCGGCATGTCAAGAAAGAATAACAGCGCTAGGCTGGCATTGATGACAAATCGTTGCATCACAACTTCCATGGCCTGGCCCACGCGCTCCGCCGAGCCGGAAACTTCCGCTCCATACAGACACTGGGCCACGATCTGGAGGGTCACGCACATCAGGTCGTCATGGATGTTTCGTTCCCCCTCGTTCTTCCATGAATCCAGCATGCGCCCGGCTGCTTCTGTCATCACCTGCGCATAAGCGAGGATATTTTGGCGGTGAAATGCCGGCTGGATGAGCCCGCGCTGGCGTTTCCAGAACTCTCCTTCGCTGGTAAGCAGACCATTTCCAAGGACGCGTGCCAGAGCCCGGTAATCCGCGGACTTCGTGAAATTCCCGGCCTGAGTGACCAGTACCGTTTCGATGTCGCGCGGATGAACCAGCAGATACACGGACACATGGGCGAGGCGCACGTGGACGACGTCGCCATATTCTTCCGCGCATCGCTTGTAGAAGCCCAGCCAGTCGCGGGACAGTTCCACCAGACTGCCCAGAAGGAACCGCCCCCTCGGCCCCGGGGGAAGTCCCGGGGAAGTTTTGCGGGCAGTTGCGGGAGCTGCTGGCATGGTTTCCGGTTAGTTCTTCCGGCAGACGGTCACGCCGTCGCGGAGCGGAATCAGCACGGGATAAAGTTCTTTGGACGCGTACACCAGCCGGTTGAATTCCTGTACGCCTTTGGTGTCATCGTCATCCTCTGCCGCTGGCCGCGCGGCTTTGCCGGACCACAGCGTATTGTCGGTGATGAGCAGCGCGCCACGGCGAAGCTTTGGCAGCGCCACTCGCAATGCGTCAGGATATTGGTGCTTGTCTACGTCATTGAAAATCAGATCGAAGGTGCCTGGGGCCTTCTTCAACAGCGCCAGGGCGTCGCCAACCTTTACTTCGATTCTCTTCGCGACTCCCGCACGGTGAAAATAATTCTGCGCCCGCCGCGCATTTTCTTGATCTCCATCCGTGTAGAAGACTTTGACTTTCGGCCCCGCCGCGCGCGCCAGCCAGATCGTCGAGTATCCAATCGCCGAACCCATCTCGAAAATCCGCTTTGCGCCTGAGATCTGCACGAACAGTGCCAGCATCCGTGCCACTGCCGGCCCGATAATGGGAACCCGATTCTCCGCGGCATAGGCTTCCATTTCGCTGACCACCGCATCGCGTTCGGGCAGTAGCGTGTACAAATACTCGTCGACATCGTCTTGAATATACCCGCTGCGCAGATTCTCGCTTCGGATCATAGATTCTCTCCCGGTTTCATCGCGTAAATCTTGAGCCCTTTGACTTTCTTCGTCTCTTTCCGGAATGCTTCCGCCGTTCCCGTCAAAAAAGAAAACGTCGCATAATGCATGGGGATGACATGCTTCACCCCGAGGAGCCGAATCGCGTAGGCCGCTTCCCGTGGCCCCATGGTAAAGAGGTCGCCGATCGGAAGCATCGCCAGGTCAGGTTTGTAAAGCTCCCCAATCAGTTTCATATCGCCGAAAAGCGCTGTGTCTCCCGCGTGGTACGCCGTGAATCCGCCCGGCATCCGGATAATGTAGCCTGCTGGCTCACCGCCGTAGTGGCGCACGCCCTGGTCGTCAATCGAATTGGAATGAAACGCGTGTGTCATCGTGATTTCAAAATCACCAATTTTCTGCGTGCCGCCCTTTCCCATGGGACAGGTTTCCTGCGCGAACCCCATGCTCTCAATCCAAAGGCAAGTCTCAAACATCGCCACAATCTTGGGCCTATGCTGCTTGGCCAGAGCCAGCAAATCCCCTAGATGATCGGTGTGCGCGTGGGTCAGGAAAATCGCGTCCAGCCGCGTCACGCTCTTCAGGGCTTCCGGACACCATGGATTCGTCGTCACCCACGGATCAATCAGCGCCACTTGGCCGGATGGCGTCGTCAGCGAAAACGTGCTGTGGCCAAAATACGTGATCCGATTGCCTTTGGTATTGAGCACAAATAGCCCCCGAGAAGAGTCTCCGGCAATGCTTGCTTACCGGACTGCATTTGCAGACACGTTAGTGAGAGCCCGAGGTGAGCAGCGAGCGAATCGCCGTCTCATACGCATCCCGCGTGCGCTCCCCAATGAACTGCCCGATCTGGCGGCCATCTTTCGCATAGAAGAATGAAGCTGGCAGCGAGCCGTTCCATTCGGGCAGTACGGCTTGCCGAAACGAGCCTTCTTCGCCCGGCTTCTTTCGGTAGTTGGGAAATACGGGCTTATACCGTGCGATGAAGCGCCGCATCAAGATTAAATCGCCGTCACCATCCAGGTTCACACCCACGACCTTCAATCCCTGCGGCGCGTATTGTTTCGCCAGCTCATTCAGCATGGGATATTCGTCGCGGCACGGCTCGCACCACGTCGCCCAAAACGTAACCAACAGCGGTTTCCCGCGATACTGCTGAATCAGTTTCTGGTATCCCTGGGTATCAATGATCTCTGGATCCCGCGGCGCCCCGGTTTTTTGAGCCTGTGGCGCGGCCATCGCGGCCCCCGCGGCCAGAAAACACAACAAAACCAACCTGCCTCGCAAGCTCATGGTCCTTCCTTCCATCCTCATTCTATCCATACCCCTCCCGGTTGAGAATCTCATTCCCGGCGCGTACAATGCTCTTAAGCCGCTTGTCGCTGCAAGCAGCCTCATGGTATAAGGAGTTTTTCGCCGGTCGTGCCGGTTTATCACAGGAGCCCGGCCCGAAGCTTGAATAAAGGAGAACTCGAATGGCTTACGTGATAGCCGAGCCATGCATCGGCACAAAAGATACAGCCTGCGTGGACGTTTGTCCGGTGGATTGCATCCATCCGCGCAAAGATGAGCCGGAGTTCGAGTCCGAAACCCAACTCTACATCCACCCCACGGAATGCATCGATTGCGGCGCGTGCGTCCCGGTCTGCCCCGTAACCGCCATCTTCGCACTCGAAGATTTGCCGGAGAAGTGGGCCAGCTTCACGCCCGTCAATTCGGATTGGTACGCGAAGAGGGGAAAGCTGTAGACGCGACTGGCTGACCGGAGTCTCGGGCGGCACGCTTAGGCGCGGCGCGCTTTTTCTCAGTTGGAAGCGCAGAACGCGGCTTCAAAAATCGGCGTCGAACTCAATCCCTGGCATCCCGCACTCCATCCCATGCCAACTCTTTCTTTCGCGAAATCGTCTACTAAAGAAGCCGCCAAGTGGGGAGGTCCTGTTTGAAGCCTATTCGTGTTTGTTTGACTCTAACCTTCGCATTCTTGCTTTTCTACATCGTGTTCCCCTCCCCTACTAACTCTCAAACGCCAACGGGTCACAAACCGCCGATTCATCACCTGCCCTTCACTTTCGAAGGGAATTGGTCCGGCTCACTACAGGCTGGCGACGCCGTTTTGCATCTCGTCTTGCATGTTTCGAAAGCGGAGGACGGCTCGTTCAAGGCCACCATCGACAGCCTGGATCAAGGCGTTTACGGCATCGAAGTGACCTCTCTTATTCAGAAGGACTCCCATCTCCAGTTCGCCGTTTCTTCCGTGGGCGCTTCCTACGACGGGAAAATCTTGGCGGATCATTCCGGCATCGAAGGCGTTTGGTCGCAGGGTAGCGTCGGTCTTCCGCTGACTTTCCATCGCCCGGCGGCTGGAGCTGGAGCGAAAAAGCCCTCCGATGCCATCGCAGGCGCCGAAGGCGTGTGGCAAGGGGCGCTGGAGGCCAATGGCATGCGTCTCCGCCTCCAGCTTCACGTCTCACATGACGATCAAAAGCTCCTCGTCGCTGCTCTCGACAGCCCCGACCAGGGCGTCAGCGGACTTCCTGCCACCAAGGTCAGCCAAAAAGAAGCTGTCTTTCATTTTGAAATTCCCGTGGTGAATGGCGTGTACGAAGGAACGCTCAACACCGCAAAGTCAGCCATGAGCGGGGGCTGGACGCAGAACGGTGTGACGCGGGATTTGAAGTTTCAACGCTCGGACCAGTTGCTCGAACTCGTGCGGCCGCAAAATCCTGTGAAGCCGTATCCGTATCGGGAAGAAGAACTCGCATTTCCCAATGACCAGGCAAAAATCTCGCTCGCCGGAACGCTCACGCTTCCTTCGGGTCAGGGTCCATTTCCCGCGGCCATCCTCATCGGCGGCTCCGGGCCTCACGATCGCGATGAGACCATCGCCGGGCACCGCCCTTTTCTGGTACTTGCCGACCACCTGACACGCAAAGGAGTCGCCGTTCTTCGTTGCGATAAACGCGGGATCGGCAAGTCCACCGGCACGTATTACCAAGCCACCAGCGAAGATTTCGCCAGCGATGTGCAAGCCGCGCTCTCTTATTTGAAATCCAGAAAGGAAGTCGACCCCAAAAGAATTGGCCTCATCGGCCACAGCGAAGGAGGTCTCGTCGCGCCCATGGTTGCCGCGCGTTCCAAGGACGTCGCTTGGATCATTCTCCTTGCCGCTCCCGGTCTGAAAGGCGAAGACACTTTGCTCCTCCAATCCCAGCTCATTTTGAGGACGGCTGGTGTGAACGACGAACAGATCGCCAAAACGCGCGAATTCAACAAGCAAGTTTACGCGCTGGTTCGCCAGGAGGGCGACCCTGCAAAGCTGCAAACGAAATTAAATCAGCTCGTGGAATCGAGCGGCATGGGCGCGGCGTTGCTTCCCGCAGACCTGCAGTCACAAGTTCGCCTCATGACCTCGCCCTGGTTTCGCTTCTTTCTCGATTACGATCCAGTTCCCGTTTTGCAGAAGACGCTCTGTCCGGTCCTTGCTCTCAATGGCGAAAAGGATCTCCAGATCGCGTCAAAACAGAATCTCGAACAAATTCGCAAGGCCTTTCAGCAAGGCGGTAACACGGATTTTCAAACCACCGAGTTGGCCGGCTTGAATCACCTCTTTCAGCATGGTCCAACGGGCTCACCCACAGAATACGGCGGTATCGAGGAGACCATTGCCCCGGAGGCCTTGAACTCCATTTCCGATTGGGTCCTGAAGCACACCGCTCTTTGACGCAACCAGACGCCTGCACCGATCGTGCCCGCTCCTTCCGGCCTGCGAGTTTTGCGCCTCCGCACTTGTACTTCGGCTCATAAAATCCCGCGCCGGGTTATCATGCTAGAGAGAAAAACTGTCCCCATGCCGCAGAATTTCCATCTCGCCCTGCTCATTCATGCGCACCAGCCCTGCGGCAATTTTGAGCACGTGCTCGAAAAAGCTTACAGCGATTCCTACCTCCCTTTCTTGGAACATCTCGAGAAATACCCGGGCGTTCGTCTCGGCCTGCATTATTCTGGGCCTCTTCTCACCTGGATCGAGCGGCACCGGCCCGAATATTTTACTCGTCTGAAAGAATTGGTTCAGAGCGGCCGCGTGGAACTCGTAGGCGGCGGCTTCTACGAACCAATCCTTGTTTCCATCCCGCCCGAAGATCAGTTGGAACAGATCGCCCGTCTTGCCACCTATCTCGAAAAACAGTTTGGCCGACTCCCCTCCGGTGCTTGGCTTGCCGAACGCGTCTGGGAGCCCCAGCTTCCCACCTCCCTTGCTGCCGCCAACGTCTCCTACACGCTTGTGGACGACATGCACTTTCTCGCCGCCGGCTTCGAGTCGGAAGAGCTCTTCGGCGCCTACATTGCGGAGGACCGCGGCAAAAGCGTCTGGCTCTATCCCGGCCAGAAGGCCCTCCGCTATCTCGTCCCTTTCGGCAAGGTCGAAGACGTCATCGCTTATTTGCGCGATGCCGCGAGTCTTCACCCCGGCGGCGTGGCTGCCATGGGCGACGACATGGAGAAGTTCGGCGTCTGGCCCGGAACCCGCGACCATTGCTACAAGGACGGCTGGCTTGCCGATTTTTTTGCCGCCCTCGAAAAAAATTCCGCTTGGTTAAAAGTGTGCACGCCAGCTGAGTACCTCGCTTCTCATGCGCCCCTGGGTCGCGCCGATCTCCCCACCGCTTCCTACACCGAGATGATGGAGTGGGTGCTCCCGACGCGTGTCCGCCAGCGTTACCACGCCGTATTGCACGAGTTCAGCGCCCGCCCCGAAGTGCTTGCCTTCTTTCGCGGTGGCTCCTGGCGCGGCTTTTTTCGCAAGTATCCCGAGGCCAATTTGCTGCACAAAAAGATGCTGCGCGTCTCCACGCGCATCGCCGCTGCGCCCGTGCGCCACGGCCGCGACAACCAAAAAGCAACCGCGGAGCTTTCCGAAGCCCGCGACTTGTTATTGCGCGCTCAATGCAATGACGCCTATTGGCACGGCATCTTTGGCGGAATTTATGCACCGCATTTGCGCACCGACGCCTGGCGCAATCTCATCCGCGCGGAACTGATTGCCGACCGCCAGACTCCCGGCGCGCTCGTCCCTCGCGTCGAACTGCTGGACTACGATGCGGACGGCACGAACGAATTGCTCTTCACCTCTCCGGAATGCCAGGCGCTCTTGAAGCCGAGCGACGGGGCCACCATCGCCGCGCTCGATTTCCGTCCTGCGGCCGCCACTCTCGTCAACTCGATTTTGCGGCGTCCCGAGGCCTACCACACGCGCTTGCGCGAAGCCGCCGGGAAATCCGCCACCGCCGCGGTCTCTTCCATTCATGAACAAACCCGCGTCAAGGAACCCGGCCTGGAACGCTTCCTGCGCTACGACCGCTGGCCGCGCCACGCTTTCCGCATTCTGATTTTCGATCCTTCCCGCACGCACCCTGACTATGAAGCCCTCGAGCTGCACGAAGATGCCGGCTTTGCCGGCGGCTCCTTTACCGTGAAGAACTCTTCTCCTCACGACGCCGAGCTTTTCCGTGCCGACGCACTGGCTCTGGATCGCAAGACGGAAGGAGCGGCGCCCAGGCTTCTGCTCGTCAAACAATTCTCTTTCGGCCCGGCGCCCCAGGGTTGTGAAGTCGCCTGTGAGATCACCGTGAAGCTCAAGGAACCTCTCGAAAAGCCGGTTGCCATTGGCATCGAGTCGGTGGTCAATCTTCTGGCTCCGGCCGAGCCCGACCGCTTCTTCGAGACGCCCGCGGGCCGGAAGAATCTGCGCTTCAGTGGCTCATTGCCGGCCTCGGTTCTCCGCATGGAAGACGGCTGGCAGCGCATCCGTGTCGCCTTGCACGCGCCGGCCGCGGAAGAATTCTGGATCGCCCCGATTGAGACCGTTTCGGAATCGGAAGAGGGTTTCGAACGCGTCTATCAGGGCTCGCAGATTCTTGCCGTTTGGCGCCCGCCGCTCACTACCCAAAAAACCTGGTCCGCCCGTCTGCGCTGGCGCCTGGAATCTTTTTGAGCCCGAGCCTAGTCTACGGGCGACCGTCCCTTGGAGTGCGGCGGCTCGACGCCGCTTTCCTCCCCGTCTTCCGTTCGTCCGCGCCCTCGCCACCTGAACCGCTGTTCCGAGAGCACCATAGGTGCGCCAGAAGTTAGCCAGCCCGTCAGGGCTAGGTAATGGCCCAGAGAATGGGCAGCGCCGTAGGCGCGGCACGCCCCGCCCGCCCATCCGCTCTTCGCGTCCTGTCGGTTTCGACGCCATCCTGTTCGGTAGTAAAGCAGAAGAACAGCAGGAGGACGGGTCCCGCTTCACGCGCAGACTTGATCGCGAACATGAAGTCCGCCGTGATACAGATTTCATACAGGGTCGATCCGCCGGTGCCCAATGGTGCGGGAATAGCGGGAACAGGTTTTCTCGTGAGCAAGGACGGCTACGCTCTCACCGCAGCCCATGTCATTACTCAAACCAAGAATTTGGCTCAGGCGAGTGGCGCGAAAAGTGTCCAGTTTGTTGCAGGAGTCTCTCTGGATACTTCTTCGGTGCCCAAAATGAATTTCCAAGGGTCTTTCCGAGAAATACCCTGCACCGTAGTTGACATCGATGAAGCGCACGACATCGCTATTCTCAAGTTGAGTCAAAATTCGTTCAGCCCCCTTTTTGAGTCGGGCTTCGTAGTGGGTGACAAGGAATTGCCCCTCCGCGCACAAACGGTAAGGCTTGAAGCCGAGCTTCCTCCCGAGGGGAAAGAGTTGTTAGTCTCGGGCTATCCCCTGACCGTTCCCACACTCGTGACCCAACAGGGCACTGTCGCAAGTTTGAGTTTTACGTCCATCGAAATCGAGAGGCCAGGTGCGCCGCCTTGGTTCAAAATTCCCGAAGTCGCCGACCTAATATTTGCGGACATCGTAGTTAATCCCGGTAACAGCGGCGGTCCCTTCTACCTGTCTGATACGGGAAACGTAGTAGGAATCTGCCACGGGAACCTGCCTTCTCCTGTGCGTTTGCAGAACGGCGGTATTGTGCAAATGCAAATCGGAGGCTCGTCACAAACGCTCATGCAGAACTCAGGTTTGGCTATCGTGCTGCCTATCAAGTATGGAATCGCACTTCTTGATAAAAATAAAATCAGCTACGAGCATTGATTTCCCCGGACGAGTGGCCCAGACGTAAAGCCCGACGACGAATTTGGGTGCCCCATCACGCCGGGTTTGCGTGTGGGGCTTTTGACATTGACTCATGCGATGGCCACGCACCAGCTCACGATCAAAACCAATCCGGCAAAATCGGCTCGCCAAGGCTTCCCCCTCGCGCCCTCCGCCCGCCTTCCCACAGTTTCCCCCGCCCCCAGTGAGCTCTACCCCTGTGTTTTCTTTCGTTTACGCGCCCGTTCGAACCGATGTGCTCTCTTGTTAAATACTAGTACTATAAATGGAATTGACAAGACTTATATTTCGCGCTATCATGGATCGTGAATTCTCGACTCCACTCCCACCGCCCGCCGCTTTTCGATCCTTCTCCTGACATCTTTGCCTTTCTGCTTCCTTGCGTCCTCTTAGATCGTCACCGTGACGAAAATCCCTTCACCGCAAGTCCTTTAGATTCTGCTCTTACAAACGGTGACGCCCGTAACCCCTTTAGAATCCGCTCTTACAAAAAATGCCGGGTGTCACCCGCGATTTTCTGCTCTTCCTTCTTGCGCCCGTCGCTACTCTGCAGTCACAAGCCCTTTGCCATCCCTTTCTTTTTAACCAGTTACGAACTGCAAATTGTCCAAGTCCTTTGTTTTGATATTCATACAAATTGCCCGGGGGGTGTATCCCCCTCTCTTCGTTCTCCAGAGTTCCGTATACTCTTCCAAGTTCCGTATACCCTAAGTCCTTTGTTTGCCACTCTTACGAAAACTGCCGGGGTAGTCGTACTTCTAACCAAGAATCCCCGCAGAAAAACTCTACCTACTTCCCATTCTGGACCTCGCTCCTCCCCGGTCTTCCACCCCTCCCCGGAGGTGCCCTTTTGGGCGTAAACTAACCCATGCCCTCGCCAAGCAATCTCCCGCTAAGCTTCAACCGCAACCGCGCGGCTCGCCTGCTGGACGCCCGCCTCGAAGAGCTCCTCGAAAAACTCCGCAAGAACCGCCCTTCCGAGGATCCGTGGATGCTCCGCCGCGCCTATGAAATTGCCTCGGAGCGCCATCACGATCAGCTCCGCAGTTCCGGCGACCCTTACGTGTCCCATCTCCTCGAAGTGGCGCACATTCTCGCCGACATGCGCCTCGATGTCACCACGCTCACCGCCGCCATTCTGCATGACGCCATCGAGGACACCGAGTATCCCGCCTCCCGCATTGAAGAACGTTTCGGCGCGGACGTCGCCCACCTCGTCGAAAGCGTCACCAAAATTGCCCGCCTGAACATCAGCGCACCCGAAACCCGCCAGGCCGAAAACGTCCGCAAGATGCTGCTGGCCATGGTGACCGACGTTCGCGTCGTGCTCGTCAAGCTCGCCGACCGCCTGCACAACATGCGCACTCTCGAATACCTCGATCCCGCTCGGCAGCAGCGTATCGCCCGCGAAACTCTCGACATCTACGCGCCCATTGCTCATCGCCTCGGAATGAGCGTGGTTCGCGGCGAACTCGAGGACCTTTCCTTCCGCTATCTCGAACCCGAAGCCTTCTTCGCCCTGCAAAAACAAATCAGCGACAAAGCGGCGTTTCACAAGGAATTCCTCGATGAGGTTCAGGCCACCATCCGGTCCAAGCTCGTCGAAGCCGGTATTCCCGCCGAACTCGAAGCCCGCGTGAAAGGTCTCTATTCACTCCACCGCAAGATGCTCCGTCAGGAATCCGGCCTCGAACAGATTTACGACATGCTGGCCGTGCGCGTCGTCTCCGATTCGGAGCGCAACTGCTACGCCGCCCTCGGCGTGGTCCATCACATCTGGCGCCCCGTCCCCGGCCGCTTCAAGGACTACATCGCCATTCCACGACCCAATCTTTATCAGTCCCTGCATACCACCGTGATGCATAGCGGGCAGCCCTTCGAGGTGCAAATCCGCACGCAGGATATGCACCGCATCGCGGAAGAAGGCGTGGCGGCACACTGGAAATATAAAGCGGGCAAGCCAGGAGCGCAGGATGACGATCAGCGTATTTCCTGGATGCGCCAGCTCATCGAGTGGTCGCAGGAACTTCAGGAGCCTGGAGAATTTCTTTCCACGCTGAAAGTGGATCTCGCGCCTCTGGACGTATACGCGTTTACCCCCAAAGGCCGTGTGCTGGAACTCCCGCGGGGCGCCACGCCGGTGGACTTTGCCTACATGGTGCACACCGAAGTGGGCCACCAGTGTGTCGGCGCCAAAGTGAATGGCCAGATGGTTTCGCTGCGCCACGAAATCCAGAGCGGCGATGTGGTCGAAATCCTCACGCAGAAAGGCCATCACCCCAGCCGCGACTGGCTTAGCTTCGTGAAGTCTTCGTCGGCGAAGAGCAAAATCCGCCATTGGATCAACGAGCAGGAACGCGCGGAAGCCAGGGAGATGGGCAAGCGTCTGCTCGAAAACGAAGCGCGCCACTTCGGTCGCAGCCTGAAGAAAATCCCGGAAGCGGACATGCTCAAGCTGGCCACCGATTCCGGCCTCTCCAAAATCGAGGATCTTTACGCCGCTGTCGGTTTTGGAAAATATTCCGCGCGCCAGATTCTCACGCGTGTGCTCGGCGAACCGGCCAAAACCGAGGGGCCTTCAGCGCCTGATTCCGCGCCGACCCTGGTCAAAACCGTGAAGCGCATGCTGGGCTTTGGCGAAGCTCCGCTCATCGTCAAGGGCCACGACGATTTGCTCGTCTACCGCGCCAAGTGTTGTAACCCCATTCCCGGCGACGAAATTGTGGGCTACATCACGCGCGGCCGTGGGGTCGCTGTCCATACACACGCTTGTCCCAACGTGCAGAATCTGCTGTACCAGACGGAGCGCCGCATCGCCGTCGAATGGGGCGGCGGGAGCACCTCCACTTTTCCGGTACGGCTTTCCATTCGCGCCGCGGATCGCGCCGGATTGCTCGCGGAAATCACTGCGGTGATTAGCGGCGCGGGCTCCAACATTCACAGTCTCGAAAGCCGCCCCGATCGCGCCAATGCGCGGATCGACGCCAACTTGGAAATTACCGATAGACGCCAGCTCGAAACCATTCTCCTCAATATCAAGAAAATTTCCGGTGTCTTCGGCGTCGAACGCATCTATCCGGCCAGCCACTGAGCTGCAGCGTAGCCATTCTTGCTTTGGAATGAATTACAGAAAGTAGCGCACCAGAAATGAGGTTTATGAAACGCGGTTCACCCAGTTCCACCTGTACTTTCGCAGGGTGTCTTGCACAGCACACTTCCGCGCGTCTCCGCTTGCCCCCGATACAATGGAATTATGCGGTACACCCTCATTCCGCTTGCCGTTTTGCTGCTTCGTATATTCGGATGCGACAGCCATCCGCTCACGGATTATCGCCCGCTCGACCAGGCGGGCATGTGGTCCAGCAACGTCGAGCAGCTCAAAGCGCTCAACACTTCCGACACAGAAGTCTCGCAAATTGCAAAATTGAAGCAAGCGGGAATGAGCGACGACGGTTGCGTGACCATGGTTTCTGATGCGCACGAGCACCACCACCCCTTCGCCAGCGCCGATTCCGCCGTCAATTTGGTGCGCGCGGGCTACGCGGAGCCGATGATCCTAGAAATTGCAAAAACGGATCAGCTCGATTCCTTAAGCGGTGATGCCGTTATGTTGCGGCTGGTGGGGCTCTCCGATTCCGCGGTGGAAGTGATTTTGCACCGCAGGCTGCGCGGCCAGCGCACGCTGAGCAGCGCGGAAATCGGGCGGCTGAAAAATACCGGGCTCACCGAAAAACAGATCATGGAGCGCATCAACCAGGGCATGACCGATGCGGAAGCGGACCGGGAAGCGGCGGTCCGGGAAGCCACGCGGAATCATGCGAACACCGGGTTTACGCGCGTCCACGGGCGGCGGCACTGAAATCTTTTCCCTGAAGGCAGACGCTTTCGAATTCGTCCTATTCCCCGTTACAATTATTGCGCCGTGAGTGCCCCGTTGTGTTCGCGCCTGGTCTTTGCAACGCTTCTCGCCGCAATTTCTTTTTGGTCGGCGTCATGCGCGGTGCCGCTCGGACCCGGCTATACGATTGAGAAGCAGGAAGCCCGCGTGCAGTTCGTGACCGCGCCGGAGCCGCGGATTCGAATCGAGGCGGACTATCAACTGAAGAACACGGGCAACCGGCCGCTTCATGAATTGGAGATACGTCTGCCGGGGCGGCGGCGATTTTCTTCGAGTGAAGTTCGTGCAAGCTGGGACGCAGCAGCATTGGCGCTCGAAAAGTCTCCAGCGAATCCGCGGAATACACTCATCACGCTGGGAGAACCGTGGCGCGCGTCCGCGCGACATACCTTGCACCTCTCGATGGAGTTCTTGCCGGCAAAAGAGGGAGAAACGACCCTGAGCTTTTCGAAGGATGCATTTTTTCTGCCTGCGGCTGGGTGGAGCGCTGAATTGCTTCCCCCCGGGGGGCTCTTCACCACAGGCGGTGTGCCGCCGAAGAGATGGAATCTCCTCGTGACTGTGCCGGAAGGATTTCAGATTCACACCAGCGGCGTACCGACGAAATCCAAGGGAAAGGGCCGAGAATTCACTGTGCTTGCGCTGCAGAGGCAGAAGGATCCGTATCCCTTCGTGATTGCGGGACGATACAGCGCGGCGGAAATTGGCAAAGGAACAGAGAGATTGCATTTGTGGACGAACGAGCAACAGGAATCCGTGGGGCTGCAGGAAATGAGGGACGCGCTCACTCGTGTGGTCGCGACGTACGATGCGGCTTTTGGGGAACGCAGCAAAGATTCTTCGCAGACCTGGATTGTGGAATGCCCGGTGGTGGTGGGCTGCTTCACCACTCTGAACCCCTTGACGGCAAAGCTCCTGGGAGGAGACGAAAACGAGCGCACGACCGCGGAAATGATTTCGCATGACACGATGGTGGTGGACTTCAGCGGCGGAACACCTAAACTGGCGGCCGCAGCGGCTCCCTCCCTTGCTGCGAGCTGGCTGGGGTATGCGCAAAACCCCGGATTTTACGAGCAAAAGCCACCGCTATCGCTTTTTCCTGCATTTGCCGCAGCGCTTGGGCACGACGCCGCGCAAGGAACGGAATCGCGCGAGGAAACCATCCGGCGCGCGCTCCGCCTGATTCCCACGAACGGGAAGCCGCAACAAGAAGATGATCCGGCGGTTCTTCGGGTCAAGAGTTTCTTGTTCTTCTACGCGTTGCAAGACCGGTATGGACAGGAAGTGTTCCGCAAAGCCACGCAGTATATGCTGTATGCGCGGCGGGAGCGGGGATTCGAGCTCAGCGATCTGATTGCCGCGTTCGAACGGGAAACGCACCAAAACGTAGCGGAGTTTGTGCGATTGTGGATGAAACGTCCCGGAGTGCCGGAAGAGTTTCGCGCGCGGTATGAAGGGACTGCCGCGGCGACGAACGATAAGGAGACGAGACCATGAGAGATGTTGTTTTGACAGACCGCGGGCCGAAACCCATCGGGCCGTATTCGCAGGCCATCCGTGCCAATGGGTTTCTATATGTGTCGGGGCAGGTGGCGCTGGATCCGAAGACGGGTGAGTTGACAGGCACGGACATCCAGCAGCAGACGCAGCGGACGCTCGAGAACCTGAAGGGCATCCTGGAGGCAGCGGGCTCGAATCTGCACCACGTGGTGAAGACGACGGTCTTCTTGAAGGACATCAATGACTTCGCGGCGATGAATGAGGTGTACGCCAAATTTTTTACGTTGGCGCCGCCGGCGCGGTCGACGGTGCAGGTGGCGCGTCTGCCGAAGGACGCGCTGGTGGAGATTGAAGTGATTGCGGGATTGTAGGCGACGCGGAGATTGTAACGGTCGTGTTTTTTGGCCCTTGCACTTTCCTTGCTTTCTCGCAAGGGCTTTGCGTTATCTCAGCTGGAATATTATTGAAGTTCTACTTTCGGGTGGCCCGTCATTCGGACAGAATTTCACTTGGCAAGAAGTGACGTTTCCGGATGTCTGTGGCCTACTCAGCCTCTTCTCGATTGCTGCCAGGAGCAGCACAGTTCCGAATGAACGATTGTCCATCCAGTCAGCCGTCTTGCCGTCGAGGTGTTCCTGAATGGCGATGTGCGTCATGGCCGGCGACCCCGGTAGCGGCTGAAGTGATACAGTGAATGGAGAACGCAAACGTACGTCAACGCGATTTATCGCTAATCCTCGTGCCTTGTGGCGGGCCTGACCGGCAGCGATGACGGCGCACCGTCAGCGCATCTGAGCGAGAACGGCAACGTCGAACTTTGAATAGTACTTCTTCACGTCGTTGGTCCCGTACTTGGCGCGGAATTTCTCGACCACGGACGACACCTGTGTGGCGTCAGCGACAAGAACAACCTTGACTTCAGCCTCTGCGCCCCGCGCATCGATCCGAATCATCGGGTTGTTGAGCACGTTCTTGTACCACTGTGTGTCCGACCCCTGCACCGGCAGGAGGTAAAGCTTGTCGTCCTCCAATACGAACCAAACCGGGATTGAGATGGTGCGTCCTGACTTTCTGCCGGTCACACTGATCTTAATTTCCCGAGATCGGGAAAGGCGGCCTTTTAGAGCATCGTTCCGCGCTGGCTTATTGCTCATCCAAATGTCCTTTATTTGCCGGCGCGGTATTGCGCGTCGCTGACCTGTTCCATCCAGTCGACAGCCTTCCCGTCGAGCTTTTCCTGAATCGCGATGTGCGTCATGGCCGTGGTCGGGGTAGCCCCATGCCAGTGCTTCTCGCCGGGCGAGAACCAGACCACATCACCGGGCCGAATTTCCTCGATAGGCCCCCCTTCGCGCTGAACCCAGCCGCAGCCAGCTGTGACGATGAGAGTCTGACCGAGCGGATGTGTGTGCCATGCAGTCCGCGCGCCCGGCTCGAAGGTTACGCTGGCACCTTGAACAAGTGCCGGATCGGGAGCCTGAAAAAGCGGATCGATCCGTACGGTGCCAGTGAACCACTCTGACCGTCCCCTGACAGAAGGTTGCGAGCCAATTCTTTTGATTTCCATTTTCTCGCTTCCTTCAGTTGAACTTGATCTTCAATTTTCCAAACGGCTCAAATCAGTACGCCAGTTCAGGACCACCTTTCGTTTCATTAACCTCTTGCCGCTCACAGACCCGTCATTCGCTCGAGCCTTTCCGGGTAGCGCGCTCCTTCTACCTTGATCTTTGAGGCAGCGGTATCGATGTCGCGGAGGTCCTCCGGCGTCAGTTCGATTGCCACGGCCCCGATGTTCTCTTCCAGGCGGCTTAGCTTCGTCGTGCCTGGGATTGGAACAATCCACGGCTTCTGGGCGAGCAGCCAAGCGATTGCGATCTGAGCAGGAGTCGCTTTCTTCCGCTCCGCGATGGTGCCGAGCAGCTCAATCAGGGCCTGATTCGCCTTGAGAGCCTCCGGCGTAAAGCGAGGGAGAGTGCTGCGGAAGTCGGACCTGTCGAATGTCGTGTTCTCGCTCATCTTTCCTGTCAGGAAGCCCTTGCCGAGAGGGCTATATGGCACTAAACCAATCCCGAGTTCCTCGATGGTCGGTATCACTTCCTTCTCGGGGGTTCTTGTCCACAGCGAGTATTCGCTCTGGAGAGCAGTCACCGGCTGGACTGCGTGTGCGCGACGAATCGTCTTTGCGCCTGCCTCGGAAAGTCCGAAGTGCTTGACCTTGCCAGCTTGAATCAGTTGCTTCACCGCGCCGGCGACGTCCTCGATCGGCACGTTCGGGTCAACCCGGTGCTGATAGAGGAGGTCGATTGTCTCGACCTTGAGCCGCTTGAGCGAGCCTTCGACGGCCTGCTTGATGTGCTCGGGCCGACTATTCAGACCTGCCGCTCCCGGCCGATTATCGCTGCCACTCAGATCGAATCCGAACTTGGTCGCAATCACCACTTGCTTACGGAACGGGGCAAGGGCTTCGCCCACAAGCTCTTCGTTCATGAAAGGGCCGTACACTTCGGCGGTGTCAAAGAATGTGATGCCGCGTTCCACGGCAGCGCGGAGAAGAGAGGTCATTTCCTGCTTGTCTTTGGGCGGGCCGTAGGAAAAGCTCATTCCCATGCACCCGAGCCCGATGGCGGACACTTCCAGATTGCTTTTTCCAAGTGTGCGTTTTTGCATTGCTACTCCTTATAAATTAGTTTCCTTACAAAATTTGGCCCAGTTACGATGCTGCCCTTGCACGGTGTTTCTCGCGCCAGCGGGCTGGTGGAACTCCTTCCCACGTGCGGAAAGCGCGAACGAAGGAGTTAGCGTCCTCGTATCCGAGAAGGTAGGCAGCTTCATTCAATTCGAGGACGGAGTTATTGAGATAGTGGCGAGCAAGCTGGTGACGGGCCTCTTCTAAAACGCGCTGGAAGCTGGACCCTTCGTCTTGCAAACGCCGCTGAAGAGTACGGGAGCTGACATGTAGCGCATCGGCGATGTCCTCGATGGTCGGACGCCGGCCTGTGAGTTTTTGCTGTACCGCTCCGCGGACGCGCTTGGCGAAGTTCTCGTTGCCGCTTTGCTGCTTCAGGTCTTCCTCGAACTGGGGCGCGAGCATCCCCAGCAGCTCAGCATTTCGTGTGACGAAAGGGCGCTGAGCGTCGGAGGCGCGAAACACGATAGTATTGCGCGGGGCCCCGCAGACGACAGGGCAACCAAAGTGCCGCTCAATGGTTTTTACGTGCGAGCGAAGTTGAACGAACTCCACGCGCAGCGGCGACAGGCGCGTACCCGTACCGTGGCGAGCGGTCGATAGCACCCAAGCGAAACAGCATTCGATAAGAACCGGAGGCTCGACTTCATCTGCCAGGAGCCAGCGGAACTGGATGCTCCACTCTTCGTCGTCCTTTTCCTGCAGGATTTCTTCCGGGCAGGTGAGCTGTTTGTAGCGAGCCATTTGGTCTATGGCTGCACCGAGGTTCTCCGAAGACAGGGCGGCGAGACCGATGGGATGAAACCGTTCGGTCTTACTTTCTGTGCCGAGCTGGAGACCGATCGCCGGATTGGGGGTGACTTCGCCTACGGCGCGCCAAAGGGCAAAGAGTTCCTCGGTATTAAGGAGCACGCGCGGTTGATCGATAAATCCCTGGGGAAGCCCGGCTCTGCGCAGGACTGCAGATGCACGGACTCCCAGTTCTTCCAACTTCGAAAAGGTGCTGCCAGAGACGCGAAAGTGCTTGTTCATTCGGTTTACTCAGATTTGAGAGAAGCCAGGTCGATGGAGAAGCGGTACCTCACATCTGACTTGAATTTAAGATGCTCGGCGAGCACCCCGCTATACAGAACACGCCATTGTGCATGCAAAATGCGCCAAACGCTACAGGTTAGGCTCGTATGGTCGGCAACTCGGAAGTGCTCGTCACGTTTGCGCTGACCGGGAGTCCGACAGGTTGTTTCGATATGGCGGCCCTTGGCGATGCAGCGCGGGTACGGCGTGGATCCGTCGCTTGAACTCGAGCACGGGTGCGGTCGACGGTACAGGTGGCTCGTTTGCCGAAGGATGCGCTGGTGGAGATTGAAGTCGTTGCGCGTAGTTGGCGACGCGGAGATTGTAACGGCCGTGTTTTTTGGCTCTTACACTTTCCTTGCGGCGACCGCCTGGCGACACCGCGGGCGCCGCGTGTTCATCGAGGCACTTCAAGTTCGCAAAATGAGTCCAATTCGCGTTCGCTCACTCGCGCCCGACATTCGTCAGTCCTTCCAGGAGAACGATGTCGGAATCGCCCTCGGCAACCGCCGCCAGGACAAAGCGCCCGTCGGGCGACCAGGACACGCGGCGGGCAATGAACGTCGCGCGTTGGCCGAAATCGGTAATCTGACGCCATTCGCCAGTCGTTGTCGAGAGCGCCCAAAGATTGGTGGTAAACCCGTCGGTCAGTGCTTGCGCCAGCCATTTCCCATCGGGCGACAGCGCGGGATTGACGATCTGCCAGATCGGCGCCCGCGAGGATGGAATGCGCGCGAGCACGCGAAAGGGTCCGTCCTCGGGAGTCGCAGCCCGGATTTCGAATTCCGGTGTGCCATCGACAATCGGCCGCTCGAACACGTAGTACAGGGTGGCGCCGTGTAGCCCAATCACGTTACGCAGCCGCTCGGTCCTCACGGTGACAGCCGGGCCTCCGTCAAGAGGCACTTTTTTCAGCACGACATCGGTGGCTGTCACGCCGCTCCACGTCGAGTAATAGACCCAGCGGCCGTCCTGCGACCAAGCAGGACCGAGACCAGGGTTCGCGACGTTGCGCAGAGTGCTTCCATCTGAATCCACCAGCCAGACTCCAAACTTCAGCCCGGCGTTGCCGCGCGAAGAGACGAACACGATGGTGCGGCCATCGGGCGACCACTGTGGGACGCCCAAGGCCACGCTCGGATCGCGCTCATGAGTGATCTGACGCAGCCCGCCACTCTCGGTGTTCACAACCCACAGGTTTGCGTGACCGCCGCTGTCAGATAGAAACGCGACTTCTTTGCCGTCGGGGCTGGCTGTTGGGGTGAGGACCTGCCCGGTCTGTCGCGTCACACGAACGGCGCGGCGCACGTTCTCCGTGGGCGGACCGTCGACCGGGAACTTCCAGATGTCGGTCTGTAGTTTCATGCGGCTGACCAGTATTGCGCCACTCTTGGAGATGTCCGGATTCATGTGCGACGTCTCGCCCGATATGACTTGCCGGACGCGTCCATCACGCAATCTCACCTCCCACAGGCCTAATGTCGGCAAATAAGGCATCGTGCCGCCGCGGCTTGAGCTGTAGATAATGCCCGTGCTGTCGGGCAGCCAAGCAAAACCGCTCATCATAGTGTTGTCATGCGTTAACTGACGCGGTTCCCCTCCAGTTGCCGGCGCCACGAAAATGTCGAATCTAATCGTGTCTCCGCGCTGAAAGGCAATCCATCGGCCGTCCGGCGACCAGCGGGGATACAAGTAGTATGTGGTGGGGGTGAACTGGGCGACCAGATCGAATCTGGAACCGTCTTCGGACGCTGTCACCAGTTGGATGCCCTCTTTCGCCAGCCGAAAGAGCGCAAGCCGCCCATCCGTCGGGCTGACGTCAGTTCCTCCCACGCTGTCGACGACACGCCGTGGCACGCCACCAAACGTCGGGATCTCCCAGATGCTCCCCTGAACCGCTCCTGATACGGCCGGCGAAAAATACAGGATCAAGCTTGAGTCGGGCGACCAGCGAGGGAACTCGTGATCGACTGGATCGCGCGTGATTTGCAGCGGCGCGCCGCCCGCAATAAGCTGCACGAAAATCTGTCGTTTGCCACCCACGCCAGCGGTGAACGCCAACGACCTGCCGTCCGGTGAAATGGCCGGAGACTCCTCGAGGCCGGGAAGATCCGTGAGACGTGTGACGCGAATATCGGGCGGCGACGGCCTCGCCGCTGGCCTTCCGAACCTGTCGAGCACCGCCCAGAGAAAAACGAGGGCTGTCGCAATCCCGAGCGACAGCGCCGAGAGTGCCACGGGGGACCATCGTCGCGGCGCCGGCACTGGAGCCGGTTCGGCAGGCGTGGCCATCGTGTCTTCGAGCTCGATCCGCGCGTCTGCGATGTCGTGAAGCCGCCGCCTGGCATCTTTCTGCAGACAGCGCGTCAGCAAGCGTCGGATGCTGCCCGGCGTATCGGGCGGCAGCGACTTCCACGCCGGTTCGGCGCCAACGACGGCAACGATAGTGTCCGTGACGGTCTCGCGTGCGAAAGCCGAAGAGCCCGTTAACATCTCGAAGAGCACGCACCCGAAGGCCCAGATGTCGGTGCGTTTATCGACCGGCTGACCTCGCGCCTGCTCCGGGCTCATGTACGCGGCGGTGCCGAGAATCACGCCTTCGATCGTCCCGCGCGCCGTTATAGTGGGAGACTTCGACAGATCCGGACCGGACCCTTCGGCCGCAAGAGCTTTTGCGAGACCGAAGTCGAGGACCTTGACCACCCCATCGGGCGTGATCTTGATGTTGGAGGGTTTGAGATCGCGATGGATGATCCCGGCTCTGTGGGCGGCGTCGAGTGCATCGGCGATCTGTTGCGCGACGGCCAAAGCCTCCGAGAAAGGCAACGGGCCCCGGCGCACGCGATCGTCCAACGTGTCGCCCTCGACCAACTCGAGCACCAGGGCCGGCACGTTGCCGGCGTCTTCGAAACCGTAGATTGCCCCGATGTGCGGATGATTGAGCGATGCGAGCAGTCGTGCTTCGCGTTCGAAGCGCGCCGCGCGATCGGCGTCCGCCGTGAACAGCGGCGGCAGGAGCTTCAGCGCGACGTCACGCCCAAGCTTGGTGTCGCGGGCGCGATACACCTCCCCCATACCGCCAGCGCCTAGCGGTGCAACGATCTCATACGGCCCGAGTTTCGTGCCAGAGGTTAGGGCCATCCGTGCGCGCAATTATAGCCCCAAGAATGAGAGGCAGCCGCCATCTTCCGGCTGGGACGAGCCAAGGGAGTGACCCTAACGACCATCGATGCGTCGATTGTGGCGATTGCTCTGGAACATCACGTCAGCGTCTTCACTCTAGATAAGGACTTTTTCCGCATCGCCCGATTCACCGGCCTTTCGGCTGCACTCGCCGCGTCCTTGAGTCCAGCTCGAGATAGCTGGGTTTGATCCCTGGGAGGGAGAACATAGCGGGGATTGGGTGTATACTCCGGCTACCAGTTCAAGCAAGTTGGAGTTCCCATGAGGTTTTTCTCGCGCGGGAATCCGAACATTCCATTGAGCCAAGGCCGAACCTTGGATTGTCCTGCAGCGGCCTGCTCTCCCCTAGAGAGGGTGACATGAAACAGACCTTCGCGATCGCCATTGGAGGCGCGGCGGGCCAGGGAGTAGCCACGCCAGGAGACATTTTCGCAAAAATCTTCAGCCGACGTGGCTTGAACCTGAATGCTTACAACGCCTATCAATCCATCATTCGCGGCGGCCATACGCTGCTGACGATTCGAGCGGGTCCGGAAAAAGTCACCAACATGGGCGACCGGATCGATCTGCTGATTCCTCTCAACCAGGACACCATGGATCGGCATCTGGGGCTGCTGAGGGCCGGGGCGGCGTGTATCTACAATGCGGACACGATTAAGCCTGGCGTTGCCGCCAGCGGCGTGCAACTCTGCCCACTCCCCGTTTCCGAGTTGGCGGACATCACGCGAAACAAGGTTGCGCAGAACACGCTGGCGCTCGGGGCGGGCCTGCACATGATGGGTATTGGATTCCCAGCCTTAGAGGAAGTCCTGCGGGAGCAGTTCAAGAAAAAAGGCGAGGCCGTGGTGGCGGAAAACATAGGCGTGGCGCGAGCGGGCTACGATTACGCCGCGGCGCACTTCCGGGCTTTCGCGAATCCGCTACCCAAAATGGAAAAACGCTACGCCGTGCTGAGCGGGAATACCGCCCTGGCCATGGGTGGTGCCGCGGCGGGGGTGAAGTTTTACTGTGCTTATCCGATGAGTCCTTCGACCGGCGTGTTGCACTGGATGGCAGCGCACGCGCGCAAAGCCGGCATCATGGTGCGGCAGGTGGAGGACGAAATCGGGGTGATCAATATGGCCATCGGTGCGGCGCACGGGGGCGTCCGCGCGATGTGCGCGACATCGGGCGGCGGCTTCGCGCTGATGAGCGAAGGCTTGGGGATGTCCGCGATGATCGAAACCCCGGTGGTGGTCATCAACTGCCAACGAGCGGGCCCGTCGACGGGCGTTCCCACCAAGACCGAGCAGGGCGACCTTTGGCAAATGCTGGGCGCCGCTTTTGGAGACTATCCGCGAGTGATCGCGGCTCCGCTGGATATTGGCGATTGCTTCAAGCTGATCCCCGAGATTTTCAACGTTGCTGACCGGTTCCAGTGCCCTGGACTCGTGCTTTGCGATCTGTTGCTGTCGGAAGGCAGGCTGAGCGTCGATCCGAAAGATCTGGATTTCAGCACGGCGATCGATCGTGGCGAGCTGATTACCAGCTCGAACGGCAACGGGGCGGGCGCTGAGGTTGCCACGAACGGGAGTTACAAACGCTACAAAATCACGGAGAGCGGTATTTCGCCGCGCGCTGTCCCGGGCGTTCCCGAGCATATTCACACCGTGGCCACGGACGAACACATGGAAGACGGGGTGCTGATCAGCGACGAATTCACCAATCCGGTCAAGCGCCGCGCCATGATGGAAAAGCGCATGCGCAAGGTGGCGGGGATTGAGGCTGCCGTTGCGCCGCCGAAGCTAATGGGACCGCGCGATGCGGAGGTTACGTTGATCGGCTGGGGCTCGACGAAAGGGGTGATCGAGGAATCCTGCGAAATTCTCAATGAGCAAGGGATTTCCGCAAACCACCTCCAAATCCGCTGGCTGGTGCCGCTGCATGGCGAGGCGATTCTTCAAATTCTTAAAGGCGCGCGGCACACCATCATCGTAGAGAACAATTACAGCGGCCAATTCGCGCGCTACTTGCGTAGCGAAACCAGCTTTGTGCCGGACGGACACATTCGCAAATACGACGGGGAACCCTTCATGCCACACCACATTGTGGAAGCGGTGAAGGAGCAGCTCGCCGGGAAGACAAAACTCTCGGTTCCCGCGCACGAGATTATGGTCTGAGGAGGAGACGCACATGGCGACAAGCGTGCAACGTGCCAGTCAACTGACCCTGGCGGATATGAAAGGCAAAGTCGATCCGGACTGGTGCCCCGGATGTGGCGATTTTGGCGTGCTCGCGGCGCTGGAAAAGGCGCTGGTCGAGCTGCGAATCCCGAATCACAATGTTGTCGCTATCAGCGGCATCGGGTGTTCGTCCAACCTTCCCGGGTACATCAACACGTATGGGATGCACACGCTACATGGTCGGGCGCTGGCGGTGGCGACTGGTTTGAAGCTTGCCAATCATGAGCTAACTGTCATTGTCACGGGCGGCGACGGTGACGGCTTCGGAATCGGCGGCAACCATTTCGTGCATACGATGCGGCGAAATGTGGACCTGCTCTACATCGTGATGGACAACCAGATCTATGGCCTGACCACAGGTCAGACGTCTCCGACGAGCCGAATCGGGATGAAGACGAAAAGCATGCCATTCGGGAACATCGAGGCGCCGGTCAATCCGATTTCCCTGGCACTGGCGGCGGGCGCGACGTTTGTCGCGCGAGGCTACAGCGGCGAACAGAAGCATCTCACGGAGCTCATCAAACAAGGCATCGAGCACAAGGGCTTTTCGTTCCTCGACGTCTTCAGCCCCTGCGTGACTTACAATCATGACAACACTTACCAGTGGTACCGCCCGCGGGTGAAAAAGCTCGAAGATGATTCTGCCTATGATGCAACGGATTGGACAGCCGCGATGGAGAAGTCGCTGCTCTGGGGCGATGAAATCCCTATTGGCAAATTTTTCGAGCGCACAGACGTTCCCACCCTGCACGGGTCCGAGCCGGTGTTGAACGAAGGACCGCTGGTGCACCTAGACGCCAGGGTGCCGCCCGATGTGGCCCGCACATTCATTGAAGAGCTAATGTAGGAAAGGTGGTCCATTCTTTGACGGCCACGGGAATCTAGCTTCCGGCGGCGGCATGGCGAGCCAGGAATTTCCGCCGGTACAGTTCGAAGAAACGGCTGGTGAAGCGATTCTCAGGGTCGTAGCGGTGTTTCGCCTGGAAGAAGCTGTCCATGTTGGGATATGCCCGCCGCAGGTCTTCGAATTCCACTTCGCGAGCGTAGGTGAGATAAAAGGTGCCGCCGTTCTGCACGGCGAGGCGTGTCAACTCTTGTGCAAGCTCGTTGCTCTTCCTCCACCCTTCCGGCGAGAGAGGCTCATTGATATACAGCACCGCGGCAAGAGCTTCCTCACGCGGCGCATAAGAGAGGAAGGATTCGGGGTCTGCCCTCACGTAGCGGATGGTCAATCCCAGTAGATTCGTCCGTGATTCGCGCAGAACGGTGCGGGCCGCTTCCATAAAAGGAACAAAGCGGGGGATGGGAACAAAAAACTCCTGAATCACGTCCGTATCGGCGGGCGAATGGTATTCAAACATTTTGATCGCCGAGACCGGGGGCCGCATGGCGTTATTACGGGAGACGAATCCTCCGCGTGAGGGATGCAGGGAAATCAGCTTCTCGGCGTGCCACCGAAGGGTCTTTCCCCATCGGTGTTTTCGGGATAACCCGAACAGAAAACGGTCGCGCTGGACGTTGCGTTCGTGGTCGAGCTGGAAAATACCTTTGGGGCGGGCCGATGTCGCGCTCCATTTCGTCACGATGGTGTCGTCGAGAAAACAATTTGGCGCAATAGAGGGACGACCAATGAAGAGCCGGGCGTCGGAATCACCGCGGACCTTTCGCTCGAAATATTCGGGAACCGCGGCGAGAGGCATGACTTCCGAACTCTGCTGGTAAACGCAATTCTCAACGAGTTCGAGATCGACATCCAGGATAATTCCGAACATGCCGTAGCCGCCAATGGCGAGGCGAAACAGCTCAGCGTTTTCGGACCTGCTCGCGTGAAGCACAGAGCCATCTGCGAGCATTATGCGAAAACCAAGGACGCTCTGAATGATGGTGGAGAATTCAAGATCCCGGCCGTGGGCATTGGCGGAAAGCGAGCCCCCCACGGTGAAATTGTTATCGGACTGCTGGGCCTTCATGGCGAGTCCGGAGGCGTTTATGGTGTCCTGGATTTTTTCCCAACTGATTCCGCTTTCGACGGTGATCCGCTTCCCGGGCACGTCGAGAGAAAGGACACGGTTGAAGCGCTTCAAATCCAGAGCGACGGCGCCCTCCGCAAAGGCGTGGCCACCGAGATTGTGCGTCGTTCCCATTAGACAGACCTGCAGACTGTTCTTGCGCGCCTGATCCAGAGCTTCACGAATGCCCGAGATCGTGCGGGGTGAATAAATCGTTCGTAAGCGCGCGGAATAGACGCGGCGCGCATCGATTACCCGGAGGTGTGGTGTTTCTTTTTGAATTTCGTAGAGTGCACTCAGGAGCCGCTTGCGTGCGCGCGAAGGCACTTCCGGATAGACCGGGAGATAGAGCAGCTTGCGGTAGGCGGCACGCAATTTTTCGGGCGCGGGGAATTTGCCTCCCGGCGGCGGCTCGACCACGTAGAGCGCGGAGCCCGCAGTGGTGGCGTCAAATCCATAGGTGCGAAGCGCGGCAGCAAACCGGTCGGGAGCTTCCACGAGAACGGGAAACACCCAATAGCTGTGAAAGGGCGCGGCGCTGCCGAGGCAAGTTAGGCCGGGAGGAAGCGCTCGCGCAAATTCTCCTGCCACCTCCGTCCGCTGTCGCAACCGCTCGGCGCTGAACTTGCGGAGACGCCGCCGCAGCAGCCCCAGGAGCGGGGCGGACGGGTGCTTGCGAATCAGCGCCAGATCCTCTTCTTCGTCTTCGGGCGGCAGATTGCGCACCGCGTTGATCACCTGGTCGAAATCCTTTTCGAAGAACATGCAGGCGCGGTAAAAAAGGCCGTAGAGAAGAGGAATGGTGAAGAGCTTGACGAGAACGTGGGTGAAGAGCAAATGGAAATACTCGGTGCGCTTCTGCAGTGGGTAGCCTTGCTGGAGGGAGCGCATTTTTTGCAGAAGCTGGGGATCTTTCAATCGAACGAGCGCGCCGACGAGCGCGGTTGCCGTTTTGATGGAGCCGAAGCTGAACATCGCCACATCCGTCTCCACATGACCGGTGTAATCCATGCCCGAGAAGGCTTGCGCGCAGTCTTCCAGGACCAGGAGTCCGTGACGTTTGGCGACGGCGATGAACGGGTCCATCTCCACGCGGCTGCCAAAAAGATGTGCAATCACTACCGCGCGCGTTTTCGGCGTGATCGCCGCTTCCATTGCCGAAACCTCCGGCGCGAGTTTTTCGAGATTGAGATCCAGCGGGACGGGAACCAGGCCGTGTTTCCGGGCAATGTCTGCCATTTCGCGAATGGTGAGCGCGGACATCAGAATTTCGCTGCCCGGGGACCATCCCTGAGCCTTCAAGAAGAGGTCGAAGGCTGCACGCACGGCGAACGTAACCAGGACGGGCTGCCCCGGAGCAAACAGATGACGGAGAGCGGCCTCGCACTTCTCCGCGTTCCCAGGGACAAGACACCGGAGCATACCTGCGGCGAGGTCGCGCCAACGAATGTCGAGTTGTTTACGGGGATAGAGCAACAGTTTCCGGCGGGTCATCGGCATAGAGTGGCGGCATTCTATAACAGGCGGCGGAAAGAGACCATCCCAGAAGAGCGTCCTTGGTGCACCGCTGAACGCGGCGCGCAGGCAAACCGTGTCACTATCCTGTCGGCAAGGCGCTGGCGCGATTGCCATGAATCTCTTAGAATCGCGTCACTTTTTGGGGCCATCCTGTTACAGGTATGACTCCATTGTGAGGAGGTTCTCTTATGAAGGCGGCCATCGGTTTGTGCGCGACGCTCTGCATGTGCGCGGCTGTTGGGATTGCCCAGCAGCAGGTGAAACCTCGTGGAGAAGAGGGAAGAATCATTGCGCTGGAATCGGCCTGGGACCAGGCCGAGCAAAACAGGGACGTGAACGCGCTCGCCAACCTGCTGGCGGACAACTTGGTTTACGTGGACTACGACGGGTCGCTGAGCAACAAACAGGAATTCCTGGCGAGCATCAAGAGCGGGGACGTCACCGGGGAGCAGATCAACAACGAAGGTGTGAGCGTGCGTCTGTACAACAACAATGTGGCCGTGAGCACGGGCATCTACCGAGACAAAGGAATCGAAAAAGGAAAACCCTTTCACCGCCGGGGGCGCTTCACCAACGTGTGGCTGAATCAAAACGGCAAGTGGGAATGCATTGCCAGCCAATCGACGTTGATCGCGCGCTAGCCACAAGGAATCCAGAGTCTTAGATAACGAAATCCACGCAATCGAAAGTGCAGCCGCCACAACTTCATTAGAGAGAGGGTATCGAAAGATTTCTGGAGATGGGCAGCGCAGGTGGCTTACGGTCGATCTTCGCTTTCGTGGATTTCGTGAGCGACCCAGATGGTCACGCCCACGCTGGCTGCGATGACGTACCAAATGAACTTGCTCTTGGCAGCTTTAATGGGAGGCCCGCCTATGCCTTTGGTGCCAGCCCCGCGCGGCCCCTGTGGGTTAGGCGCGTTCGGATCAAGAACGATGCGGTAAGCGACTCCTTCGGGAATTTCGCGCACGTCATCTTCGACGGCGATAGAAAGCGAGCCGCGAGTGCTCTGGACGACGAGTTCCTTGGGGCCCAGGACGGTGACCTTCCCGATGGTGGGCCCGTCGGTGTACGGACGAATCACCGCGGAAGCCACATGCAGGGCGAAAGCTTTTGAATTGGCCGTGGAAAAAGTGGCTGAGCCGAGCGTAAGCGTGGCGGCGTTGCTGGCCTCATCCTGAATCAAGGTAGCGCAGCTGCCGCCTGAGAGAAGCAAGCGGGCCGCGCCCGCACGCACCTGGACGCTACCCATTTGTTCCGTACTCAGCCGGTCTCCGCTAAAAACGGTTGCACCGACAGAAGCCAGGGTGGACCCCACATGAGCGCGATCAGCAAAAACCACCGTCCCAAACGAAGCGGAGGGAGCGCCCCAGAGAGGTGTAATCAAAAGCGTGAGCGAGAGCAGGGTGGCAACAAAATCTCGGGCTATTAAAGAGCAGTCGAACAAATACAGGCGCGCCATCATCGCCTCCAAGAGGGCCA
>QHYN01000106.1 GCA_003224145.1 Acidobacteriota bacterium
TCTTCAGCTCGGCGTTTGGAAACACGACCGTGCCAATATCGCGCCCTTCCATCACGATGCCTCCGCCGGCTCCGGCACGCTGCTGCTCGGCAACCAGCACCCGGCGCACAGCCGCAATCGTGGCAAGCTTCGAGGCTGCCTGCGTGACTTCCGGTGATCGAATTTCTCGCGTAACTTCTCGTCCATCCAGAAACACGCGGTTTTTTGCGCCCGACGCCTCGAGCTCCGGCGTGGGCGGTTTCAGCTCGATGTGCGTCTCTTTTGCGAGCCCTTCGAGACGCGCCTCGTTGTCCAGCGGCACTTTTCGTTCGAGCGCCTTCAGTGCCAGCGCACGATACATCGCGCCGCTGTCGAGATACGAATATCCCAGCAGCTCCGCCACGCGCCGCGCCACGCTGCTCTTTCCCGATCCTGCCGGGCCATCGATAGCAATCGTGAGTTGTGGCATTTGGGTAGCACAGCCACTCTTGGCTGTGTGCATTTCTCTTGAACGGTCCAAAAGCAGCACCGGCAGGAATGCCTGTGCTACCTAGAATCCCATGATGTTATAGCCGCAATCGACGTAAATGGTTTCGCCGGTGATGCCGGAGCCCGCCTCCGAAAGCAGAAACGCAGCAGTGCTGCCGACTTCGGCCGGGTCCACGTTGCGCTTCAGCGGCGCGCGCTCGGCGTGTGATTTCAGCATGTCGCTCAGGCCGGAAATTCCGCGCGCGGCCAGCGTCTTGATCGGCCCGGCGGAGATGGCGTTCACGCGGATGCCCCTCGGCCCAAGATCGTACGCGAGATAGCGCACACTCGCTTCCAATGCGGCTTTCGCCACGCCCATCACGTTGTATCTCGGAACAACTTTCTCCGCGCCGTAGTAGGTCAGCGTGACAATTCCGCCACCCTCCGTCATCAGCGGGGCGGCGGCGCGCACCACGGCAATCAGCGAATATACGCTCACGTCGTGCGCGATGCGAAATCCCTCACGAGTGGTGTTCACGAATTCGCCTTTCAATTCCTCGGCGGGAGCAAACGCAACGCTGTGCACCACGCCGTGCAAGACGCCATATTGAGTTTTCAGTTGTTCGAAGAGCTTCGCAATTTGATCGTCGAAGGAAACATCGCACATGAACCCCGCCGCACCCGGCAGATCGGCAATCAAGTCCTTGGCTTCCTGCTCGAGCCGCTCATTCTGATACGTGATGGCCAGCCGCCAGCCCGCTGCGTGCAGCTTCTGCGCAATCGCCCACGCGATGCTGCGCTTGTTCGCCAAACCACAAATCACCGCCGTCTTTTGTGTATCGCCCATTTCCCCTCTCGCGCGCCGTCACTCGCCGCTTTATTCAAATCCGGTGAAACGCTTTCTCAATTTCCTTGATCGAATACCGCAGCACCACCGGCCGGCCGTGCGGACAGCTCATCGGACAATCGGTTTTTGCGAGCGCGTCCAACAGCCACTCCATTTTGGATTGCTCGAGCGGCATGTTCACCTTGATGGCCGCATGGCACGCCGTCGATGCGGCTATTTTTGCCTGCAGCGTTTCGATGGAAATCGCCGCGTTCTCGCGTTCGATGCCGTCGAGAATTTCGCGGAGCAACTTTTCCGCGTCGGGCGCGACCACGCCTGCCGGAACCGCTTGGATCGCCACGCTCTTCGGGCCCATAGGTTCGACTTCAAATCCGTTTGCACCGAGTTCCTCGGCGATTTTTTCAAACGTAACGATTTGGCGCGGTGAAAGCTCGATCACCAGCGGCATAAGCATGCGCTGCGCTTCAATCTTTCCGGCGCGCCTCGCTTCGAGGTGCTGTTCGAACAGCACGCGTTCGTGCGCCACGTGCTGGTCCACGAGCCACAAGCCTTCGCCGTTTACGGCAACAATGAAGCTGGCGCTGACCTGGCCCAAAGGCTTGAGGTCCGCGATTTGTTCCGGGCGGGGCAGCGTCGCGGGAGCATCCGCGCTCGGCGCGGCCAGATTCGCCGCCCAATTCCCAGCGCTTGAGATTGGAGCGTGGGCGATGGCGGAGTCGAACGCAACTCCCGAAGTGAACGGGATTCGCTGCTCGGTAGGTTGCATTGGCGCGCTTGCAAGATCGAAACCGCCATCGGAACCGACGCCCGAGCCCAGACCAATTTCTTCCATGGGAGGAATGACTGCGCGGGGAACTCCAGATTCGGCCGGAGCGGGCGTGACTCCTCCGGAAAACGCTCCATTTCCGTAACCGGATGTTTGCGGAATAGAGATCGCGGCAGCAGCGGCGAAACTGGCAATCGGGCGCACGCTCATGAGCGCCCGGCGAATGGTGTCGCGCGTGAAGTCGTGCACAAAATTCGAACGGCGAAAGCGCACTTCGATTTTCGCGGGATGCACGTTGACGTCGACTTCGTCGTACGGCATTTCGAGAAAAAGCAACGTCGCGGAAAAAACAGTCGGCGGTAAAATATTGCGGTAGGCCTCGTGAATCGCATGCAGAATCAACCGGTCGCGCACCAGGCGGCGGTTCACGAAAATGTAGATGCCATTGCGATTGAGCCGCTGCACTTCCGGACGCGACGTAAAGCCGGTTACCGCGAGCGAGGCTTTTACCTCCTCCGGTTCGAGTTCCGGCTCTGTGATGGCAGCTCGAAAGGGCGCGGATACCGAAGGAATTTCTACCAGCTCATCGAGCGCTTGCTTGCCAAAAAGTTGATAGACGCGGTCGGTCAGCTTTTCCGTCGGTGCGCAGTTGATGATCTCCTGCGTCGGAGTTGTCAGAATAAATTGCTTTGCGGGATTCGCCAGGGCGTAGTGCGTGACGAGTGAAGCGATGTGGCCGAGTTCCGTGGTGTCCGATTTCAGGAATTTTCTGCGCGCGGGAACGCAATAAAAAATGTCGGCGACGCTGACGGTCGTTCCCGCGGGCAAACCAGCGGGCTTTACGCCGACTAGTTTTCCGCCGGCGAATTCGACGCGTGTGCCTTCGGCCTCGGATTCGTCGCGTGTTTCGAGCAGCAGCCGCGAAACGGCCGCAACCGACGGCAGAGCTTCGCCACGAAAGCCGAGCGTGGCGATGGAGAGCAGATCGTCGGCGGTGCGCAGCTTGCTCGTGGCGTGGCGCTCGAACGCCAGCAGCGCATCGTCGTGCGTCATTCCGTGACCGTCGTCGGTCACGCGGATCATGCGCTTGCCACCGGCTTCCACCTCGATGCGAATGGTTTTTGCGCCAGCATCGAGGGCGTTTTCGAGCAGCTCTTTCACCACCGACGCGGGCCGCTCGACAACTTCGCCCGCCGCGATCTTATTCGCCACCGCCTCCGGCAATATGCGTATCCGGCTCATGATGCGGCCTTCGACAAGGTGTTGGGGGTCGGACCTTTAGGTCCGGGCGCTGTTTCTTCTTTAGGAGGCCGGGGCTTCAGCCCCGGCGTTGTGGGCGAAGAGAGGTGGGCTTTAGCCCCTGAAGTCTGCAAGTACTTCGGTGGAATCGGGTCGAGATCAGATTTTCTGCTGGCGGAAGAGTACGGCCAGTCTTCAGGTACTTGAACGAGCTTGGCGCGAACTGGATTCATTCGGATGTAATCGACCTTGGCCTCCCAATCATGCGCATCCCGAATGGTCCAATCGTAAAAGCCTTCTTGCCAGATTTCCATCCTTTGATTGCGCTCTTTATGAATTTGATGCGAGCTACCGCCTTTGATTAATTGGATCGCCTTCTCAAGCGTCGTTGTTGGACCTGGCGTCAGTAGGAGATGGAGGTGATCGGGCATGAGGACAAATTCGTGAAGCAGATAGGCTTTGCGCTCGCGGTAATCGAAAATAGTTCGCAGAAGAATGTCGGCGATTTCCGGAACCTGAAAAATGCGGCGCCCTTGCCAGCATTTTGTGGTGACAAAGTAGGAGGTGCCTGCGGCAGTTCTATGTGTAGGTGTCGACATTCACAAGCTTTCCTCAGGGGCTAAAGCCCCCTTGCTGGCCTTCTCTTGCGCCGGGGCTGAAGCCCCGGCCTCCTAAGAAAAGGACCATCTGAGTGGTTAAAGCCTTTGCAACGCATATCTTGATGTCGGGGCTAAACAGCCTGCGCCGGGCCGCAACTCCGCTTCTTTAGGAGGTGGGAGCTTTAGCTCCCACGCAAACGGTTCGTTTTCAGCGGGCTTCAGCCCCTGAAGAAAGCCTTTGCTGGCTGCAACACCGACTCCAAACTCCGATCTCATCCCCAAGAATATCATTCGGCGGCTTTTTTCTTTTGCTTGATGGCAAGGCCGAGATCGTCGAGCTGAGCGGCATCGACTTCGCTGGGCGAGTCAGCCATTAGATCCTGCGCGGCGGTGGTCTTGGCGAAGGCGATAACTTCGCGAATGGACTTTTCGCCAGCGAGGAGCATGACCACGCGATCGATGCCCAGCGCGATGCCGCCGTGCGGCGGCGTGCCGTAGGTCAGCGCATCGAGAAAAAAGCCGAAGCGGCGGCGAAGCTGTTCTTCGGTCAGGCCGAGGGCTTTGAACAAACGTTCCTGAATATCCTGGCGGTGAATACGGATGCTGCCGGAGCCGAGTTCGTAGCCGTTCAGCACGAGGTCGTAGCCTTTGGAACGCACGTCCCACGGCGCGGATTCGAGTTTTTCCAGGTCTTCGTCCACGATGCCGGTGAACGGATGCTGCGCGCTGACCCAGGTTTTGTCCGTTTCGCTCCATTCGAAAAGTGGGAAACCCGTGATCCACAGGAATTTCCATTGCGATTTGTCGATGAGGCCGAGCGCTTCGCCCAGTTGCAAGCGCAATTGCCCGGCGATCAGCGCGGCGGCTTCCGTGCCTTTGATTTGTTCCTTCGCAGAAACAGCGACAATGAGATCGCCGGGCTTTGCGCCGCACGCTTCGGCGAGTTTCTTCACGTTTTCCGCGCCGATCATTTTTTCGACGGTGGATGAAAAACCTTCCGGCGTCACCTTCACGAAGTAGGCGCCGCGTGCCTTCAGCGCCTTCGCTTTTTCGGTCAAGTCGTCGAGTTGCTTGCGTGAATAGCCCGCCGCGCCCGAAGCCGCCAGGGCAAACACACTGCCATCGATTTGCAGCTTTTGCTTGGCCTCTTCGGGGAAGCAATTCGTTACGTCGCGAAGCTCCATGCCGAAACGCATGTCGGGCTTGTCGCTGCCGTACTTGCGGACGACGTCTTTGTACAGCATGTGCGGGAAGGGCGCTTGGGCCTTGATGTCCGCGACGGCGCAGGCCCGCACCATCACCTGCTCGATGACGTGAAAGATGTCTTCCTGGCGCGGAAATGACATCTCCAGGTCGAGCTGCGTGAACTCCGGCTGGCGATCGGCGCGCAAATCTTCATCGCGGAAGCACTTCACGATCTGGAAGTATTTGTCCAGCCCGGCAATCATCAGGATTTGCTTGAAAATCTGCGGCGACTGCGGCAGCGCATAAAAGTGGCCGTGATGGATGCGGCTGGGCACGAGATAATCGCGCGCGCCTTCGGGCGTCGAGCGCGTGAGCATGGGCGTTTCCACTTCGATGAAGCCCATCTCGTCCATGACCTTGCGAATTTCGAGAATAATTTTGTGGCGCAGCGCGAGGTTGCGGTGCGGCTTCGGGCGGCGCAGGTCGAGATAGCGGAAGCGCAGGCGCGTCTCTTCGGCGGCGTTGATTTCCTCTTCGACCGGGAAGGGCGGCGTCTTGGCGTTGTTGAGAATGTGCAGCTTCGCAGCGACCAGCTCGATTTCGCCGCTGGCCAGCTCGGGATTGGCTTTCTGGCGCTTGACGACTTTGCCTTCGACGGCAACGACAAATTCGCTGCGCACCTGTTCGGCCTTGCCGTGGGCCGCGGGCTGCGTCTCTTTGTTGAAGACCACCTGGACGATGCCGGTGCGATCGCGCACGTCGAGAAAGAGCAAATTGCCAAGGTCGCGGCGGCGGTGCACCCAGCCCATAACAATGGCGTCGCGCCCCTCGTCCTTGGCGCGCAATTCGCCGCAGTAGTGCGTGCGCTTCAGATTACCGAGAAAATCGAGCACGTCTTCCCCTCTTTAGGTGGCACAGACTTTAGGCTGTGTTCTTTCTTTTCTCATTGCCAAGTTCAGGTGTTCTGCACGGGCTGAAGCCTGTGCCACAAAAGCGCGGGTCTTCCCGGTCAGAACCGGGACGCAAACGCCGCGAAAGACCCGCCACTACAACTTCTTCAGAAATTCGAGAAGCCGCGGCTCCGTCAGTTTTTGCTGCTCGCCAGTCGCGAGCGTTTTCAGCGTCCATTCGCCGCTCGACACTTCATTATCGCCGAGGATGAGGGCGTAACGAGCGCCCAATTTGTCAGCCTGGCCGAGGGCCTTGCCGAATTTTTGCTCGACCGGCGGCAGTTCGACACTGAGGCCCGCGGCACGTAATGTCTTCGCGGCACGGATCGCCGCCGCGTAGGCCTTTTCGCCCATCCAGGCGATGTACACGTCGCGGCCTTGCGCCGCTACGCCTTTGCCGCTTTCCTGCAGCGACAAAATGAGACGGTCTTCGCCGATGGCGAAGCCGATGCCTTTTGTCGGCGGGCCGCCGAGCAATTCCACCAGGCCATCGTAGCGGCCGCCGCCGCAGACGGCGTTTTGCGAACCCAGACCCTTCGCGGTGATCTCGAACGTGGTGCGCATGTAGTAGTCCAGCCCTCGCACGAGCCTCCAGTTTTCCTGGTATTTCACGCCCCGCAAATGGAGCTCACGTTTCACCGCCGCATAATGTTCCGCGCAGTCCTTGCAGAGATGGTCGGCGATGCGAGGCAGCTTTTCAATGATCTTCTGCTCGCTTTCGAGTTTTGAATCAAGCACGCGCAGCGGATTCGTCTCAATGCGCCGCTGGCTGTCGGGCCCGAGCTTGTCCTTTACTTTCAGGAGCTCCACCCGAAGCAGCTCCACGTATTTAGGACGGCAGTTTTTGTCGCCGATGGAGTTGATACCCAGTTGAACGCCTTCCAGGCCTACGCGCTCAAAAAACGTCATCACCATTTCGATGACTTCCGCGTCTATGCCGGGCGCATCGGGGCCGCCCAGCACTTCTGCGTCAATCTGATAGAACTGGCGGTAACGCCCTTTCTGCGGCCGTTCGCGTCGGAACATCGGACCGATGCAGTACAACTTCACTGGCTGAGGAAGTTGCTGCATCCCATGCTCGATGTATGCCCGGCAAACGCTCGCCGTCACCTCCGGTCTTAGGCTCAGGACTTCGGCGATAAAGTCCTCATTGGGGAGATGATTCTTGATTGTAAAAGTTGTCTCGGTTCGATCCACATCCTTGACATTCCCACGCTTTTCGAAGATTTCAAGCCATGCAGGCGGATCGAGGAATGTATACATCTCTTTGGATACCACGTCGGTATCTTCGCCGATAGATCTTGCGAAAAGGTCCGTTCGCTCAAACAGTGGCACCCGAATTTCGCCGAAGCCGAAGGTGGCAAAGACTTCGTGGGCGGTTTGCTCGACGCGGTTCCAGAGGGTCGTCTCCGGGGGCAGAAGATCGCGCGTGCCACGGATCGCTTGAAACTTGCGCGGCTTCTCCTCTTTTTTGGCTGCGCCTTCGCTCACTACGAACGCTCCTCTACCACCCAAACTGTCATTCCGAGCGGAGAAGGCCGACGTTTCTTCTTTCCGCTTCGCTCCTGCGAAGCGGTCGGCCTTCGCAGCGAGGAATCTCTCCGCCCAGCGCACGGAATGACAAAACGAGAATCACTCGCCACTCGCCATTTCCTCGCGGTAGATATTTTTGTAGCTGACGTAGCGCTGGGCATAAGAATCGATGGTGGCTTTGTCAATCTCGCGCAGCGAGCGCTTTACTTTACCCGGCGAACCCATTACCAGGCTGCCCGGCGGAATCACCGTGCGCTCGGTAATCAGTGTGCCCGCGGCCACGATGCTGCCGGCGCCAACGACCACGCCGTTCAAAATGACCGCGCCCATGCCGACGAGGCAGCGCGACTCGATGGTGCAACCGTGCAGCGTCACGGAATGGCCGATGGTCACGTCATCGCCCAGGATCAGCGCGTATTCATCGCGCATGACGTGCAGCACGGAACCATCCTGAATGTTGGTGCGCGCGCCGATGCGAATGGAGTGCACGTCGCCGCGAATCACCGCGCACGGCCAGACGCCACAATCCTCGCCGATGACCACGTCGCCGATGACGACCGCGGCGGGATCGATATACGCCGAAGCCGCAATTTGCGGATGCTTGCCGCGATAGGGCCGGATGTCAGGTTGTCGAGCCAATCGTGTCCCTATTCTTACCAAATCACGTCAAGATATCATCCGCGTTGCACGACTGACAAGGAAGCCCAATCTGCAAGCACCGCGCAATGCTGGACGCGCCACCGCAACTGCGCCATTATGGCCCTGTGGAAACCCGCTGCGCACAATGCGGTGCTGCGATGACCTGCAAGCCGGAAGGCGGCTGCTGGTGCGCGGAATTGCCTCCCGTCGTCCCGATGCCGCCCGATGCGGAGGGATGCCTCTGCCGGAACTGTCTGCTGGCCAAGATCGAAGCTCTGCAAAATTCCACGAAAACAAAAGAAGCCTGAAATCTCAATCGATCTGAACCGCTGGGCCGCCGGTGGTGCCGGCAATTTCCTCGAGGCGGTTGGCGACGGCGCGGGCCACTTTGTAGAGGCTTTGCGCGGCGGGCGTGGACTCGCCGAGCGCGGCAACGGGCTTGCCTGTATCTCCACCGACGCGAATGCGGGGATCGATTTCAATTTCGCCGAGCACCGGCACGCCGTAGGCAACGGCGGTCTTCGCGCCTTCACCGTGGCCGAAGATGTCAATCGCTTTGCCGCAGTGCGGGCACGCAAACGTGCTCATGTTCTCGACCACGCCGAGCACTTCCACATTGACCTGGCGAAACATTTCGATGGCTTTGCGCACGTCAGCGAGCGCCACGACCGAAGGCGTGGTGACCACGACGGCGCCGGTGACTGCCACGGTCTGAATCAGCGTCAACTGCACGTCGCCCGTGCCGGGTGGAAGATCGATGATCAGGTAATCCAGTTCGCCCCACTCCACGCTGCGCAAAAATTGCGTGATCACGCTATGCAGCATCGGCCCGCGCCAGATCACCGGCTTATCACCTGGATTCAGCAGGCCCATGGAAATCATTTTCAGGCCCTGCACCTGCACGGGAATGATGTGCTTGTCCGCGGTGGCCTGCGGTTCTTGGACCGTGCCGAGCATGATCGGCACGTTGGGGCCATAGACGTCGGCGTCCAGCAAGCCGACTTTATGGCCGAGCTTGGCAAGGGCTAGCGCGAGATTCACGGCGACGGTGGTTTTGCCCACGCCGCCTTTGCCGCTCGCGACGGCGACCAGATTCTTCACGCCAGGGATTGGCTGGCGTTCCGGCATTTGTTGTGGTGCTGGAGGCATTGTGTTTACGCTTTCTCCGCGCAGAGATCGAGGAGAGATTCCCTCAGAACTGTCATTCTGAGTCCATCCGACAAGGATGGACGAAGAATCTCAACGGATATTGCAAGCACGCATCATCAGCTGAGATCCTTC
>QHYN01000107.1 GCA_003224145.1 Acidobacteriota bacterium
CCCGTGAGTGGGGGAGAACGAGTAATAGATGTTGGCGTTATCCGACCAGGTGGCGTACAGGAACCCGAAGTTGTCTACCGCGAGCGCGGGAAACAGATTGCCGAGGCCGACGCCGGAGGGACACGTCGAACCCGCCCCGCAACTGAAGATCTTGGTGTCAGTGAACGATAGTGTGGGACTCGTAAGACTCACGTTCGAGGCCACGCCCACGTAAGCAGCGTTAAAAAAACTGCTGCTGTTCTGCGCGTTGTCCACCGGGTTGTCGGGGCCCACAAAGATCTGGTACAGGTTGCCGTGGCTCGCGCAGCTGCTGTGGTCCACCTTGATCTGGCCTGCGATATTGCCGGTAGGAGGACCGACGCTCGGCTCGGTTGCAGCGTCAATCGCGGTCCCCAGGGCATCCGTATAGGTGAAGCCTCCATTGTTCGAGCGTTGCACAAAGATTTGCGAAGTTGTTCCAAAATCGTGGTACTCCATGTAGACGTGATTCGGATCGTCCAGGGCGTCTAACCACATGCGATCGTCGAAGGGAACGCCCGCCGTGGCTGGGTTCGGAGTGCTGAACGTATCCGCACGGTTGGTGGATTGGCTGCCTGTAACTTCCGCCGCCGTGAGGCTGACCACAGCCAGATTTGGAGTGTTCATGTTCGAGGAGTCCGGACCGTTCACGGCGACATCTCCATCGCCTCCTCCCGGCGCCAACCCGCTCGCAGTGCAAAAAGGAGTAACGAAGATGCCGCAATCAGGCTGACCTTCGTACTTGAACGGCAGGGTTCCGTCGGCGTTCGGTCCACCGTCTTCAGTTTTAAACCAGCGCCATAGGTCAAGGCCCCCTGGGACTCCGCGGATGGACTCGACGTAGATCGTGCCCTGCGCGTCTACGGTCATGCTGGGCTCGACGGCCTGCCCCGCCCCGGCGGGCAGACACAGACTCTCATTGGGGGTGTAATTCGCGGTTCCGGGACCAACGAATGCCGGGCCGGCCTGATTGGTCGCACAGTTGTGCTGGTTTGCGGGGTTCGGGGGGGCCAGGGCCACATTGATTCGAATCGGGAAGTCCGAGAGGTGGTTCCTCGCATTGAACCCCACCGTATTTGTCAAGAAGTCCCCATCCTTCGTGGATATTTGAAATACAGGGGTAGTGCCCTCGGTGAGGACTCCACTGTCGCGAATGATCAGGACAGCAAGGACCGGGTTCGTGGGGGTGCCCCCTGCCTGGCAGTTGGCGACCTCGGTGGCGAACAACCCGGTGAACATACGGCTATCGGCCAGGCAGATTGCCCCCGCCGCGGCGGAGGGAGTAACTGGGGTCTGCGCACCGCCGGCGTAGTAGAAGTTCGCCGAGATCGGCGCGGTAATGTCTCCGTTATGACTGTTGGAGCTCCCGTCAAAGCTCGCCAGAATACAATTTGGAAGGGAGGAGCAGCCGGTCGTGTTCGACGGTTGTGGCCCTCCCCCCAGGACAACAACGCTATTCTGGGCGGCGAGGGGAGCGACGCCAAGCAGCAACGTGCCTCCCAACAAGAACAACATCCGTAGCTTTTTCATTGCTTCTCTCTCCTTGCCTCTCCGGCCGATCTGGATCTCGGGAGAATCAAAATCGTAGTACCACGACGGTGTTCCGAAAGTGTTAATCGAGCTTTCTGAACTTTCGTACTCTCCTCCTCAGTTCTCGTTATTTTCATTGGACATCAAGGCCCTGCCGGACCCTTGCAGCTTTGGCCCTTATTTGCTCCCACAAGGGCGGATTGCTGCGCGGTGACGCACCCGTAGGTAATACGGGTGGGACCGTTCAGCACATTCCCTTGGTCGGTCCAGGCCAGAGCTGCGCTGCCGCCCCGGTCGATGGCGATGGAAATGGAGTCCGCCAGGTCGCGGTTGCCGCCGGTGACGGAGCAGAAGATCCCCGTCGTGCAAATGCCGCCCACATGCATGACGTTGCTCAAGGCGCTGGTCTGATTGAACTTCGGCGTGGCCGAGGTGCCGCTCGTGGTCTGCGCAAACGTAACAGTCCAGGGCGACAGCGCGCTATCAGAAGGGTTGAGATCTGGCGTCGTCAGCCAGATAAAGTCGACGCGGCCCGTGCTCCCGGCCGCGACCCATGGGAAATAATGAGTCCCCAAATCCTGGTTAACTTTTACGGGCAATGACCAGTGCGCGCCCTTGTCGGGCGAGTGCGAGAACCAGATATCGTTCACGCCGGGAGCGGCCAAGTTGTCAGGAAAGACGGAATAGACGTTACCCGGCACGCCAGAAACACCGGAATCATCGACGGCAAGAGTGGCGAAGATCCGATCGGTGTTCGTCTGCCACGACCGGCCGATATTGCCGTCGAAGACCATGTGAGCATCCCAGGTGGTGGTGATTGTCGCCAGGCTCGTGCCTTGCGCCGGCGGCGAGTGGGCGACCCATACCTGATGAAAATTCTGGATCTGGGTAATATTGCAACCCATAGACGTGTTCTGGACCGGGTCCGCGGTGATCCATTCGACATAAACTTCGCCGGTCTCCGGATCCACTTCGATGCCGCTCGGCACGGTGTTGCAGAAGGACTCAGTTTCCGCCAGTGCGTTCTGCGCGAGAACGTCCACCGAGGGTCCGAAATCCTGGCCGCCATCGTTCGAAGCCGCCACGTTGATCTGGCTGGCAGAGAAGTCGTGGTACGCGATATAAACTTGGTCTTGAGTCGCCGATACCTGGCTTGGGTGGACCGCCAGCCAGGGACGGTCGATGAACGACGGGTTGAACGCGGCGAGATTGTTGATAGTCCAGTTCGCCCCGCGATCGTCGCTGTAGGCGAGATGGGTCTGGAGAGGTAAAGGCAGCTCCTCAATGGACGACACATATACGCGATGCTTCCCTGGTATGCAGGTCGCCGTTATTGCGGCGCAAGGCGTTGGCCCACCGACCCGGATATCCACATCGCCGACATCAGACTTGGACAGTTCCTGCGTGAACGTGCGCCCGCCGTCGTCCGAACGAGCCACGTGCGTCCCACTCGCTTGCCAGGCGACGTAGACCGTGCCATCAGCCCGGTCGACAGCGACCGACGGCTCCGTCGCATTTGTCTGGCTGCTCGACGAAACCTGTTTGGTGAAGCCGAGAATATCGGAGGCAAAGGCTATAGCCGGCTGCAGGAAGGTGGGGCTCGGCCGGGCAAGAAACAAAACCGCGCCAGCCAACGATGCGGCAATTGTGACCGCGACCGCTAACGACAAGGGCTTGGTCATTGTGTCCTCCTTGTCCTAAAATCGTAGTACGACGACGGTGTTCCGAAGGTGTTAGTACGCCTGAAAACGGTTTCACAACGACTGTGGATAGTGTCACTACTATTTATGCGTGTCAAGTCTTTTTTCGGGGGTTCGAGTGCCACAAAATGCAGGCCAATATGCGGAAAGTCCATGTCTGCTTTCTTGGAGGCTCGTTAACGAAGCGAAGTCGGTAGTATCATAGCGCTGCGGTTTAGTAGTTACAGCCGCATGAGGGTAAGAGGGTGCCGGTTCACAAGACAGCGGTATTGACATCGAGTCATGACCGGTTGCGGGAGGCTGCGAAAGACCTATTCGCCGACCGCGGCTACGAGAGCACTTCAACCGCAGCCATCTGCCGGCTGGCCGGCACTAGCCAGTCCCAGCTCATCAAGCACTTCACGAACAAGCAGGGGCTCCTCGAGGCTATTTTCGAGTACGCCTGGGAACAGATTAACCCGGCGGTGCGTCTCGCTACTGAAAATATTGTATCCACTCGCGAGAAGCTTAGGGTCCTGATTGACATGGTGCTCGGCTTTCTGGAGAAGGACGCCGCGATACGGACTCTGTTCTTGCTTGAGGGCCGACGCATGCGCGGCGACGGACACTTGATCGTCTTGGTGCCTGGGTTCATAGAATTTATAAAGATGCTGGATGGGATTCTGAAAGAATTAGCCGCGCAAGGCGAATTGGCACCAAACATCCACCCCCAGGCTTTTCGTTCGGCCCTGATGGGAGCGATCGAAGGCATGCTCCGCGACCACATGTTGGCCCGCAGCTCGCGCTTTCCTGCATCCTATGCGGAGTCGGACATGCGCGCCATGATTTCCAGTTTGCTTTCGCTCTGCATGACTAAGTAATTTCTTGTTGCCCATTGTCGGCGGGTTTCCCCATGCCTGGGCGGGTGGCACAGCCTAAGTGAGCCTGCAAGGCCCGCGTGCCCTAACCTTCGTCACCAAATCGTCTTGATGCCTGGACGGGTGGTGCCGACGTAAACCCCTTGACCATTTCGGGTGCCCCGTCCTCGGTTTTGGAGGGCGGGGCTTTTGACTTTGCCTTCTCTTGCTTGTCTTGGCGGGTGGCCGCCCCTCGCCTCGCCGCCTGAACCCACCCGTATCTCTTAGGGTGAACGTGCTGCGGGGCGGGCGGCTGGATGCGCTGAACCGATGCTATGCTCCGTGGTGATCCGGCATCCAGCCACGGAGGTCACACCATGAAACTGTTGGCGGCAATGGGCGTTCTATTATTTGTTTCCGTTCCCGCTCACGCACAAGCGGCAAAGCCTTGCGAAGAGCTGAAGGATGAAATCACCAAGAAGCTCGACGCCAAGGGCGTGAAGGGCTACACCCTGGAAATCGTCGCGAAGGACAAGGACGCGGAAGGCAAAGTCGTCGGCACCTGCGACGGCGGCACGAAGAAGATCATCTATACCAAGACCTCAGCCCCTGCCGCAACCCCGGCGAAGGAACCACCCAAGCCCTAATCCACGTTCACGCCCTCCGTCATTCCGAACGGAGCAGGCCGATTTTTTCTTCCGCTTTCGCTCCTGCGAAAGCGTCTGGCTGCGCAGAGAGGAATCTCTCTTCCTCTTTGCCTTGCACGCGGGCGGGTGGGTTGACCCTCGATCCGTCAAGACCTCCTGGGTTGGCGGGTGGCAGGCCCCTAACCCGCTGATGGAGAAGGGGGTGCCGCATCCCTTTGGGGTTTGGTTCATCAAAGGGTGCGCTCTTCTTCCTCTTCCGCTCGGGCCTCTATCCCACGGAAAACAGACCACTTATATTTCTATTGACAATACGTAACCACGTGGTATAATGGCTTTGCTGCTCGGGCATGGTTTGCCCGTACCACTTCTTTATGCGCCCCCGCCACCCCACCCTTTCTGCCTCGTCGCTAGCTCTTCGCCCGGTGCGCACGCACTTGTCTCGCAGTTTGCCCTCTCTTTGTTTTCACTCACTTACAACAATCAAATCTTGTAACTCCTTTTTTTTGATATTTTTACAACATGCCCGGGAGTGTGTACCCCTCTCTTTGCTCTCCAGAGTTCCGTATACTCTTCCAAGTTCCGTATGCTGTAAGTCCTTTGTTTGCCATTCTTACGAAAACTGCCGGGGTGTGGGGGTATTCTTTCCATTTTGGAACGAATTCGTTCTGGGGGAGCAGGGTGCTTCTCAACATTCTGACTTTCCAACCTTTGAACGTTGCAACGGTTTCTGTCGGATGGTCCCATTGCGCCGGCCGCCGCACGGTGCCACAATGGGCCCTGTAACCGGGAAACAACTCCGCCCTCTCCGGTGTCTAAGAGAAGAGCGGACAGCGGGTCCGGCATGTGTTCGACGCCGTTCCCGGTTGAAGGTCCCGGCATGGCCGGGATCGCAAGTCGTGCCTGGGTCCATCGTTCTAAAGATGGATCGACGTGCAAGGTGGCCCGAGCGCGCATCTGGTAAGGATGCTGATTTCCCATCCGGTCAGGATGGTGAAAATTGACTCGGGCCGGAAAGGCCGGCAGTGTCCGATTGGGCTAGTGCCCTGAGTTGGGGCCGCGATGAAGCCGAACTCGTCCACGAGCTGCAAGCCAGCTCGGAGACGGCCTTCGACTGGCTCGTCACGCACTATCATGCGCCGGTCTATAACCTCATTCTCGGCATGCTGGGCGACACTTCCGACGCCGCCGATGGCACGCAGGAAGTTTTCTTGAAAGCCTTTCGCGGCATCCGCAATTTCCACCGGGGCAGCTCTTTGAAAACGTGGCTCTATCGCATTGCCATTCGCGAGGCGCTGAACCACAAGCGCTGGTTCAAGCGCCATGCGCAAAAAAATGTTTCCATCGATGCCCAGCCGGCGGAAGGGCGAGCGCGCATCGAGGTTGAAGATCTTGGCGCCACGCCGTTCGAGCAACTGGCTTCGCAGGAGATTCGGGTGGCCGTGCAGAGTGCGTTGCAGCAGGTTCCCGAGGTGTTTCGCAGCGCCGTGATTTTGCGCGATCTCGAAGACCTCAGTTACGAGGAAGTCGCCGAAGTTTTGGAGTGCAGCGTGGGCACGGTGAAGTCCAGGATTCTACGCGGGCGCCGCGCGCTGAAGGAAATTCTCGAGCCCCTGTTGACCGAGCGCAAATGGAAACACGCGTCGGCACAGACATCTTCGCACGGCTCGGTTTCGGCGCAGCAGCCGACACCTTTCGGTGACGCATTCTCGGCGGCGAGGCGCGTCACGGTTTTGTTACACAGCAGGTCCCCGCGGCCCAGTTCCGCGAGGGAGGGTCTCCCATGAAGTGCACTACGGTACGGAAAAATTTGGCTGGTTATCTCGATGACGCCATGACGGGCGTCGGACGCGTGAGAGAACGCGCCGCGATTCGCGAACATTTGGAAGGCTGCAACGCTTGCCGCGAGGAGTTGCAAAGTTTCCGTAAGTTGAGCGTGCTGTTGTCTCGCGTTCCGAAAGATGTTCCTCCCGCGGATCTTGCCGTGCGCATCAAAGTGGCCGCCGCGCAGGCCCAGCACTCGCAGGATTGGCCGAGCCGTTTCCGCCACTTGAAAGACCGCGCGGAAATTCTGCTCGACAATGTGTTCCGCCCGCTGACTGTTCCGGCTACGGGTGGCTTATTCTCCGCGATTCTGGTCTTTGCTCTCGTCTTCCAGATGATTGTTCCGGGCATTACCGTGCGCGCCGTCGAGAACGATGTGCCGATCAATGTCATGCGCCCCGCGGAACTGGTTTCGCTTTCGGATTATCCGCAATCCTGGGCCCCCGAGCAGCACGATCCCGAACTTTCCTTGCCGCACGGTCTTTTGGTGGATGTCACCGTCGACGCACAGGGACACATGACCGGTTATCAAATTCTCTCCGGGCCCAGCAGCCTTGAACTTCGCCGCCAGTTGGATCAGATGCTGCTCTTCTCGCGCTTCAGCCCGATGATGAGCTTTGGCCGACCCACGGCCGGCGGCCACGTCGTCCTCAGCTTCAGCGCCGTTCGCGTGCGCGGCTGATTTTTCGTGCGCAGGAAAAATTCCGAATTTTCGCCGCGTGCGTTTGAAAAGTTTGTGTTTCGTCCGGCCGCGTCAGTTGTTGCATTTTTGTTTTTCCTTTTCATCTCCGCCAGCGCGCCGTCGCAAACGCTTCGGCGCAACGACTCCGAACGCCAACTCTTCGAATTGCTCAACGCCGAACGTACAGCGCAGTCCCTTCCTGAACTCCAGTGGGACGACGCTCTGTTCAAGGCCGCCCGCAAGCACGCTCTTCTTATGCTCAATCTGAATATCCTCGAACACCAGGTTCCCGGCGAGCCCGCGCTGGACGCGCGCCTTACTGCTGCTGGCGCCCGCTTTGCGTTCATCGAGGAGAACATTGCGGTGGGCAAGGATCCCCGCATCATTCACGCTGGATGGATGTACTCTCTCGGCCACCGCAAAAATATTCTTGATCCGCGGGTAACGGCCGTCGGCATCGCTGTGGTGCGCGGAACGGGAGGCCTTTTCGCCGTCGAAGATTTCTCCCAATCTTTAGCGAATCTTAGCTTGGAGCAGCAGGAGAAACAGGTGACTGCATTGCTCACGGCGAAAGGATGGCGCGTGACGGGAGCGCCCGGTGACGCGCGGAAAGCCTGTGATTCGAATGCGGAACCGCCGGGCACGCGCTCCTGGTCGGTGGTTCGGTTTGAAACGACGGACCTCAGCGCCTTCGCGCCGGAGTTGGAGAAAAAAATCCAGAGGGAACCGTACCACAATGTCGCGGTAGGAGCGTGCCGCACCAGCGAGGGTGCCGGTTTCGCGCGTTACCGC
>QHYN01000108.1 GCA_003224145.1 Acidobacteriota bacterium
ACAGCTAGCTAGAAGGCGGGAGGCGCACGCGGGGAGGTAGCGCGCGGGAATGCGGAGGAAATCGAAATAACCGCAGAAACGATCTCGAGCCGGTTCGTAGCCGGGGCGATCGCAACGCTCAGAGAATGTGTGGCGACTGCAGAGCCTGCCGTGGAACAGATAGGGCAAATGTGAGACGCAGAAGGCGTGGCCGTAAAGTCGGTACAAAAATGGAATTGCGCTCCCAGGAAAATGATCCCGAGGAGCATCGCCAAGATGCGGATGCGTTGAGTTCTGGCGTGCATTTGACTACTAAGACGAAGCTTAGACGGGAATGGTTGCGGGGTCAAGTACGACTCCGTTGAAGGATTTCCAGTTAGGAAACGAAGACTCGGCAGCCGGACAGAGAACTCTATTTGCAAGATTTCTCGCCTAGGACGTTCTACCTCCGAGCGCGACTGCCACCGATAAGCGCGTCGCGCCATGGAGGTTCCCATGTCTTCCCCAACTGCCTGGACGTTATCGCTTTGCACCAGCATTAGCTTGCTCCTGGGCGTTTCTGCCCTGCCCACGCCGGATTCACGGCAAGAGGCAAAGTCCGCGACGACGGCGACGGACAAGGCCGCTGACAGGCCTGCTAAGGCGGCTGCGCGGCGCATCGATTTGAGCGTGGCAATGAATGTGAATCTGCCGGCGACTACCCGCGATCTAGAAGCCGTTTCGTTTGGCACTCCCGACGGAAAGAGCGGCTGGGTCCTGCGGCTCCCGGGCGGGCGGCCCATCGCAACGCCTGCTTATGCCGACGGGATGCTTTTCGTGGGCGGCGGGTATGGTTCGCACGAGTTTTATGCCGTGGACTCTGAGACAGGGAAGATCATTTGGAAGATCCAGACCAGCGACGACGGGCCAACGGCCGCAGTGGTGGCCGAGGGGATGGTGGCATTCAACACCGAGAGCTGCACGTTGGTGGTAGTGGATGAGCGGAGGGGACGCATTATTTGGCAAGAATGGCTGGGTGATCCACTGATGAGCCAGCCGGCGATCGATAAAGGCGTGCTCTTTATGGCGCATCCGGCCGCCACGGGGCGGCCTGCGAAACCGGTGGAGTTTCATCCGCGTCCGGCGTCGCCTGGCGGCAGCCATCGGCTGCTCGCGGCGGAACTCAGCACGGGCAGGCACATTTGGGAGCAAGAGATTTCGGGCGACGTGATCACCGCGCCGGTGGTCTCCGATGGAACGGTCTATTTCACCACCTTTAACGGCACTTCGTACGCGCTGAATGCGGCGGACGGCTCGGTGGTGTGGGTAAAAGCGAATGCGGCTACGAGCGCGCCGGTGATTGCCAACGGGCAGCTCTACGAAACGCGCAAGGCGCAGGCGGGAAAGGAAACGGTAGAGGGTTTAGCCCGCGTGGACGCCAAGCAGGGAAACGCGCGCGACAAGGATTTAATTGCCAAGAGCAAAGCGGACTACCTCAAGGAAGGAGGAGGCGGTGGCGTGGCTCTATCGGCGCAGGCTGTGACTTCTCTGGATTCTTCGGTGGGCTTCAGCGCTGCTCCGGCATCTGCAAAGCTTGCAGAGGCCAACGGCGCAGTCGGCGTAAATTCGGTGGTTGGCGCATGGGCGTATCAGGGTTCGCGCGCGGCCGTGAGCAAGGGACAAATCCTGAATGCGCAGGGGAATTTTATTAACTCCGTGCGCGCTTCAGACGGTAAACAATCCTGGCAGACCGAAGTGGTCGGAACACATTCTGGGCCGGGTGGGCAGGTTTTCTCGCCGCCCGCGGTAGGCCGCGATTACCTGTACCTTGCGGGAGCGGCTGGTTACCTCGTTTCCGTGCGGCAGAGTGATGGCGGTGTCGGATTTTCGTACGCAATGAAGGCGCCGATCGCTTTCCAGCCGGCACTGGCAAAGGGAAATGTTTATGCCGGGACTTCCGATGGGCGCCTGATTTGCCTGAAGACTGGCAGCAAGGATGCTGACGGCTGGTACGCATGGGGCGGGAACGCGCAGCACAATAAGATTCAGTAAGCCTGCTGGCTTGCTACCTTCCGCGAAGAGTGAGGCTTTATTTCTGGGCGAGGTAAGTCTTGGCTTCGGCGAGCTCCGGGCGGTCGGCTGCCGGGGAACAAACCGAGGCGAGCCGGGCGTAGAACGACTGCGCGCCACTCACGTCGCCTGAGGCTTGTGCCGCGCGCGCTGCACCAAGGAGGCCATCAAAGCGATTCGGCGAATTCTTTAGGGCGGTCTTGTATTCGGCGAGGGCTTCGGCGGGGCGCTTGAGTTCGAGAAGCATGTCGGCGAGCATTTCGCGAGCGGACATGGAGAGAGAATCAACGCCCTTGGCGTCTTGGCGATCCGCGATGGCACGCATTTCCCTGACCGCGTCATCGCGCTTGCCTTCGGCGAAAAGAATCCAGACTTCAGCGGAGCTGAGATGCTTTTCCTTGGAGACAGGATAACCTTCCTTTTGCGCCTCCATGTCTTGCGCGGCCCAGATTTCTTTGAGTTTCTCAAGATCGGCGCGGGCACCGGCTACGTCGCCCAAGTGCGCTTTGCCAATGACGCGAGCGCGATAGGCTGACTCTTGTGGAACGAGCTTCACCCTTGGAATGGACAGCGAAGCGGCCTCCGTCCACCGATGCAGCTCGAGAACCGTGCGGGCCGAAAGATCCGCGGCGTGTGCGGCCTTGCTCTCTTCACTCGCGCCGATGACGTTTTGCTCGTCCGCTATGACCTCGCGCGCTTTGGCTTCCTGACCCGACTGGAGATAGGAGTAGTTGAGAAAGTCCATGGCATGCGTCTGGTAGTGCGATTCGGCCGTGTGCATTTCTGCGGCGTGCCCTCCGGACTTCCTGGCGGCAATGTTGGAGGTGATGGAATCCTGCCAGAGGCCCAGGCGAACAAAGATGTGCGACGGCATGTGAATCGCGTGAGAGGAATCAGGTGCAATGGCGGCGTAGCGGCGGGCGGCTTCGAGTCCTTGTGAAGCTAGTTCCGGGCGGTCAGTGGCGTGGATGAGGTAATGCGCGATGCCGGGATGATCGGGATATTGCTTGAGCAGCGGATCGAGAATGGAGATAGCTTTTTTCAGGTTGGCGGTGGTGTCGACGTCTTCTTCGGCAAGGGAGACAAGAGAAAGCGCGTAGAAGGAGCCAATTTCGCTGTCGCCAGGATTTTCGGCGTAAAACCGTTCGAGGGCGGCGGAATAGGCTTTCGTACGGTCGGCATGGGACATCTTGGATTTTTTCTGAAAGAAGGCGGCGGCAGCAGCGATGAAGCCTTTTTCCCGCGCGTTGACGGAGCGGAGTTTCTGTGCCTGTTCTACGTCTTTATGGCCTTCCTTGAGTGTTTTGTCATTCGGAAAATCCCAAAGCTGCTGGTACAAAGCCATCGCTCTCCCCCAGTGGGCCATGGCGCATTGCGGATCGCGCGTCGCGGCTTCGGAAAACGTTTGTTCGGATTCCTTGTATTGGAAGGAGTGCAGGAGAGCGACACCCTTTTCGATGGTTGGCTCCACTTCGGCAGCGCAGGTAGTGGGGAAATTCACTTTGCCAAGCTGATCGGGTGGCGCCGCGGACAAGCGGGGGGCGGCCAGCACCAAGAGAAAAACAAACAGACCGATGGCAGCTTTGGATCGGTGGTTATCGCTCATGGTGGGTCCTCTTTCGCTCGGCTGCGATTCTACCTCCAGCGACCGTTGCTGGCAGACCGAATCTTTTGCAATCCCGGTCTGTAAGCCGATGGACGCCGATTCTGGCGGAGGATAGAATGAGGGTGGAGCGGTACTTCGAAGCAGGTGAAGTAGCGAAAGCCGTTTGAACCGTAACGAATCTCTGGGGTGCTGCGGATAGACAGCCCGTGAGCACGCCCTGTCCCGCTAGCGCGCTCCTTCGAAGGCTTTGAGGAGAGTGCGCTAGCGGGGCAGGAAAGCCTAACGGTTGGCTCGTGGCGCCCACCTATTTCAGAGGTTCACGGCCTAGCTCCCCACGGCCAAGCGGTCCGCTCCATTTTTGTGTTTTGTCGTGCTAAAGAATCCATGCGCGCACTTTTTGTAGGAGACATTGTCGGTTCGCCGGGGCGGCAGATCGTTCGCGATCGGCTGGCGGACATCGTTGCGCAACGGCAGATCGACCTGGTGATCGCCAACGGGGAGAATGCCGCATCGGGATTCGGGATCACGCCGCGGCTCGCGGAAGAGTTGTTGAAGATGGGAATTGATGTGCTCACCGGCGGAAATCATAGCTGGGACCGCAAGGAGATTCTGGAGTTTATGCCGCACGAGCCGCGGTTGCTGCGGCCGGCGAATTTTCCCGAAGGCAATCCCGGCAGCGGGCTGTATCTCGGGACGGCAAAGAATGGCGTGAAATATGCCGTGCTCAATTTGCAAGGCCGTGTGTTCATGACTGCGATCGATGACCCGTTTCGAAAAGCGGACTGCGAATTGGCGAAAATTCCCGCTGACGTTGCGTTCGTGCTGGTGGACATGCACGCGGAAACCACGAGCGAAAAGGTGGCCATGGGCTGGTATCTGGATGGCCGGGTAACCGCGGTGATTGGTACGCATACCCACGTGGCGACGGCCGATGAACACATTTTTCCGCAAGGCACGGCTTACATCACAGACGTAGGAATGACCGGGCCGCATGGCGGCGTAATCGGGATGGACCGGGACGGAATCATTCAGAAGTTCCTCAACGGGCTGCCGGCGCGGTTCGAGGTCGCTTCAGGCGACGTGCAGATGAATTGTGTGCTCATTGAAACCGATGACGAAGGCCCGCGCAACGCCGCCGGGCGTCTGCGGGCGCGCTCCATCGAACGTCTGCGCTTTTCTATTGATTAGGACTTACATTTTCTTGCAGCCGTAAGCGCTCATCAGTCTCCCCTTCGGCTCCGTTCAGCCATGCGGTCAGCTGCCGCGCGCAAATTCATTTCGCGCAAGCTGAACGAGTAAGAACTAAAAGTAGTCTAAGAGCGGGCAACCGCGGAGCGTCCGTAGTAATCTGAGGATTCATGCGAAACAGGGTGGGTCCAAACGCGAGAGTTTTTGCGGCGATGTGTCTGGTGGCCTGCGCCTGCGGAAGCGCCGTGGCGCAGGAAGAAAGTGAACTGACGGCCAAGCAGCGGATTTTACCGGGAATCGGTCCCGGGCTGCGCACGATGAAACGAGGAGCGGACGGGCGCTACTACGTTCTGGCTTCGCCGACTCCCGGGCTGATGGTATTTGACGGCGCGGGCAAGCAACTTCTGTCCATCAGCGAACTTGCTCCTTCGACGGCGGACGCCAGCAAGAGCCACGCGCTAATTGCTTTTGGCGAAGACTGCGACGTGGATGCGGAGGGCAAGATCTACGTGGCGGACCGAGGAGTAAATCTGGTTCGAGTTTTCTCTCCTGCTGGTGAACCTCTTCATTCCATTGCGGTGAAGGATCCAGTCTCAGTGGCGGCACTGCCGGAAGGAGAGGTCGCCGTCGCCACCCTGCGGGAGCCGCACCTGGTGATGGTATTTGACGGGAATGGAAAAGAGGTGCGCGAGTTTGGCGATCCGGAGCCGATCGCAGAGCGTGCCGAACTGAACCGCTTTCTGAACACCGGCTATCTGGCTACGGATTTGCTGGGGCATCTTTACTACGCTTTCGCTTATTTGCCGGAGCCAACCGTGCGGCAATACGACCGCTTGGGCTACGCGGGACAGGATATCCAATATACGGCGCTGGAAGCGATGCCCGCCGCTCAAGCCGCGCGGAAGGAAATCGAGCGGCAGGAGCGCCGAGGCGACCAGCCGGTGTTCAAGAGAGTCCTTACCGGCGTCGGAGTGGACCGTTCGAACGGAGAAATCTGGATTGCGCTGAACAACAACCTGCTGCACTTCGACGCGGAAGGGAACAGGCGCGCGACCTACAAGATCTACACGCCGCAAGGCGCGCGCCTCGAAGCCAACGTGATTCTCGTCGAGAAAGATCGTTTGATCATCGGAAGTGATCCACTGGGCCTCTACGAATTCGATCGGCCGGACAAAAAAATCTCAAAATAAGGCGAGATTTCCTCAGGCCAAGTTGCGTGAGACTCATGCAAGAGTTTTGCAACAGGCAAGATTTCGTGAGAAATCCCACAAAAATAGCCAGTTAAGACGCGCTCACACGAAAATCTCGCTTGTGGAAAACTTGTGCATGAGGTGTGCACCACCGCCAGGACCTTCGCACACTTTTCGCTTGCTCCGCGCGCACCAATCAGAGACAATCCCGCGCGGTCTCAGAACGGCAGTACGCGGGCCGACAAGTCCTGACGGGTCGCGCGCCAATCAACAGGGGCAAACTTAGAAGGTTCGGCGCGGGCAAGAATCCCGAAGCCTGATGAAGACGAAGTTCAATTTCCTTCCACAGCTTTTGCACATCTGTGGAAATACTAGAGGGTTTTCTTTCCTCCTGCGATGACGACTGCATCTCAAGTTGGACGTGAGCGTGAAGTGGCAAATTCCTGGGATAAGTTTTTGGAGCACGTGAAGTCCCGGGTCAGCATCAACACTTACACGACGTGGTTTCAGCCCACCCGGCTGAACCGCGCCGAGGGCGAGACCCTCTTTGTGCAGATTCCCAGCGCGGTTTTCCGGCAAGTCCTAACGCGCACGTACGGGGATATCGTCAAAGCGGTGTTCCACGAAATCGGCACGCCCAACGTGAAAGTTCAGTACGTTTGCACTGAGGAAGAGCCCGTCCAGGCGGCACCTGCGGCCCCGACCCGGTCGGGGCAGGCCAAGCTGGATTTTGAGAGCAGCGATCACCAGCTGAATCTGCGCTATACCTTCGATACCTTTGTGGTCGGCAAGTCCAACGAGTTTGCTCACGCCGCCGCGCGCGCGGTCGCGGAACAGCCTTCGAAAGCGTACAACCCCCTGTTCCTCTATGGCGGCGTGGGGATGGGCAAGACCCATCTGATGCACGCCATCGGTCATACCATCAAGAAGCGCAATCCGGCGATGCGGCTGAGTTACGTGAGCGCGGAGAAATTCACGATCGAAGTGATCAACTCGCTGCGCTTTGACCGCATGATCAGCTTCCGCGACCGCTTCCACACCGTGGATGTGCTGCTGGTGGACGATATTCAATTCATCGCCGGGAAAGAGCGCACGCAGGAGGAGTTCTTTCACACCTTCAATGCGCTATACGAGCAGCAGAAACAAATCGTCATTTCTTCCGACTGCCTGCCCAAGGACATCAACTCGATTGAAGAGCGCCTGCGCTCCCGATTTGAATGGGGATTGATCGCGGACATTCAACCGCCGGATCTCGAAACGAAGATCGCCATTTTGCAGAAAAAAGCAGAGAATGAACGCTTCAATCTGCCGGACGACGTGTCGGAATACATCGCGCGAGCCATCAAATCCAACGTGCGAGAACTGGAAGGCGCGCTCACCCGCTTGATGGCCTACGCGTCCCTAACTGGGGCCATCATTTCGCTTTCGACGGCACAGCAGGTGCTCCGAAACATCATCGCCTCGCAGGAGAAGCGCGTCACCATCGATCTGATTCAGAAGCGGGTGAGCGAGCACTTCGATTTGCGCGAACAGGACTTGAAGATACGCAGCAATACGCGCGCGATTGCCTTTCCACGACAAGTGGCGATGTACATCGTAAAGCAGCTCACAACCGCTTCGTTGCCAGAGATCGGCCGTCAGTTCGGCGGGAAGCACCACACTACGGTGCTGCACTCAATCAATAAAATCGAAGAGTTGCGGCGCTCCGACAAAGATCTCAATCGGACCATCACACGCTTGATGGATGCATTACAGTAGGGGCCACCTCACGCCTATCCTGACCATCCTAGAGAGATGCCTCTTTCCAAGGCAAATCAATCCTAGTTTGGCCCGTGCGTGATGCGAAAATACATGTGAATCAAATGCACCAACGCTCGGGGAATACCGTTCGTGTGAAGAGTAGCTGTTACAGAATATGTTGGGAATCTTACGGAAAACCTGTTAAG
>QHYN01000109.1 GCA_003224145.1 Acidobacteriota bacterium
CTGCGCCGGCAGCACGCCAGCTACGCGATGGTGGACCCCCCTCTCCACCAAGGAACTTGCATGTCCAAGGCAAGCTGTAGCAAGGAGGCAGCCCATGCGACCCAGCCCGGCACTGAACTCGAACGACAGGGAAGAACAAGCGATCCCGCTCACCACCGAGGTCACCATCCCACTGACACCTTTTGATCAGAGAGAGTATCGCGAACTGATCGAGGCGCGCGGAGAAACCATTCGGCGCGTGGTGAGCAAACTGAAGCCGGCCCTGGGCCTTGCGAATGCAGTGGACGCAGGCTGCGGCGTTGGCTTTTTCTCGCAGACGCTGGCCGAATGTGGCTTAAACGTTTGCGGATTTGACGCGCGCCCAGAAAACGTGGACGAAGCGCGGAGGCGCTTCCCCGGGATACCTTTCGAACAGGCAGATATGGAAGACCACAGAATCTGCCAGCTCGGGCGGTTTGACCTGGTGCTTTGCTTCGGACTGCTTTACCACCTGGAGAATCCGCTACAGGCGGTTCGAAACCTGCGCGCGATCACCGAGAAGTGCTTGCTGCTGGAGAGCATGTGCCTGCCGGAGGAAAGGTGCACGCTGCTTCTACGCCAAGAGGCGCGCCAGGAGGACCAAAGTCTCAGGGAAATGGCCTGCTATCCAAGTGAGGGCAGTCTGGTGAAGATGCTTTACCGCGCGGGATTTGCAAAAGTCTACCGCGTTACGGGCTTACCGAATCACGATGATTTCCGGGAAACTGCGGAACATACGCAACGCCGAACGGTTCTGCTGGCTTCCTCGATACCCATTGAGGTGGCTGGATTCCGGCTCTTGATCGAGCCGCAGGAAACCGAAGACCCCTGGGCAAAGAAACCCGCAGCCCAAGTCACGTTGCCTCAGCGCATTCGGCGGTTCCTGGCGAGCCCGATGCGCTCGAAATACATCACTCTGGCGAACCGCGCGCGGCGGATTTTCCCGGGCATGCCTATTCCCTTGAGGCTTCCCTTCGGCGTCTGGTGGCTGGCGGAAGGAAGCGCGTTGGACCAGGAACTCATCTACAACGAATTTGAAGAAATGGAGATGAAGTTCGTGAAAAAGCTATTGCGTCGAGACATGACGGTAGTCGACGTGGGCGCGCATCATGGGCTGTACACGCTCCTGGCCTCGAAGCGCGTCGGCTGGGATGGCCATGTCATCGCGATTGAACCGTCGCCGCGGGAATGCGTGCGCCTGGAAAAACACTTGCGGCTGAATCGTTGTTCGAACGTGGAACTGGTGCCGTGTGCGGCTGGGGAGGATCCCGGCGAAGCAGATCTCTATCTTGTGGATGGATTCAATGATTGGTGCAACAGTCTGCGGCCGCCAGCCTCGGCTGAGTCGGTAACCACCGTGCGGGTGCAAGTCCGGCGGCTGGACGACATCCTTTCGGAGCTGGAAATTCCCAAAGTGGATTTCGTGAAGCTGGATGTGGAGGGCGCGGAGCTTTCCGTCCTGTACGGGGCGATGAAACTGCTCCAGCGGGAGAGTCGGCCAGCGATGCTCGTGGAAGTACAGGACGTTCGAACCCGGCAGTGGGACTATGCCGCGCGGGAGATTCTGCAGTTCTTGATTCGAATGGACTATCAGTGGTTCGCGATCGCAGCAAAGGGTGCGCTGCTGCCGATTTCCTGCGACGAAGAGAGCTACGATGCGAACCTGGTGGCGCTGCCGCTGGAGCGTACGGAGGAATTTCTGAACCTGCTCGGTCAAAAATGAGAGTGATTGTCGAACGGGAGGGCACGAAATCGAAGAATGGCCTGTGACGAGTGACTCATGCAAATGCTGAGGGTGGTCATGCCTCTATCAAAAAATCAAAGTTCCGGAACCCGCAAAGAGAGCCGCGGCCCGGGAGGAGAGATTGTGTTTCGCTCATCTTACGAGGTTTGGCTGCCGGGGTTAAAGAATCGCGGAGAGTGCTGTTATTCTCCTTGCGGGGAAACGGCTCTCCTGTTCGAAGGCAGCCGTGAATGGATGAGCGCAGTCCGCGGCGCAGGCAAACGACGAGTATTTGCCGCTGCCGGCGGACCAGGAAAAGAGATTCGAAAACGTGAGAGTACTCGTTACGGGAAGCAGCGGCTTGATCGGCTCGGAAGCGGTGGAACATTTTGACCGGCAAGGCCATGAAGTTACCGGCGTGGACAACAATATGCGCCGGGTATTCTTCGGGCCCGCGGGAGACACGCTGTGGAACCTGGAAAGATTGAAACGGGTCACCAAGCGATTTACGCACGCGGCGCTGGATATTCGCGACCGCCCAGGGATCGAAGAGCTTTTTCGAACCCAGCGCTTCGACCTGATCGTGCATTGCGCGGCGCAGCCTTCGCATGACAAGGCGAGAGAGATTCCGCTGCTGGATTTTGAGGTGAATGCCTTGGGGACGGTGAATTTACTCGAAGCCACGCGGCAGCATTCGCCGGAAGCCGTGTTTGTGTTCTTGAGCACGAACAAAGTGTACGGCGACGTGCCCAATGAGATTCCGCTGAAGGAACTGGAAAAACGTTATGACTACGCGCGGCCGGAAGATTATGACGGCATCGATGAAACGTGCCGGATTGACCGCACCATGCATTCGCTGTTTGGGGCTTCGAAAGCTGCTGCGGACTTGGTGGCGCAGGAGTACGGGCGGTATTTCCAGATGAAAGTCGGCATTCTCCGTGGAGGATGTTTGACGGGGCCATCGCATTCCGGCGTGGAGCTGCACGGATTTCTGTCGTACTTGGTGAAAGTCACGCTGAGCGGGGGGACGTACTCCGTTTTTGGCTACAAAGGCAAGCAGGTGCGCGACAACATTCATAGCTACGACGTGGTGCGCGCGATCGAAGAGTTTGCTGCAAATCCGCGGCCGGGCGAAGTGTACAACCTGGGAGGCGGACGCGAGAACAGCATTTCCATGTTGGAAGCGATCGAGCAAATCGAGCGGATGAGCGGGAAGAAATTGAACTGGCGGCACGTGGAAGAAGCGCGCAAGGGCGACCACATCTGCTACATCTCGAACCTCGGGAAATTCAAAAGGGATTATCCGAACTGGAAAATTACGCGCGGGCTGGACACCATCCTCGAAGAGATGATCGCGTCCCCGCAGGAGCAATTGAAGTAGACAGCCGCGCGAGAAGTGAACGCAGGCCAGAAATGCTCACGCTCTTCACGACAGCGAAACCCTTCCGCGGACACGATGGGATCATCCAGCGGAATGCGCTGAAGAGCTGGACGCTGCTACGGCCGAGCGTGGAAGTGATTCTGTTCGGGGATGAGGAAGGCGCGGCGAAGGCAGCGGAGGAACTGGGACTTCGCCACGAGCCCCGCGTCGAGCGCAACGAATTGGGCACCAAGCGACTGGACACCATGTTTTGCCGGGCGCAGAAGATCGCGCGGCACGATGTTCTCTGCTACATCAATTGCGACATCGTTCTGATGCAGGATTTTTGCGATGCAGTGAAGCGCGTGCGGGCGGCGCATGCGAAATTTCTGATGGTGGGGCGGCGCTGGGATGCCGAGATCGGCGAGTGCATGAATTTCGAGGTCAGGGATTGGGAGTCGCGGCTGCGCACCCGGGTATTGCGGGAAGGCCGGCGGAGAACGCCCGAGTGGATCGATTATTTTTTGTTTACGCCCGGGCCTTACGAAGCGGACATGCCGTCGTTCGTAATTGGGCGGGTGTTTTGGGACAACTGGCTCGTCTGGAAAGCTCTCGATTCGAAATATCCCGTCGTGGACGCGTCCATGATGGTTATGGCGGTGCATCAGAACCACGATTATGGTCATCACCCGCAAGGAAAACCGGGCGTTTTTTACGGGACGGAAGCCGGGCGGAATTATGAGTTGGCCGGCGGATGGAGACATCTGCGCACGATTGCCGACGCAAGCGAAGTGCTGCACGAGAACGAACTGAAGGTCAACCCGTGGCGGCATTGGGCCGCTGCGAAGCGTCATGCGAGGCAGGCGGGACGGGTTTTGTTTCACGGCGGGATCGAACGGGTGTGGTTCTTTGTTCTAGAACTGACGCGGCCGGTGCGGAGAAGGCTTGGCCTGCGCGCAGAAAATTTGCGGCGGTTGCGCAGGAAGACGCTGCCACTTCTGGGAAAACATGGATGAAAGCGCCCTTTTTCACCGTCCTGATCGATAGCTACAACTACGGGCAATACGTAGAGGAAGCGGTCTCGAGTGTCCTGGCGCAGGATTTTCCGTCGGAGGAGCGGGAGATTCTGGTGGTGGACGACGGTTCGACCGACGACACGGCGGCGCGCTTGCGAAAATTCGGAAATGCCATTCGTTATTTGCAAAAGCCGAATGGCGGGCAGGCTTCCGCGTTTAATTTTGGATTCGAACACGCGCGTGGCGAAGTCATCGCGTTGCTGGACGCGGACGACGTGTGGTTGCCGGAGAAACTGGGGCGCGTCTATGAAGCGTTCCAACAGAATCCGGCTGCGGGGATGCTCTACCACCGACTGTACTGGTGGGACGGCGCGAATGAGACCGCCGCAGACCGCTATTTCAATGCGGTTTCAGGACGCGTGCCGGACAGCCGGCGGGCGCTGCTGCAATATCCGATGGTGGGCACATCATGCTTGGTGTTCCGGCGCGAAGCGCTAACGAATTTAGTGCCGATACCGGACGCACTGCGCTCGCAAGCGGATGCGTATTTGACGGCGCTGATTATTTTTGTTGCGCCAGTGGTTGCGTTAACCGAGTATTTGGGAAAATACCGGCTGCACGCGACAAATCTTTTTCAGACAGAGGGGAAACAAACCTCGCGCGGGCAAATCGAGCACCGCATGGCGATGCGCGCCGCGCTGCTCGGAGAGATTGAAAACTGGCTGCGCGCGAACGGCCAAGACCTCCGGGCGGAGGATCTGCGTGCCTACTTGACGCAATGGAAAAAGGCCCAGGAGCAAGATGCGTTTGCGCTGAAGGCACCGGGCCGGTGGAAATACTTCTGGCACCTGCTGGGCTTCCCCCGGACTTACGCCGAGATCATGACGAGGCGGCACCGGGTTTACAGCTACATGAGGGCTTACGCGGCGCTGGTCTTAGGCTATCATCATTTACATCTGTTCGATGATTCCCGGAGGAAGGGCAAGGAATGGATGGCTCTTTCCTCCGAGAAGACCATGGTGGCGGTGAAGGCAAAGGCGAAAGCAGCGGCAGCCACCAAAAGTTGAGCCGACAATGGCTTCACAAAGCGTGGCGCGCTCGGAAACAGTTTCCGGCACAAAAGAAGGGCCTGGTTCGAACACAGCGATGAAGTGTGTTTGCCCGGCGTGCGGCGAGCCAGGGCGAGAGGCGGTCATCGAACGCTACGGAAGATTTGAACTTTTCGGCTGCGCCGCGTGTGGGCTGCAATTCTGGGAGCCACGCGAGATGCCGGACGCGCGCTGGTATGAGCAAATGTACGGCGGGCGGGACCAAGAAATTCTGCCGCTGGAGCCGGGGCACAAATATTTTCTCGCGGATGCACTTGCTCCGCGCGGCGGGGCGTTGCTGGATATCGGATGCGGGACAGGAAATTTTCTGGCGGCCACGCGCGACGCGGGCTACTGCGTCACGGGGACGGAGCTCGATCGAAACGCGGCGCGCTTCGCGATAGAGCGGCTGGGTTTGGAGCGCGTTCTACCGCTGACGATCGCCGGCTTTGTCGAGCAATTTGGGAATGAACAATTTGATGTGGTGACATTCTTTGAAGTATTGGAGCATCAAACCGAACCGGTGGAATTTCTGCGCAGCGTGAAATCCTGCTTAAAGCCACGCGGCACCATTGCGCTGAGCGTGCCGAACCGCGAGCGGTGGCTGACCGGGCCGGATGTTCTGGATTATCCGCCAAATCATTTTTTGCGCTGGAATGCCGCGGCGCTGGGGAAATTTCTCGGAGCGCACGGATTCGAGGTGTTGTCCGTGCGCGAGCAGCCGGCGGGTCTGCGGCATACAGCTCAGATGATCAACATGGCGCTGCGCACGGGGATGATCCAGAATGAGGCGAGAGGTGGACCGGCGAGTTTCCGCGACGTGATGCAGATGGCACCGGAGCAGGCGGAGGTCGTGCTCCGCGCAAAACCGACGGGGCGGCAACGCTTGCTGCAAGCGCTGGGGCGGCTCAAGCATGCGGCATGTTTTCCGCTGGCTTTGGTTGCGTGGCCATATGTTCGAGCGCTCGGATATAGAGGGACGTATTTGTATTGCCTGGCGCGATTGCGCGATTGATGTTTTTCGGGGAGCGGTGACTTGGGAAAACAGTTTGCCAGCGTACTGATTGATACGTACAACCACGAGCGCTTCATCGAACAGGCGATTGTGAGCGTGCTGGAGCAGGATTTTCCCGCTTCGGAGCGGGAAATCATTGTGGTGGATGACGGCTCGACGGACCGCACGGCGGAAATTGTGAAGAAGTTTGAGCCGCAGGTGCGGTTGGTGCGCAAGGAGAACGGCGGACAGGCCTCGGCGTTCAACGCCGGAATCCCGGAATGCAAGGGCGAGATCATCGCTTTCCTGGACGGCGACGACTGGTGGGCTCCTGCAAAACTAAAGGCCGTGACTGAATCCATCGCGAGCGACGAAACAATTGGATTGGTGGGACACGGCGTGACTGAATTTTTTCTAGATGGCCGGCAGCATACGGAACTCTTGAGGGAGAACTCAAGATTCCGGATTGATTCAGAAGAGGGAGCACGCGCTTTTCGTTTGCGCAAGAATTTTTTTGGCACGAGCCGAATGACCTACCGTGCGAGCTTGCTCCGGCGAATCGGAAAGGTTCCTGAAGCGCTGAGTTTTGAAGCCGATGAATATCTTTTTACACTGGGAGCATTCTTCTCTGAAGTGTTGATCTTGCGCGACTCGTTCACTTTTTACCGCATGCACGAGGCCAATGCGTTTCAAATCCAGAATGGAGACCAAGGGGCCATTCGGCGGAAACAACGAGTTCTCGAGGCGCTGGTGTGCTCGCTGAGGACCAGGCTGGCCGAGGAACGAGTTCCGGACAGTCTCGCCCGTATCGTACTTCGATGGATAGAAACGGAAGCAAACCTGCTCAGGCTGTCGCTGGACAGGGGCTTTCCATGGGAGACGGTGCGAGCCGAGCTTCAGAATTACCATGTTATGTACGAGAGAGTCCCACTGTCGCGCCTGCTGTTCAAATACGCGTCGTTGCTGCCAGCATGCTTCATGACTTCGCGGAGTTACTACGCGCTCCGACAGCGCCTTACGCAGAACCGCGCCTACCGCAAGGCGCGAGAGAAGTGGCTTCCGTTTTCGCAGCCAGCGCACGTGGATCGCTACCGGACGATGAGGCCCTGAGGAATGGAGCCTGGCGCTTCGCTGAATCAGCCGCTCAGCATTTTGATGGCCTCGGGAGTGCCGAAGCGCCGGGAAGGCGGCGTGGCAGCGATCATTTATAACCTGGGACGCGAGCTGGAAAAATTCGGACATCACGTCACGTATGTATTTCAAGAAGATTTGGTAAGACCCGGAAGCGTTTCGCCGCGCTGGAATGAACTGATTTTTTCGTTGCGTCTGGGGCGGTATATCGCGAAAAACCGTGAGAAGTTTTCCGTCGTGAACCTGCATGCGCCCACGGGGTTTCCCTACGGATTGCGCCGCAGGTGGCATCGCTTGGCAGGCTACCCGCCCTACGTGATGACGCTGCACGGACTGGAAGAGCGGCGAGTCCACGTGATGAGGCGCGAAGTAAAAAAAGGCCGCGCGTGGAATTACTCGTTGCGGAACCGCTTGTGGCATCGCTTCTACCATCGGCCGAGATTTCACTGGTCCATCCGGACGGCGGACGGGGCGCACACCTACAGCCGTGACGTTTGGTCGATGTTGCAGCTCAAATACAATTTGGATTCGGATCGTGTCGCGTATATTCCGAACGGCGTCGAGCTGCGATTTTTCATTCCACGGGAGTATCACGACGACGGCAGGATGAGGTTGCTGTATGCCGGCACATGGCTCGATCAGCGCGGGATTTTTTACATTCGCGATGCGTTGCGAAACATTGCGCCAAGAGTGGCGGGATTAACGATGACGTTTGCGGGCTGCGGCGTCCCGGATCAAGAAATTCTGCAATTCTTTGGGGCGGAACTGGCAGGCCGGATCATTGTTCGGCCGGTCATTGCAGCGGACCGCATGCAAGAGCTGTACGCGGAGCACGATGTTCTCCTATTTCCATCGCTGATGGAGGGGTTGCCATCGGTGTTGCTGGAAGCCATGGCCACTGGGATGCCGGTGGTCACGACGGAAACGTGCGGCATGCCAGATATCGTGGAGCACGAATTCAATGGCTTGCTGATCCCGCCGGCGAATTCTTCGGCGATCGAAGAGAATGTCCTGCGGCTGGCGCGCTCCGTGGAATTGCGCAAGAAGCTGGGAGAAGCGGCGCGCGAAACGATGAGACGCTACACCTGGGAACACGCTGCGCGACGGCTTGAGACCCTGTACAGGCGTGTGCTTGCCCTGGAAAATGAATCGCCGCCTCATTGATGCGGAGCCGTCGTTGGATGTCCCTAGAATTTACGGGAGCGGGACCCCCTCCCCCTGTTTTTTGTAAGTGTTGATTCTAAAGGGTTTATCATTCTTGTAAGTTCTTTAGAATGAACACTTATAGAGGTGTTGATTCTAAAAGAGTTATGGATCAGCCGATGAGCTTGGTCACGCGCTCCCCAGAAGGACCAGGCTTAAGTAATACTTTCACTTCCATAGGGGGTTGGTCCCCCACACCCCCGGCATTTCGTATGAATGTAAAAAGAAAGGACTTACACAATTTGCAATTCGTAAGTGACTGATTCTAAAGGTGCGAATTTGCGCCAAGAAGCAACGTCGTTGAACCGGGGCTAAAAAAAAAGCGGCAGACGCGCCGCCGCAGAGTAAACTCGCACTTTATTACGAAAGTTACAATAGCAAAATTGAGGTTGCCCGTCAAGAGGATTCTTGAGGGGCCGAGCAGCGGATTCTGGGCGGAGGCTGACTACGGACGCCATAATCGTATTGCATGGCGGACCTGTGACTTCAAGTTTGATTTCAAAAGGCGGTCCGTGGGAAACTTTGGCGGCTTCGCGCCCGCTAAGCCGAAACTGACAAAAGAACTGCACATCGAACTCATGCGTCTTGTCATCACCATGCCTGTGCGAAACGATTGGGACGCCGCATTTCAACTTTGCAGACGCATGGATGCCACACTTCGGCAGGTGCCGGACATACGTGCCAGGGTGCTGCTCATCGACGACGGCTCTACGACCTGTCCGGTGCAAAAAGACATTCCATCCAATCTGCTGGCCCTGGAGCGCATTTCCATGCTCGAATTGCGGCGCAACCTCGGCCATCAACGTGCAATCGCTGTGGCCCTCGCGCACCTTCGGCAAAGTTGGGAAGCCGATGCCCTCGTGGTGATGGATGCGGACGGCGAAGATCGCCCTGAGGACATTCTCACCTTGGTTGGGGCAGCGAAGAAGGCAGCGGCGCCGACTGCGGTGTTCGCGGAGCGCGGCAAGAGATTAGAAACCGTCACCTTTCGTGCCTTTTATCAGGTATATCGAGCCCTGCACCACGTACTGACGGGACGCGACATTCGCTTTGGCAACTTTAGTTACATTCCATGGACCTATTTGGACACCCTCGTGGTTTTTCCCGAATTGTGGAACCATTACGCAGCTACTTTTCTCAAGTCCGGTTTGCCCTATGTACGCGTTCACGCCGATCGCGATAAGCGCCTCGCTGGAAGGTCGCAGATGAGCTTCGTAAATCTGGTGATGCACGGGCTTTCGGGCCTCTTCGCCAATCAGGAAGTTGTCGGCACACGCGTCCTCATCATAGTTTTGTTGGGGTCAGTCCTGCTTTTGGTGGGGCTCGCTTCCGTGCTTGCAGTTGGAATGTTCACGCGGCTAGAGAGCCCGAGTTGGAGCGCTACCCTCGTTGGACTCCTAATCATTGTACTGGCCCAAGCACTGATCGCTACGCTTGGTCTGATTTTTTTGATCACTATGAACCGCAGCCAGCTCGGCTTCCTGCCGATCCGCGACTACGCGTATTTCATCCGCCAAGAAACGACTCTGTTCGAGCGATGACATCCCAGAGTTACGTTGGTCGCGAGTTGGACCTTTTTGCCCTTGCGAAAAACTGGAAAAAATACTGGTCATCGCTCCTTATCCCCCATCTGAGGGGCGATGTGCTCGAGGCGGGTGCAGGAGTGGGCACAAACACGGCCTACTTGGAATCGCCCCTCGTAACGTCGTGGACGTGCCTCGAGCCTGACGAACGGCTGGCACATCGAATGATCGAGGATTTTCAGAGGCAGCCGCATCTGCGCGATTGCCGGGTGGAGATCGGCACTATACAGGCCATCCGTAATGGGGAGCGGTTCGACACCATTCTCTACATCGATGTTCTGGAGCACATTGACGACGATTTAGGAGAGATGCAGCGTGCTTCCAGGTTATTGCGGCCCCAAGGCAAGTTGATTGTGCTCTCGCCTGCTTACCAATGGTTGTACGCCCCTTTTGATCGCGCAATTGGCCACGTGCGGCGGTACCGAAAAGGAACGCTGGGGGCGCACTCGCCGCAGAATTGCCAGCTCCTGGAAATGAACTATCTCGATTCAGTGGGGATGCTGGCATCAGCAGGAAACCGGTTGTTTTTAAGCCAATCAATACCGACGGTGCGACAGATCCTTTTTTGGGACCGTTACCTAGTGCCTGTGTCGCGTGTGATAGACAGACTTACTTTTCACGCCTTTGGCAAATCCATTCTTGGAATCTGGACCAAAACGTGATGCCTTGTAACAACTCTTTGACCAGCAGGTACCGACGCCTGGCCACATCCGGGACAACGCATTGGCTGCAGGAGATGGGGATCGTTTTCGCGATCACGGTCGCAATTAGTTGTATTCTTTGGTGGAGATTCCTTCCCCTTCCGCATCAAGACCTGAACTACTACACAGAACCTGCCTACCTTCTTGCGAAGTTTGGCAAGCTGGCGGGGCCGGGATCGCAATACGTCGATTTAACGTATCAGAAGGGCATCTATTCTTATCCACCCGGATATTTCATAATCTTGGCCGGTTGGTTGAAATTATTTGGGCTCTCTTCGGATTCACTGCTTGGGTACACGCATCTTGTTCACGTTGGCGCAATGATTCTGCTTTGGATAATCTTGCGAATGCGCTATTCCTGCTCGCGGTTCATCTCCGTATTGGTGCTGCTTTCGCTTTTTCCAAGAATGGCACATGGTCGGCCGGACTTGACGGCAACGCTCCTGAGTCTCGCCGCATGGGCAGCCTTGCCAGAAGAAGTAAACTGGGGCCGGGTGGTGTTCTCGGGGTGCCTAGCTGGCGCAACTCTGTTGGTTTCCCCCGGATTTGGCTTGGCAATTATTGTGACGCTGACGATTTTGGTGCTGCTAAATCCGCGATTGCCATTCCATTCCAGATTGCGTCTCTCTGCGGGATGGCTGACGACTGCTGGGCTGTTTTTCGTGATTACGACCGCTGTCTTTCTTACTCTACAGAATTCCTGGACGATGGCCTACGTGCAGTTCAAGACGAATGTGGCGATTCGCGGAGCCCAAGTAAACGTCATGCCCGAAATGCATTCCCTCTTTATTTGGGTGTTCTCAATCGTGCCATTCATCCTTGTAGCTGTGGTGCCTGCCATCCTAGTGGTTGCGTGGCAGTGGAAAAATGTATCCAGTCAGGTGCGAAATGTTGGGCTAGCGTTTCTAGGTGGCATTGCCGTGTGGTTTGTGAACAACAAGTCCCAGCTGCTGCTTGATCATCATTTTTTATGCCCCTCGAAGAGCGTGTTTTTAGGAGTACTGTATTCCTGGCCAAAACTGCCCGTCTGGGCAAGGACGACTCCTCTCTTGCTTCTTAGCTTGATCAGTTTCTATTACCACAAGGCTGACTACCTGTATTTGGCATCCCCGTTACGCCAGGAAGAACAAAGGAATGCGGCTGAGGTCAAGCCGAGTGATATCACTGCTGTTGACAGCCTATATTTTGCGCGATTCTACCGCCCTGGTAAGACCCTGAACTACGAAGTTGCAGAGGTGGGAAGATACTGGTTCGGATATCGCGAAGCAATTCCTGACTTTGCGCGAAAGGAAATGTTGGCTGGTTTGGCGAACAGACCCTTGGAACCAACCATGCTGGTCGTTTCAGCGTACACCGCCGCACGTTTCCGCGAGAGAGAACAGTTTAATCTTCCGTGCAAGCAGACAGCTCTTTTTGCGGAAAGATTGCATATTCTGGGGCGAACTTGGAATCTGCCAGCTCAGCCTTTCGCGCTGAAGATTTGCGGCGAATGATGCTTACAGATAGTTAATCATGTGAAGAAGAGTCGGGCCAGAAATTGTTGGGCACTTCGTTGATGGCTGTTTTCGAGAAGCTGAAAGCCCTTTAGGGTAGCAGTTTCAGCACAAGTAGGTAAGGGTCCCGGTTCACAGGAAAGACTGAATGGAGATTTTGTCCGCACCAGGTCAGGCGTGGCGCCAATCCTACCTTCCATTCGTTGTACTCGTATTGGTGCTGAATCTGGTGTCGGCGGTCCTATTTATTGCTCTGGTCAAACATCCCGTCTACGACGACGTATACAACATCTATGATGTCCATAACTATGCGACGCGTGGATTTTCGCAGGCCACGCTTTCGGCCCAGAGGAATGCGCCTGGACCAACAAGCTTCGTCTGGATGGGCCTTGCGGTACGGCTGCTGGGTGGCAACGAGTTGCGCGCGGCAAGGCTGGGGGCACTTGCGAGCTGGGCGCTGCTCGGCTTGGGTGTGCTTTTGGGCGCGCATACCGGCGGCGATCCGAGGCCGTGGTATGCTTCGCTGCTGACCCTGCTGGTTTTTCCGCATGCAGTCACGGCGACAGCAACCATTCTCACTGAGGGGCCAGCGCTTCTTTTTGCCGTGATGGGTGCGCTGGTCTGGACGGTATCTGTCTCAACCCAAGGTGAGGGCAAGTCCGTCCTCGAACTGCTGGGAGCCCTATCGTTAGGCCTTGCGGTGACGTGCCGCCAGTACAATCTCGCCCTGTTCATTGCCGCCATAGGGCTTGTTCTCTATCTACACTTGGGGCAAAAAAGGGAGCTAGGCCTGCCATGGATGATTCATAGATTTATGTTGCTCGCTTGTGGGGCGGTGCCCGTGCTGCTTCTGATCCTTGCGTGGAGAGGAGTCTCCAGCCCTGGCATTGCGAGTGGTACGTCCTACAACATGGCGTACCGCGCAGGAGCTGGACTGAACTTAACGAGGCCCATCATTGCTGCGCTGGATGTTGCGATCTATCTCGTGCCGCTCACATTTCCGCTGATGTTGCGGCTCAAATCAGGGCAGCGGTGGTGGGCCCTCCTCGCAGCGGTTCTCAGTGGGATGGCATGCGGATACTCCGTGGACTCGCTGCTGCAGCCAGGTCCCGTGCATTCGGCAGTCTTGGCAATGTCCAAAGCCCATCGTGTGGATGAAGTCCTGTTCGGATTGCTCGTAGCGGTCTCCATTTACAACGCTGTCGCCTTGTGCCTGAAGTTGTGGGAGCAAAGAGGGCTGGTAACCTCGTTGCCCGTATTGGCTTTCGCACTGCTCATCGTCCTGTTTTTCATTGGCGAGCAATTCGGAGTGGGGGGAAACATCCCTTTCTACGACAGGTACGTCCTTCAAGTGGCTCCGTTCCTAGGGATCATCGCCTTCGCAATGCTTCCCGTGCTGAGCAACATGCGGCTCTTGGCACTAGCAGCAATGTCCGTCGTCAGTCATGTAATGGTGTGGCGATTCCTCTTCAATTGCTGATGGTGATGAGCCAGACGATGGTTCGGAAGAGGCGGAGATTGCTCTGAGAATGCGGCGAATTCCAGAACGAAAAGGACGCGTTAGCCATCGTGAAAAGCCGAAGCCTTCCTTACCGAGAAATGCCCGGACATTCGACTCTTGCAGCTTGGACAAGCTACTATAACTTCCCTGGAAAGGATTTGAAAAAGAAAGCTCTTATTCACTGGGCAGACTGCCGAGAGAAACTTCCTGAGACCAACGAGAAATGCTGACGCTGGGGATTAATTATTCGCAGATGCATGATTCGGCGGCGTGCCTGGTGCGCGACGGCGAGCTGCTGTTTGCCGTGGCAGAAGAGCGCATCAGCCGGCTGAAGCATGAC
>QHYN01000245.1 GCA_003224145.1 Acidobacteriota bacterium
ACGGAACTGTGGAAAACAAAGATGCTCAGCCTCGGTGGTAACAGCGGCCGCGAAGTTATCGTTGTTGGCGGCTCCGCAGCGGGACTTCTCACCGCCGTAAGCGTAGCCCGTGGCGGGCGCCCCGTTCGCCTGCTGGAATCCAAGCCACAGTTGGAACCGGCGCCTCGAACACTGATTGTTACCGACCAATTCTGCAGCCAGCTAGGCGCTTTAGCGCAGGAAAGCATCGTCAACGAAATCCACCGGTTCGAACTTTTTACCGACGGCCGTTCCGCGCAGATTGCCCTAAAGAAACCGGATCTGATTATTGAGCGCTCCCGGCTGATTACTGCCCTGGCGCGGGACGCGCGGTTAGCTGGCGCTTCGCTCTCGTTCAACACGCGCTTCCTTGGAATCGGACTAAATGAACACGGATTGCGGCTGGAAGTGGAAAGCGCCGGAAAGCGCGAAGAGTTCCATGCAGATAGCGTCGTAGGCGCCGACGGTGCGGCGAGCCGCGTGGCTCGTGCTGCCGGCTGGCCGCCTGTCGAGACCGTGCCGCTGGTGCAAGCCATGGTGCGCCTACCAAAAGATTGCCGGCCGGACACGACTCGGGTGTGGTTCGTGCCTGATGATACGCCCTACTTTTACTGGCTCATCCCCGAATCGGCGGCGCGCGGTGCACTCGGTGTGATTGGCGAGCAAGGCCACGAAACGAAACAGCGCTTCGAGCGTTTTCTCGAGAAAAAACAACTGGAACCGCTCGAGTGGCAGGGTGCACGCATCCCCGTGTACCGGGGGTGGGTGCCGGTACGACGGCAAATCGGGAACGGCGAAGTGTATTTGGTGGGAGACGCGGCGGCGCAGGTCAAAGTGTCGACCATCGGCGGGATCGTCACCGGGTTTCGAGGCGCGCTTGGAGTAGCGCAAGCCCTGTTGAAGGACGGCCAGAACCAGGAACTTGCCGTGCTTCGGCGCGAACTGGCCACGCACTGGATGATTCGCCGCGCGCTGCATCGTTTCAAACAAAATGATTATTCGCAACTGGTTGATTTGCTGGATGCTTCGACCCGCGAATCGCTCGGGGAAATCAATCGCGACGATTCGACTCGGCTACTCTGGAACGTAGTGCGCCGCCAGCCACGCCTGGCGCTGCTGGGACTCCGCGGGCTATTGATGGGGAAACGAACCAATCCCTAGGGAAGATCTCATCCGCCAAGGCAGATCTGGACATCTTAACTCGCTCTACTTTTGGCAAGAGAAAAGAATCAAGAGCTTTTTTCTTGCTCTTGCTTCAGTCACAATAGCAACCTAAAATTTCGAAGCAGCCCAATTAGTGGTATTTGAATTCTGTCTCAGGGAGAGTTTGTTTTGCGTCTTTCCGTCATCGGATGCGGATACGTTGGATTGGTCACCGGAGCCTGCCTCGCCGAGGCCGGGCATGAAGTGGTTTGCACGGACATTGACGGTGACCGCATCGCCATGCTCAAGGCCGGCGGAGTGCCCATTTACGAAGAGTACCTCGAGGGAATCCTGGCTTCCGCCCGCAAAGCTGGACGCATTTCTTACACCGCCGATGCCGGGGAAGCCATTCGCGCCGCAGAAGCCATCTTCATATGCGTTGGGACTCCTCCGAAAGAATCCGGCGAAGCGGACCTGTCCGCCATCGATCACGTGGCGCGCCAAATCGCCGCCGAGGCGCGGACCCCCAAACTTATCGTTGAAAAAAGCACCGTCCCCGCGCGCACGGGGCTCGAACTGAGCCGAGCCCTCTCGGCCTACTCCCGGAACAGCAATGTAAGATTCCGCGTCGCCTCAAATCCGGAGTTTCTTCGTGAAGGAACGGCGGTTGGAGATTTTTTGCATCCGGACCGCATTGTAGTGGGCGTGGAGGACCCTTCGTCGGCCGCGGAACTTCGGGAAATCTACCGGCCCATTCTCGAGAAGAGCTTTCACTGCCCGGTACACAATGGAACCTGCCCCCCGGGCGCGAAGACGGAATTTCTCGTCACCACCATTAACAGCGCCGAACTTATCAAGCACGCGTCAAACTCTTTTCTCGCACTGAAAATCAGTTACGCCAACGTGATCGCGGATCTTTGCGAAAAAATTGGCGCCAACGTCGAAGAAGTCACGTATGCCATGGGTCTGGACCCGCGCATCGGCGGACAATTTCTCAAGGCCGGTCTCGGGTATGGGGGCTTCTGCTTTCCGAAGGATGTGCAGGCTTTCATTCACCTCGCAGCTAAAGTCGGCGTGGAGTTCGACATCCTGAAGGCCGCCGAACGCGTGAACAAACAGCGGGTCGACCGGTTCTTTGAAAAGATCCACCAGGCCTTGTGGGTGGTGAAAGGCAAGCGCGTGGCCGTGCTGGGACTGGCGTTCAAGGCCAATACGGATGACATTCGCTTCGCCCCGGCATTGGAAGTCGTGAAGCGCCTGCTGGAGGAAGGTGCCGTGGTGCATACGACAGATCCCGAAGCGATGCCGCGCATGAAGGCTCTCTTTCCACAGGTGCAGTATCACGAAGATCCTTACGATGCTTTACGCGACGCGGACGCTGCTCTCATCTGCACCGAGTGGAACACTTTTCGAACTCTTGACTGGGAGCGCGGTGGAAGCCTCATGGCGCGCAAACTGGTGGTCGACGGACGCAATCTCTATACCCCCCAAGGCATGCGCGAAAAGGGATTTGAGTACTACTCCTTCGGCAGAGAGTAGTTTCGCCTTTCAGACAGTGTCGAATCACTCGCCTGACTTCTTTTGGCCATCGAGTTTCCTATTTCTTGTGAAGACCTGCTTGAAATGGGCGAGTGTGAGCTTCAGTCCCTCTTCCAAGCCAACCTTTGGCTCCCAATTCAAGATCCGTCTCGCTTTGCTGATGTCCGGGCATCGGCGTTTCGGATCATCTTGTGGAAGCGGCTCGAAAACAATCGGAGGCGGATTCTCGAAATGCTTCCGGACGCGTTCGGCAAAGTCGAGAAGCGTAATCTCCTGCGGATTCCCGATATTAACTGGCAGGTGCTCGTCGAACATCATGAGCCGATAGATTCCCTCAATCAGGTCGGAGACATAGCAAAAGCTGCGTGTCTGTTTTCCATCTCCATAGACGGTCAGCGGCATTCCACTCAGCGCCTGAAAAACGAAATTCGGCAGTGCGCGGCCGTCATTCAATCGCATGCGCGGCCCATAGGTATTGAAGATTCGCACGATACGGGTGTCCACGCCATGGTATCGGTGATACGCCATGGTCATAGCTTCCGCGAAACGCTTGGCCTCATCGTACACGCCGCGCGGGCCAATGGGATTCACGTGTCCCCAGTATTCTTCGTTTTGTGGAGAGACTTCCGGGTCGCCGTAGCATTCACTGGTGGAGGCCAGAAAGAATTTTGCGTTCTTTGCCTTCGCCAGGCCTAAGGCGTTGTGCGTACCGAGCGCGCCAACCTTCAACGTAGGAATAGGCATCTTCAAGTAATCCACAGGGCTCGCTGGCGATGCAAAATGCAGCACGTAATCCACCGGCCCAGGCACATCAATGTAGTTGGAGACATCCGCGCGCAGCATCCGGAACTTCGGATGCTTTAGCAAGTGGGCGACATTGATGTCGGCTCCCGTCACCAGGTTGTCCAGGGCCAGCACATCCCAGCGTTCGGCGAGGAGCTTGTCGCAAAGATGCGACCCGAGAAATCCCGCTCCGCCGGTGACCACTGCGCGCATCCGTCCTCCTCGTGAATTCGAACCGACAGTGTAACTGGAGCGCTGGCGATTGACCACTGCGTCGGCCCGGGATAGCATGCGCGAGTTTCCAAATGACTAGCTCAGAAAATTCCACCACCCGTGTCAGGCTGCGGAAGCGCTATTGGGCCATCCTTGCTGCTGCCGGTTGCAGTGTTCTGGCTCTTGTTTTAGCTGCGTTTCTTGGGATCGGCCGATGGCTGGTCGTGGAAGATCCGCTGGTGAAAGCACGCGCCATCGCTGTGCTCAGCGGCAGAATGCCTTTGCGGGCCATCGAGGCGGCCAAGCTTTATCGCCAGGGCTATGCGCGAGAGATCTGGCTCACACATTCTTCCGATCCGGGAGAAACTTTGGAAGCGATGGGGATTCGCTATGCTGGCGAAGAGTATTACAACACTCGCGTCTTGATTCACGAAGGCGTGCCTCCCGAATCGATTCATGTTCTTGATACCCCGATTGTCAATACCGTCGACGAAATCAAGCTGATTAGCGCTGCGCTCGATCGAGAGAAGGACCGCTCCGTGATCCTCGTTACCACCAAAGTTCATACGCGGCGTGTGCGCCTGCTCTGGCGAAAACTGGCTTCGAAACAAACCCGGGCCATCGCGCGAGCGGCATCCGATGATCCCTTCGATCCCCGCCATTGGTGGCGCACCTCGAGCGATGTGCTTGATGTCGTGCGCGAGGTCCTGGGTTTGCTTAACGCTTGGGCGGGCCTGCCACTCACACCAAACCATTGAATCGGTGTCGGCCGTGGGCGAACTCCGGAAATCCTTCAGAAGAAGAGAAATCGTTTTCGCTTGGGCGATGGCGCTTCCTCTTCTACTTCCGGAACATGCGGCAAGTCCCGCCCTTCAAAAGCTGCCAGCGGATTCTCCAGGAACAAGGCGCGAGCCTTCTCTTCCCCGAACTGGCCCTCTACCACATCGTATGCGCCTTGCAGTCGCAATGGCCGATTCCGGTTGTTGTGCGCATCACTCGCCACGAAATGGATAATCCCATCGCGAATCCACTCCAGCGCGTTCTGCTGTGCCACCAAGCCGAATACTCCGGTAAGCGCGCCTCCGGTTACCTGGGCAAAGCAGCCGCGTCTTACCCAGTCTCTTAAGCGTTCCGGGTGCGCGAGCAGAATGGCGTTGCGCTCCGGGTGAGTAATGATTGGGCGCAGCCCGGCTAGCTGAATTTCATGCAATGTTTGATCCATCGACGGAGGAATAGAGATTTCGTTAAATTCCAGCAGCAAATAATCGCGCTGGTTGATGCAATACGCCCGGGAATCTTTGCGCAAGGAGCTGAGGTTCTCTGGGCTGAGGTGAAAATCGCAGCCGGTGGCAACCTTCAGCCGGTCGCCGAGTTGCGCCAGCAATTGCTCTCGGAGTTGGCAGACATGGGCGAAATCAAACCAAAATTTGTTATTGGCGTGTGGAGTTGCCACAACGTGCGTGATGCCTTCGGCGATTGCTGTTTCCGCCATGGCCAGCGATTCTTCCATGGTATCGGGGCCATCATCGAGCCCCGGAAGGATGTGACAATGTACATCGACCATCGAATTCTCCGTCCCCTAGCGCCACCAGGCGCTGGCCGCCTGCCACGCGCCAAGTGCGAACAGGATGCCTGCAAATACCTGCCGCATCCGTCGAGGCTGGATATTTTTTGCCAGGATTCCACCTACGATCCCGCCCAGGAACACTCCGGGGATCAACAACAGGCCCGTCCTCCAGGAAACAAAGCCTTGCCGGGCGTATGCCATTAATGCCAGGGCTCCGGTGGGCGGGATCATTGCAACTAAGCTTGTTCCCTGGGCGCGGTGCTGGCTGAAGGAGAATAGCAACCCAAGCAGGGGCACGAGCAGGACTCCACCGCCGATGCCAAACATTCCTGAGGCCACTCCACACATACACGCGACCACGAATATTCCCGTGTCACGTCCAATCCCTTCAACCACGGGCCTGCTCCTTCCCGCCCGCAACGGCTCTACTCTCGATTTGCGCCTTTCTCCACAACAGAATTGCCGACAGTACAAGGAAGGAGCCAAACAATCCTTGGAGATTCCGGGAAGGCATGGGCAGCGCGAGCGAGCTCCCTCCATAGGCCCCAAGAAGAATTCCCAGCGCGCACAGTATCCCTGCTCGCAAATCAACCTGGCCCTCCTTCCAGTATTCGCGCAGCGCACCCAGTCCAATGGGCGGCAACAGAATAAACAGCGAAGTGCCTTGCGCCAAGTGCTGGTCCATGCCTAGCACATAGACCATCGCTGGCACGAGCACGACCCCGCCGCCAATACCCATCAGGCCTACCAGCACCCCAACACCGAGTCCTAGCAAGAGAATGATCAAAGTCATCGTTATATGCGCGCAGCGTGCGAATCGTCGAGGCCGCTAGGCCGTGCCATGCCTATCTTCCCCTGTCCTGCAGCACACGGCAACCTCCGTTACACCTGCGGCAAGCTGCAAAAAGCCGAATATTTTTGTGTCTGCGCGGAACCTGCTATATTTACCTGTCTTTGCTGCATCAGCCGAGTGTCCTGTTGGGATTGACCGAGAATCAGGGCCGCAGGCGAAGCCGGATCCCCGAAAACGCGATTTCGCTGACTCCACGCCGCCCGGGGCAAGATCACGAGGAGTAAAAAGTAACAAATGGCCATTGACCGGAAACCCGAGTTTTTCAAAGGCGCACAGCTCAAAGTGGCAATCATCGGCTGCGGATACGTGGGCTTGCCGCTGGCGCTGCGCTTTGCCGAAGCAGGGCACAAAGTCACGGGATTTGATACGGACCCCAAGAAAGTGACCATGCTCAATGGTGGCAAGTCCTACATCGAACACATTCCTCGAAATAAGATCCAGCAGTTCGTCCATAGCCGGCACTTTAGCGCCACCACCGATTTCGCGGAGCTCAAAGAACTCGACGCCATCCTCATCTGTGTGCCCACGCCGCTCGACGAGCGCCGCGAACCGGATTTGACCTACATCCAACAAACGGCCCTTTCCATCTATCCGCATCTGCAAAAAGGACAGCTTGTGGTCCTCGAATCGACCACTTACCCAGGCACGACGGAAGAACTCGTCTTGCCGATTCTGGAGAAGAGTGGCCTGCACTGCCCGATTGCGGCGGGCCCGGAAAGCGAAAGCGTGGTCTGCGACTTCTGGCTGGCTTTTTCACCGGAGCGCGAAGATCCCGGAAACAAGCAGTTTGGCTTGGCCCTCATTCCCAAAGTCGTCGGCGGCTTGAATCCTCCCAGCGGCCGCGCCGCGCAGGCTCTCTACGCACAGGTCGTCGCCCGCGTCATTCCCGTCAGCTCCACGCGCACCGCGGAAATGGCCAAGCTGCTCGAAAACATCTTCCGCTGCGTGAACATCGCACTCGTCAACGAACTCAAGCAGCTCTGCTTGCGCATGAATATTGACATCTGGGAAGTCATCGATGCAGCCTCCACGAAACCTTTTGGCTTCATGCCGTTTTATCCCGGACCTGGTCTGGGCGGCCACTGCATTCCGGTGGACCCGTTTTATCTTTCCTGGAAAGCACGCGAGTATGACTTCTCGGCGCGTTTTATTGAACTGGCCGGTGAAGTTAACACGGGAATGCCTTACCACGTCGTGGACGCGATCGCCCGCGCGCTCAATGATCACAAGAAGAGCACGAAGGGCTCGAAGATTCTTGTGCTCGGTGTAGCCTACAAGAAAGACGTGGACGATTTGCGGGAATCTCCAACGCTGAAAATCATGCAGCTCTTAAAAGAGCGGGGCGCAATGCTGGACTATAACGATCCCTATTTCCCGCAACTCCACAAAATGCGGCACTACAATTACGAAAATATGAAGTCGGTGCCGCTCACTCCTCATTCATTGGGGAGCTACGATGCGGTGGTGATTGCGACAGACCATTCCAGCTACGATTACCCAACGATCGTGGACGCCGCGAAGCTGGTCATCGACACACGCAACGCTACACGCCGCGTCATCCGCCACCGCGAAAAGATCGTCCTCTGCTAGTGTCGTATTTCTCTGCCCTTCAACTTTTGACTGTGGACTCTCGACTCTTTACTTCACCTTCTCCAGCTCGACGCGCGCGGTGGCAAACGGCATCACCGCCTCGAGCAGCACCGGCGTCCGCGCAGCATTGTTTGCGAGATAGAGAACAAAGGACGCATCTTTCATCTCTGCGCCGTTCTCGAATACCCGGATGTCGACCCGTGAAGCGGCATATTCTCCTGCGGGAACGGATACATGCGCTGCCGTACCCGCAATTTTTGCTCGCACGTCGTAGAGTTTGTGCCCGTCATAGACCGGGCAGCGCGCGTTGGGCGTTTTGGTCCAGTCCACGTTGCGCAGGTACTGCATCATCCCGAGCGGGTCGCGCGTACCCGGCAGCACGCGAGCTTCGGTTGCATCGGGAGGCGCCGGTTCCTTGCCGGTGGCGGTCATGCGCTGGATGGATTCGACTTTCTGCCCGCGCTCGCTCAAGTGCATTTCATACTGCAGGCTCGCCATCGTCGCGGCGTCACTATAAGAGTCAAATTGATCATCCAGCTCAAACACCATGCGCAAAGGATTTTGCGTGTGCGCAGAAGCTTGTAAATGCCATGCGCTCTTGCCTGAAAAATTTCCTTTTCCAGCAACCTTCAGCCTCAGCGTTGCTACGTTGTTCAAGTTTGCGACATTCGCCGTGTAATCCAACACTTCTCCCGCTCTCAGGGACGGCTCGGCATCTCCGGGTGCCGGCAATTTCTTCGCACTTGCTTCAACGGAGCCCCTTGCGATGGGGGTACTTGCTGGTGGATTGGCGGGCACCGCCTCATGGAATCCCGGCGGCTCGGCGGAGACGACCTCGGGGAAGGCCTGCCCGTTCCGGCTATGCAGCCAATAAAATGCTCCCGCGGCGCAACTCAGCGCCACCAGGGTGCCGATCCCAATCATCGCCTTTGCGCTCATGCTCTTTGTTTGACGCTCATTGGAAACAGCCGTTTGCCCGCCGCACTTCTGTCGTACAATATCTCTCCGTACGCGGAAATCATCCGGCTCCCTTCGCCGGCTTGCCGCGAAATATGAGCGTATCAGAACGTGGGCCAGTCTTTCCCGGAATTGCGGCGGCCACGCACAGTTCACCAACCTGATCGTCGGCCCATGGCGGGCCGCTAGAGCTAGTGCCGTTCCAACTTTTTTGGGCCAAATGAATTAGGAGCATCGATGAAATACTCCTATGTTCTGCTGAGCGAGAAAGATGGAGAGTTCTACATCGGTAGCACAGGTGATTTGCGAGTCCGCGTGGACCAACAACAAAGGATGTGTGCGCTCCACTGCTTATCGGTGGCCGATGAAATTGATCTACTATGAGGGGTGCCTGAGCCCGGACGACGCGCGCCGTCGTGAACGTTACTTGAAGACCGGGCGAGGGGGACGCTACCTTAAGCAGCGTCTCGCTTCCTGGCTTACTGAAATTCGCAGCCATAGTTGGAACGGCACTAGGAGGGTTTCCTGAATGCGCTACCTCGTTACGGGCGGCGCCGGTTTCATCGGCTCAAACACGGTGGACGAGCTCGTCCGCCGGGGCCATAGTGTCGTGGTTCTTGACGACTTCTCTGCGGGCAAGGAGGACAATCTTGCCGAGAGCCGCAACAAGATTACTCTCATCAAAGCCAGCATCACGGACATCGAGGCGGTGCGCAAGGCCATGCACGAAGCGGAATACGTGCTGCACTTGGCTGCTCGCACTTCCGTTCCTCGTTCTGTGAAAGATCCCATCGATACCAACCGCATCAATATCGAAGGCACGCTCAACGTTTTAGTGGCCGCGAAAGAGTTGAAGGTCAAGCGCGTGGTATTTGCCGCTTCCTCTGCGGCCTATGGCGAGACACCCACTCTCCCCAAAGTGGAAACGATGCAACCGCAACCCATTTCGCCTTACGGCGTGACTAAGTACGTTGGTGAGCTTTACGGACAAACCTTTGGCCGCTGTTACGGCTTGGAAAGCGTGTCGCTCCGCTATTTCAACATCTTTGGACCACGGCAGGATCCTGCTTCGCCCTATTCGGGCGTGCTGGCTAAATTTTGCACCGCCTTTCTAGAAGATACCCCGCCCGTCGTTTTCGGAGATGGCGAGCAAACCAGGGACTTCACGTACGTGGACAATGCCGTCCAGGCCAATCTCCTCGCTTGCGAAGCGCCGAACGTCGCCCGGAAGGTGTTCAACATTGGTTGCGGCGTGCGCGTTTCCCTCAACGAAGTCCTGCGCGCACTCACGAAAATCACCGGCAAGACCCTGGAAGCTAAGTATGACCCGCCGCGCGACGGAGATATTCGCGACTCCCAGGCCGATATTTCTCAGGCCAAGGAATTCCTCGGCTACGACCCGCAAATCGGCTTTGAGGAAGGTTTGGCGCGCACTTTCGAGTGGTATCGCGAGTCGCAGACAAGGACCGCGGCAAAAGCCGAAAAAGTGACGGGGGAACCCAATTCCGCCAGGTCGAACTGACCCGCAATCGCGGTGAAAAACGTCCGGGACCGCGTTCTGCAAAGTTATCCTTGACTTTCTGCTATCCCTTGCTATAATTGATGTTGTATAAAACTCTGTTTGGAGTGCGGCAGGCCTGCTGCCGCTTTTTCTTTTTCAGGGGCCAACTCTCCCCGACGGTGAAGTTTTGCACCCGAACGATCCAGGAAAATCCCTCAAAGTTGCACCATTTGGTGCAGGCTAACCCCTTTAGCAGCAACACTTATGAGGACCCCTCGCAAGTGTTCATTCTAAAGGGCTTACAGGATAAGCTAAGTCTTTTAGAATCCACACTTACATAAAAAAGGGGGAGGGGGGTAGGAGCACTCCTTTTCGTGCCCCCGTGCCCTACGGATCATCTCGGCGCTCAATTCAACTCGCAGTCACCTTCTCAAGGTTGTGCTGTCTTGCCGTAGCTCAGCGGCTCGCCCGCCTTCGGCGCGTCGTAATGGTTCCAGAAAAACAGCGGCTCCAGCTTCTTCTGCTCCGGCCAGACCTGATTCAGTGTATCGCCCTCGAAAAGCTCTCCGTTTTTCATCACCCAGTGGATGGTGTTCGTGTTGTGGATGTCGTCGAGCGGATTCTTGTCGAAGATCACCAGGTCTGCCAGCTTTCCGGCCTCGATGCTACCGATCTCTGCGGGACGCCCGACGATGTGCGCGCCGTTGACCGTGGCGCATTTCAGGACTTCCATCGGTGTCATTCCACCGGAGGCCAGCATCCACATCTCCCAGTGGTAGCCCAACCCCTGCAATTGACCGTGGCTCCCGACGCCAACCAGGCCCCCGGCGCGTTCCAGTTTGGCCATTTGCGCGGCCAGCTTGGGAAAGGCGTATTCATCCTTGCGGAACCAAGACGGGCGCCGTTTGGTCTTTTCGTCCAGGATACGGTGCGGTGTGAAGCGGTTAAGCTTGGCGTTGTCGTGAACTTCGCTGTATTCGTACCAGTAATTCTCGCCGAACGGCCCGCCATAATTCACGATGAGCGTCGGCGTCTCGGCAATTCCGGATTTCGCAAAGATTTGTAGCACGTCGTTATAAAGCGGCGTGATCGGCAGTGTGTGTTCGTTGCCGTGAAAGCCGTCGATGACGTGTGTCAGGTCCAGCTTGAGGTCGAGCGCCCCTTCGGTGGTCGGCATCATTTCCAGTTCTTTTGCAGCCTGCACCATGTATTGACGCTGTTTGCGATTGCCAACCAGGTAGCTCTTGATGTTATGCGTGCCGTAGTAGTTCCGGTATTTCGTCAGCACGCCTTTCACTTCCTGCGCCGACTTGAAATTGTTGTCCGAAAACACGCCCGGGCCGGTGGAATAAGCCCGCAATCCAATAATGTCGCCGGTGTCCACCAGATCCTGATAAGCGAACATGTCGTTCGTGCCCGTCTGAACATCCAGGCCGGCGGTCACCCCGTAAGCCAGGTTCGCGAGAAACGCAAAGTTTTGCGTATCCAGGATGCCGCGGCGAATCTCAAACCAGTGGGCATGCGTGTCCACGAAACCTGGAGTGATGGTCTTGCCGCTGACATCAAACACTTTGGCTCCCGCGGGCACGCTGCTTCTTGCGCCGACGCTCTTGATGCGGTTGTTTTCGACCACGATGTCGGCGTTCTTTAGCACCTGCTCGCTGTTCATGGTCACCACCGTCGCGCCGCGGAGAACGATTGTTCCCTTGGGGGTCTTTCTCGGCATTTCCAGATCGACCTTGATCTCCGCGACGTCTTTTTCCTGTTCCTTGAATTTTTCGGGCTTTTTCTCTTCCTTCTTTTCGTCCTTTTTCGCCTCTCCTGTCTGTGCAGCATCTTTCTTGCCCGTATCCTTGGCGTCTCCTTCTTTTGGTTCGCCGTCCTTCGGTTCCCCTTCTTTCTTTTCCTCCTTGGGTGGCTCGAGCTTGATCGACGCCAGCGGCTCGCGGAAATAACTGGAACCGACTGCCCAGGTGAGCGTCTTTCCACCGTCCGCCCAGCCATAGTAATCGGCGCCGACATCCGTCAGCCGCTTCACGGGCAAAGATGGGGTTGTGACATTCACCGTTGGCGCCTCGCCGGTTGCCGGTGGCAAGGGAAGCAGGTAAAGCTGGTTCATGACTTGCGCCATCGCCCATTGACCATCGGGGCTTGGTTTGATGTCGTCCGCGGGAATGGGTTCTTCGGCGTAATACGATCCCTGCCCCTTCACAATGAGGTGCGTGCGGCGGTCTGTGCCGTCGTAACGCAACGAAATCAATCCCTGCGGCGTGTACACGTAAATGCGGTCCTTTTCGCTGGCGAAATGCGGTCCGCCCGCACCCCGAGCCGGCAAGATGAGATTCGCATCGCCGCCCTCCGCGGGAATCCACACCAGGTCGGCGTTTGCGGTTTGCCCACCATCGAACACGCTGTTTTCCCTGTCGTAGGCGTTTCCGCGCAGCAGAACGATGCGCGTGCCATCCGGCGACCACACCGGGTTGCTATAGACCGCTAGCGACTTTGAAAGCTGCTGAGGTTGGCCGCCCGCGGCAGGAACCTTCCAGAGCTGGCCACCAGCGCTGTTCCAACTGACAAAAGCGATCCATTTGCCATCCGGCGACCACGCCGGCTGAAACTCTGTGGTATTGCTGCCGGTGAGGCGCTGCGGTTTTCCGCTTGGAAGATCGAGGGTGTAAAGATGCGTCATGGCGGAGAACGCCAATCTTTTTCCGTCGGGAGACTCCGTCGGGTCCATGATCAGGCGCACTTTGACGGGCCCGGAATCCTCTTTTTGAGGGAAGTCGAGTTTCGGTCCGAGTTCCTCCGAGATGTTCGCAGTAAAGGGAATCACCTGCTCCGCGCCCGTTTCCAGATTCAGGCGGCGAATCTTACCGTTCTGGTTGTAGACAATTTCCTTCGCGCCCGGAAGAAATGCATAGGAGGGAAAAAGGTCACGCGTAAAGAGTGCTTCTTGATCGTCGCGCGTGACCGGGTAACGCACCCAGTGATCCTCGCCGGTCTCCAAATTGCGGAGACGCAGGCCGGATTCGGTCTCATAGCGGCTGACGTACAACAGAAACTTGCCGTCGGGAGAAACCAGCGGGCGAAACGCGCTTTCCGGCTGTTCGATGATCACGTCTTCGTCGCCGGTCTTGCGGTCCTTGCGCTTAATCCGCCAAAGCGGAAACATGGAGTTGTAGGAGAAATCGCGGCGCCGCTCGGCGTAGTAGAGATACTTCCCATCGCTCGACGCGACGACTCCCATATCGTTCGTTTGGTCCTCGCGTTTCGTTGTCGGCGTTGGCTTCGATTTGGTGATCTGAACACCGGTACCGCCATCCACGTGGTACATCCAGATTTCCCGGGGCCCTATTCCAAAGTGGGTCTTACAAACGTAAATGTACTTGCCGCTGGCGTCCCAGCTTGGTGAGGCGAACTCGCTGTTGGAATCTTTGGATACTTGCTTCGGCTCGCTGCCGTCCGCGCGCATGATCCAGATGTTCTCTGTGCCTTCGCGATCCGAGAGGAAGGCAATCGACTTACCGTCAGGAGAGAATTTCGGCTGGCTGTCGAAAGCCATCCCCCCGTCGATCAGTTTGGCCTGGCCTCCTTCGATGGGCAGCGTATAAATGTCGCCGAGCAACTCGAAAACGATGGTTTTGACGTCCGGAGAAACGTCCAGCGAAAGCCAGGTACCCTCATCGGTGGTGAACTCAATCTTTCGGTCTGACTTGAGTGGCAAGCCTTTCTTCTCGTCCTTTTTCTCGTCCCTCTTTTCCTCTTTCCTCTCTTTTTCTTGCTCTGCCGCTTCCTGCCGTTGGGCGCTGGCTTTCGCCACCGCCGCACCTGCGAAAACAAACCCCAGAACCATTGCTCCTGTGACAATCGACACGGTCAGACCACGAAGGCTGCGCTCCAGCTCACTCATGCTCGTTCTCCTGTAGATCGACAGTGAACCGCCGAAATCACTTAGGCCAGGGCCGTCCCCGCAGAGTTTCCGAATCGGGCAGAACACGCCCTTTTGGAATCCTTAGACGCGGATTCCCCAAATCGTCGCGACGCCACAGCGCGTGAGTCTATCCAAATCTCTTCAAAAAACAACCATCGCAGGCCCTGGAGAGCGTTGATGTTACCGTTCCGATTCCACTTCCCCGCCGCGCTCGCCGCGCGGCTGCGGAGCAGGCACGATATGTGGAATTCCCGCGTCGTTCATCTTCTTGTTGAGCGCAGGCAGTTCCACTGCTGAGATATTCTTCACGGCAGCCGAAGCATCATTCACCAATGGCGTCAGTTCCGCCAGTTTTTCTTTCTCCTGACCGCCCGGCGCGGCTGCAAAGCCGTCCAGATCGTTCAGCAGGTTCTGCACCTGATTCGGCAGCGGATCAGCCTTCCATTCAAACGGCGGACCCGCGTTCCCCAGTCCCTGGCGTTCGCGGATGAATTTTTCCGCCACGGCGTCTACTTTCTTCTGGAGTTCGTCCGCCGCCTTGACAATCTCGTCTGGAATCTTCGGGGTGTTCGGTTTCCCCGCGTCCTTCTTCCACTGTTCCCGCGCGTTCTTTACGGCCGTCTGGATTCCTTCAATTGTCCTGCGGTCCTTGTCCGTGGTCTTGGCCATGGAGTAAAGCTTATCGATCGCTTCGTACCGTGCCGCTCGGTCCGCGGCCGAAATCGTAATCCGGTTGTCCTCTTCGACCGTGACTTTTTGTGTAGCTTCTTTATCCCCGGCCTTCAGCTTGATCGTGTATTCTCCAGGTTCGACGAGCGGCCCTCGCGGCCCGAAACCGAATCCCGCGGCGATAGCTTCCTGTTGCTCCGGTGTCGGCTCCGCCGGAGGATTCCACCGCAGATCCCAGTTCGTACGGTTCACGCCGGCTGCGCCGGGTCCGTCAAACTCCCGAACCGCTTTCCCGTCTTTATCGAGCACCGAGAATTTGACTTTGCCTTCTTTCTTTTCCGCCGCTTCCCCCGTACCTTCGGCCTTGGGCTTTTCCTCCGCCGCATCCTTTTTGTCCTTTTCGTCTTTCTCTTTCTTCGGCGCTTCCGGAGGAACGGCTTCCTTCAGGTAGTAGCTCAGCAGCGCGCCGTAAGCCGGATTCTTGGCCGTGAAGATTTTCTGGCCCGCGCTCCAGCGGCGCTGGCGAATGCTCCAGGTCGTAGCGGTTCGCGGCGGAAAAAAAGTGACCGGCGGGCCTGTTACATTCGCGTCCATCTTCTCGATAGGAGTCAGATCGTCAAAAACCCAGATTGAGCGGCCGTGCGTTGCCAGCACCAGGTCGTTTTCCCGGGCCTGGATTTCGATGTCGTCCACCGGTACAGTGGGAAAATTGTTTTTGAGTGCGGTCCAGTTGGCTCCGCGATCCCGCGAAACCCACAATCCGAATTCCGTCCCGGCGAACAGGAGATTCGTGTTGCGCGGATGCTCGCGCACCACGTGAACGCTTCCGGCCGAATCCGGTATGCCGTTGCGGATGGCTTTCCAGGTCTCGCCGTAATCCGTGGTCGAGAAAATATAAACGTTGTAATCGTCGCTGCGATGTCCATCAAACGTCACCAGCGCCGCGCCTTCTCCGGTCTTCGAAGCCACCACGCGGCTCACGTACGTTCCTTTTGGCACTCCCGGCACTTTCGCCGCTACATTTTTCCAGTTTTTTCCGCTGTCGCGCGTCACTTGCACGTTGCCGTCGTCGGTCCCCACCCACAATACATTTGCGGTGAGCGGCGATTCGCTCAACGTGGTGATCGTCGGGTATTCCTGCACGCCGTCGTGCCGCGATAACGTCTTCTTGTCCGGCGTCTTTCCGAAAATCTGCAGCTTGTTGCGGTCCACTCCGATCGTGAGGTCGCCTCCGAGCCGGATCCACGTATCCCCGCGGTCCGTCGATTTGAAAAGATAATTTCCGCCGTAATAAATCGTCGTATGTTCGTGCGTGGAAACCGCCACCGGCGAATTCCACTGGAAACGGTAATGCGGCTCGCCGGCTTTCGCTTCCGGGCGTATGGAGCGCTGCTGCCCGGTGCGCATATCACGGCGAGCGATAAAGCCATCCTGTGACTCCGTGTAAACAATCCATGGTTCGACGTTGTCGATCGCCGCATAAAAGCCGTCGCCGCCGTGAATCACTTGCCAGTCTTCGTTTACGATCCCGTCGCGAGTGAGCGTCTGACTTGGCCCGCACCAACTGCCGTTGTCCTGCAATCCGCCGCAGATGTGATAGGGCTTCTCGTTGTCCAGGCCCACTTCATAAAATTGGCCGATCGCAATCGTGTTGACGAAATCCCACGTTTTTCCGGCGTCGTAGCTCCAGTGAATCCCGCCATCGGAGCCGGTGAGCATGTGATTGGAATCGGCCGGGTCGATCCACATGGCGTGATAGTCGCCGTGAATCCCATGGACGCGCTGCGTGGAAAACGTCTTGCCGCCATCCTCGGAATAAAACATGGGTGCGCCGAGTTCCCAGATCCGCAGATCATTGTTGGGATCGATGCGGATTTGGCTGTAATAGGAGGGGCGTGGATCGGTATCGCCCATTTTCTTCCACGTTTCGCCTTTGTCTTCACTTCGAAAGGTGCCGCCTTTTTCGTGCTGCACAATGGCGTAGACGATATTCGGATCCTTGCGGTAAATATCCAGCCCGATGCGTCCCGTTTCGCCCCCGTTCTCGTACGGCAATCCCTTCGTCAATTTCTTCCAGGTCGCTCCGCCGTCGATGGTCTTGTAAATCGCGCTGTCCGGCCCGCCACCATTGAAACCGTAGGGAGTCCGCCGGCGCTCGTACGCCGCGGCGTACAAAATGTCCGGGCTCTCCGGATCCATGGCGATATCGCTCACGCCGGTATCGGCATTGATTTTCAGCACCCAGGACCACGTCTTGCCCCCGTCGCTGGTCTTGTAAACACCGCGCTCCGGGTTCGGTCCCCAAAGATGGCCCAGCGCTGCCACGTACACGATATCCGGATTCCTCGGATGAATAACGATTCGACCGATGTGATGCGTCACCTCCAGCCCCATCTTTTTCCAGGTCTTGCCGCCGTCGAGCGATTTGTAGACTCCGTCGCCCCACGATGAACTCTGGCGGTTATTGGGCTCGCCCGTCCCGACCCACACGACCGCCGGATCGGACGGCGCAATCGCGATGTCACCGATCGTCGAAACGCCTTCTTTGTCGAAAACCGGCTCCCAAGTCGTCCCGTTATTCGTCGTTTTCCAAACGCCGCCGGAGGCGGTGCCCACATAGACGATCTTCGGATTGCTTTCGACCACGGCGAAGTCATCGATGCGCCCGCCCATGACCGCAGGGCCAATCTCGCGAAATTCCAGGTTCTTGAATTTATCGGTGGAATTCTGCTGCTCGCCAGGCGCTGCCAGCGCGCTCCCGCTAAACGCGCCCAGGAAGGCCACAGCAATCAGAGTCGTGCGCAGAGCACTCAACAAATATTTCATTTCCATCCCCCATGCGCAAGGTCCGGCATCTTACCCCTGCCGGCTGGCGTCACGCATCACATTTATTTGGAAGGGCCAACCAACCCTGTGCAGAGACAGACGCGCCGCACCCCTGCGGCGTTTCACGCACCCGCAATTCCGGCAGCTCCATTCTGCGCCGCCGCATGCAACTTCCTCGGTGCACTTGCCTTCAAATCTCTGCGACCCCATGCTAGGCTATGCACCTGCTTCCCTTGACCGCATGCTCCGCGTGACTCGTCATTTCTGTGCACGGACTCTCTCCGCGCCGCGTTTACGTTTTTTCTCGGCTGTGCTTTTCGCCGCTCTGGGATGCCAATACGGTGGCTCCGCCCAAGCTCAACAGGTTCGCGCGCCCGCGGGCAAGGAAGCGGTCGCGGCGCTGGAAGCGAAAACGCAAAGCCGCAAAGGGGACATCACCACAGCCGACGGTGAAGTAGACATTCACTATGCGGACACGCGTCTCCGCGCGGACCACGTCGAATACAACGACAAAACCCAGGAAGCGGTCGCTACCGGTCACGTTCAGCTCGACTACCGGGGCGAGCATCTCGAAGCCGCCGAAGCGCACTACAACGTCAGTACCGGCCACGGCCTATTTCGCGAAGTCCGCGGCACCTTCAAGGTCGAACGGCAGCCCAATGCGGAAATTCTTCTTACCGAGAATCCCCTGTACTTCGAGGCGCGCAGCGTGGAACGTTTTGCCGGCGACCTGTACCTGGTTCACCGCGCCTGGATCACCATCTGCGACCCTTCCCACCCCAAGTGGCAGTTCTATGCTCCGGATGCCAGGATTCACGTTGATCGAACGGTCGCGCTCATCAACGCCAACTTTCGATTATTCCGGGTTCCGCTTATCTGGCTGCCCTACGCTACGGCGCCGGCCGGCCGCAAAGTCCGCGAGTCCGGATTCCTCATTCCCGATATCGGCCAAAGTTCGCGCAAAGGATTCATCCTAGGTGACGCTTTTTATCTGGCTCCTGTGCCGTGGCTGGATGCAACTTTCGGGGGGCAGTACATGAGCCGGCGCGGTTTTCAGGAGCGTGGCTCCTTCCGCGCCAAGCCGTTCGAGAATACTTCGGTCGAATACACGTATTTTGGCGTCGACGACCGCGGCTTCTTGAACCCCGACGGCACGCGCTCTCCGCAGGGCGGCGAGCAGCAGCGCCTCGAACTACAATCCTTGCTTCCGCGCGGCTGGCGCTTTGTCACCGATTACAACCAGCTCTCGTCGCTCACTTTCCGTCTCGCCTTCGCAGACACCTTCGGCGAAGCGGTGAATTCCGAGGTCCGCAGTGCTGTCTTTTTCAGCAACAATTTCCGGGGCTTCAGCTTGAACTTCGCGGGACTCAATGACAAAAGCTTCCTCACGCTGCCCGTCGCCGCGACCTCCACCACGCCCGCTATTCCCGCAACGAGTGTCACGCTTCGCAATCTCCCCGAGGCGCGTTTCGGCAGCGTCGAACAATCGCCCTGGCGGAGTGTGCCGCTCTACTTCTCGTTCGACAGCTTTGTCGGCGCGGTGCATCGCTCCGACATGCAGATCGACACCCCCTTGAGCGTCTCGCGCGAGGAATTCACTCCTCGCGTTACCGTCCCCGTGCACTTCGGTCCCTGGTTCGGCGTGACGGCTTCCGCCGCGTTTCGCTCGACACGCTACGGCGATTCCCTTGATTCTGCCGGCCTGGTCAGCGGAACAGCCATTACCAGCAACACGGGCGAATTTACCGTCGAACTTCGCCCGCCCGCGTTCGAACGCTTTTTCGAGCGTGCCCCAAACAAGGATAAGCCGCGGCGAAAGTATAAGCACGTCATCGAACCAGCGGTCGCTTACCGCTACGTCACCGGACTGAACCATTTTGCCGATTTCATTCGCTTCGATAGCGACGCCACGCTTACCGACACCAACGAAGTCGAATATGGCTTTACCCAGCGCCTCTATCGAAAAGACGGCGACAACCAGCCCCAGGAACTCATCTCCTGGCGCTTTGTGCAAAAGCACTATTTCGATCCCACCTTTGGCGGCGCCATCGTCAACGGCCAGCGCAATGTTTTCCAGGCGCTGGATTCCATCTCGCCCTTCGCGTTTGCCTTCGGTCCGCGCAACTGGTCTCCGATCGTCAGCGATTTCAAGATTACTCCGGGCGGGCACTACGATTTGGAACAGATTCTCCAGTACGATCCTCAGATTCAACGGCTCGTCACCATCGGCACGCTTTTGAAAGTAAAGCCCTACCGGGAGTTCTTCGCTACCGTCGCTCACTTCCGCCTGAACGACAATCCCGCCCTTAGCGACCTGCCGGCCCGGCCGCCGCCCCAGCTTCCTCTTTTTCAGCAGCCGCTTTCGAACCAGATCCGCGCGCTAGCTGGCTACGGCAATGAAACTCGCAAGGGATTCAACTTCACAGGGGGCGTCGGCTACGACTTCACGAACAAAACGCTGCAAAACCAGATCGTCCAGGTCAGTTATAATGGCGCCTGCTGCGGCCTCGCGGTCGAATATCGCCGCATCAACCTGGGGCAGGTCCGCACGGAGAATCAGTTTCGCGTCGCCTTCATCGTGGCGAATATCGGCACTTTTGGGAATCTCCGCCACAGAGACAAAATCTTCTGAGGCGCCTGCTGATACCTAGTTGAACTCAACCTCAGAAGGCGCCACACATTGCGCCAGGCCTTCGCGCACCGACGGCACCCTTACTGGCATCCTAATCCGTGGTCTAATGTGACGCCTATGAACGATGCCGGTCTGGCTTTCGCGTCCATCGACGAAATCGGAAAGCTTTTCCGCACGCGCAAACTCTCTCCTGTCGAACTCACCAAGCTCATGCTCGACCGCATCGAGCAGCTTAATCCAAAAGTGAATGCTTATCTCACGGTCACTGCCGAACTCGCCCTCGCTCAGGCCAAAGAAGCTGAATCCGAGCTATACGCCCCGCGCGGCCGCAAAAGCCATCGCGACCGCGGCCCTCTCCACGGCATCCCCATTTCGCTCAAGGACAATATCTACACGGCAGGCATTCGAACGACAGCTGGCTCAAAGATCCTCAAAGATTTCATTCCCCAACACGACGCCCAAGTCGTCGCACAGCTCAAAGAAGCCGGTGTGATCCTCCTTGGCAAAACCAACATGCACGAATTCGCCTACGGCGTCACTTCCAACAATCCCCACTTCGGTCCTGTTCGCAATCCCTGGGATCTCTCGCGCATTCCCGGCGGCTCCAGTGGTGGCTCTGCGGCCGCCGTCGCTGCGGGCCTCTGCTATGGCAGCATCGGCACGGACACCGGCGGCTCCATCCGCATCCCCGCCGCGCTCTGCGGCATCGTCGGCCTCAAGCCCACCTTCGGCCGAGTCTCCGTTGCCGGCGTGATTCCGCTCTCTCCCCGCCTCGATTGCGTCGGCCCCTTGGCCCGCTCCGCCGCTGACGCAGCTTTGTTGCTCGACCCCATTTTCGTCCGTGGCAAAAACGGACCGTCATTGCAAACCGCAACAAAATCGCGCTTGCGCCAGCATTTCCGCTTGGGCTTACCTGAGGACTTTCTCTCCGAGTGGTTTTCATCGGAAGTGGAATTCGCTTTCGACAAAGCGCTTCGCGTTTTTCGCAAAATGGGCGGGAGTCTGAGAAGAGTCTCTGTGCCTCTCCTTCGCGAAACCGAGGATGCCGGTAATCAAATCGCCTGGGCCGAAGCTACGCATTACCATCAGCAGGCCGGCTGGTTTCCCGCGCGGGCAGCCGATTACGGCGAAGATGTCCGCGAGCGCCTGGAACTTGGCGTCAAGGTTCCCGCCACGTCGTATTTGAGCGCCTTAGAGCAGCGCGAATCTTTCCTTCGCGGTCTTCTCGCGGTGATGCGTGATGCCAATCTCGACGCACTCGCCCTTCCTACGACTCCCATTCCAGCCCCTCTCATCGGCGAAGAGACAACCGCTCTGGACAGCCATGGTTCAGGTTTCAGTCGCCGTGCGAATCATCCCACGCGCGCCTTGCTCCTGCGCAACAATCGCCCCGCCAACCTCGCCGCCCTTCCCGCCATCTCCATCCCCTGCGGTCTTACGCCGGACGGCCTCCCCGTTGGTTTGCAACTCATCGGCTCGGTCACCGATGAAGCTCTTCTCCTCCGCATCGCCCATGCCTTCGAGCGCGTCCGCCCTCCCCTCCCCCACCCTCCGTTAACAGCCTAATGGCGCCAGCAACTGCAAAACACTCGCTCCTCCGTTCTGCTGTTACAATGCGGCCACCATGGATTGCTTAACGGCCATTCCCGATGGGGTCGCAGCAGTCGCTTGCAGACGAGGGAGGTGCGATGTCGCTTCATTACACAATCAACGTGAGTAAAGACCACGCGCAGGTAACCGCAACCTGGGACATCACGGTGGACATGTCCGATACCGAATTGATCTCGAGTTTTGTGCTCACCGTCGAGGGCAAAGCTCTGAACACCCAGTGTTCCGGCGGCAACAGGCGTGCGAAAGCGCTGCCTACGCCACCCTCTCCAATCCAAGCTTGGATTGTCCGGTGACCTTCGTCATCACCACGAACAAGCCCGATGTACGAAAGGACAGCGATGTCCTTCGCGGAGAGAAGTTCTACGACGACGTCGACTTCTCCGGCTGATCCCTCGCCGCAAAACGCAGAAACCCGGCAAGCCGTATCCCTCCCCAGTCACCAGTCGCCAATAACCGGTCACTCTCTCCATTTCGCAATCCAGGCTTATCATGTTCGTGCCCGTCTGAAGGGAAAGGCAAAACCATCAATGCAGAAAATCACACCATTCTTGTGGTTCAACGGCCAAGCCGAAGAGGCCGCGAACTTCTACACCTCTATTTTCAAAAACTCCAAGATCGTCAGCGTCACTCGTTATGGCGAAGGCGGCCCCGGCCCCAAGGGCACGGTCATGTCCGTGACCTTTCAGCTCGAAGGACAACAATTCATGGCCCTCAACGCTGGCCCGCAATTCTCTTTCACGCCCGCCATTTCCTTCTACGTCAACTGCCAGACCCAAGAAGAAGTCGATGACTGGTGGGAAAAGCTCTCCGCGGGCGGCAAAAAAGAACGCTGCGGCTGGCTCAAGGATAAATTTGGCCTTTCCTGGCAGATCATCCCCGCCGCTCTCGGCGAACTGTTGGGCAACAAGGATCCCGAAAAATCGAAACGCGCCATGCAGGCCATGCTTCAAATGGACAAAATTGACATCGCCAAGCTCCAACAAGCCTCCGCGCAACGCTAACGCTTTTTCTTTTGTAGCGTCGGCAGATCCAACTAGGGATTCCACCCATCATTCAATAAAAGGCTATCGAGCGGTTGGCGAGGACTCCACGACGGCGTCAATTTTTGCTCCGCGACTTCCCTGAAAGACCCAGCGCCCCACGAAGTATCCCAACGTTCCCGTCACCAGCCCTCCGAGCACATCGGCCACATAGTGGTTTCGTACGTACACGGTCGAAGCGCACATGCACGTCACGAATGGAAGGAAAGTCCAAAACAACCAACGCCGGTGCCGCCACGCGCCCCACAGCGCGGCCATCGCTCCCGCCACATGCTCAGAAGGGAAGGCCGCGCCATGCACGCGCCCGAGTTTCTCGATGACGTTGATGAGCGTGGTGAAAGGCCCGCCGGTCAGTTCCCCGTGCCACTGGCCTGCCAGCGTGAACCACGGGCTCTGCACCGGAAAGACCATTGCGATGATATAGCCGAGCACGTATCCGGCGGCCGAATACGTCATCACCGCCCAATAACTTTTGAAATCGCGCTGGTAATACAGAATTGCGCCGAGAATCAACAAATAAACAAAATAGGTGAAATACGCGAACTGCATGAATTCGTTCAGCGCCGGATGCGCGAAACGCTCGAGCCACAGGGGCGGGTTCACCCCCGTCAGCCAGCGATCAATGGCGATCAATTTCGCGTCTTCCCATCCGGGATTTACCAGGTGCACGAGTTTTCCAAGTTCCTCGAAGCAAAAAAGAAAAAACAGGTGTGGATACCAATGCCGCCAGAAGTGCCAGAACTTCGAAGTAAGCGTCTCACCGGTTTGCCCCGCGCGCTTTGCGGAGCTTGCACCAACTCGACACAAGCTCAAAATCAAGGCCGCAGCCAGAATCTGCATTCCGATCAACCTGCCTGGATGCGTCAGGTTTTCCGCAAACAAGGCAATCAGCGCGCTGGAAAGTGCCAGGTATCCCAAAGCGATACACTCAAACGCTCCGCACCCCGCCCACGTCGCTGCAAACTCTGGGGCGATTCGCGCTGGAATTCCATTTCTCGGCGCGTCGAATATATCTGCGCTCGCTGGTGCACCCAGGTCCGTGCGCCATGGGATCACCGCTTCGCTCCCTCCCCTACTCGATCTTTCTCTTCGATTCATCCCGCGCTCTCCGACCTCACTGCTGCCGCCAGTTGGTTTACGGGTCGCTCGCCGCAAATCTCTCCAAGCGCATCGTTACGTGTTGCATTCTCGCGCTCTCTCGCAGCAGTGTCTCCGATTCTTGGATCTTGTGTTCTCTGCGTGAAATTCCTTCTTTCCATCCATCGCTGCACTAGCCATCCGCGCCTGTTAGCAAGGCGTGCAAATTTCTTCGAAGGATTCACCACCACTCCATTCCCCACGGCCGCCAGCATCCATCGATCGTTCACGCTGTCGCCATACGCCCAGCATAGCGCCAGGTCCAGGTGCATTTCCTCCGCCAACCGCTTCACTGCGCGCGCTTTCGCCTTTCCAAACATCGCTTCCCCAGGAATCCGCCCCGTCCATTTGCCATCGATTTGTTCCAGTCTCGTCGCATGCACTAGGATCTTCGCGGCACATCCTCGAGCCGCAAGTTCCGCTTCCAGGGCCCGCGCTGCGGCTCTCGCCAGTGGCTCCAGCGTTCCACTCACAATGACAATGGCGTGCCCCTGCGTCGCATGCCACGCCGCTTGTTCCACTGCCCCTCGGAAAAAAGGAGGGACAGGCCATCGCGGATTGCGCCGCGCCCTTTTTGAAGAAGGGGCCGGGATCTGTCCCTGGTGGCGGCTCTTGGGCCCGGGAGAATCGCTGCCGTTCTCCCTGTCACTCTCGTCCAGAATTTGCACACCTTTCAGATACATTTTGTTTGACTGCGTTATTGCGTTGATCCCGCGCGGCAGCAGCCGCACCGCTTCCTTCAGCCAGAGGAGATAGTTTTTTGCGGGGATTGCTTTCCGGTATCGCAATACGCGGAAAAATCTCTCCTCCAGCGAAGGCAGCAGGATCAGCGTTCCATCCAAATCGAAAAACACCGCAATGCTTCGATTCTTTTCCCTCATTGCCGGGACTTCCCTTCTCTCCATGATTTCTCTCACGCCGCTAATTGCGTTGCGCGCTTCACCTCGCGAGTTGGCCCAACACTTCCCGCGAAGTACTTCCAGCCCTCCACAAACACAGGCAGTCCACGCGCCAGGCAAAATGCCGCAGTCGCCCAAGTCAATACCTGCGCTCCCGTTCGAATGGTCGTGCTCACATCCCCGCCAAGTCCGCTCACCAATGCGACCGGCCCGCGCGTCAGCGCCAGCTCCAAACCCAAATAACAGAAGCACAGGCACTTCATGGCGGCGTACAATCCCCGGCTCCAACGCGAGGCCACCAGCATCCGGCCCCACCAAGTTTCGAGCATGGCATTCGCACCCCAGCCGGAGCGTCCTGCCTTCATCGCCAGACCGCGCAGGAAATCCGTCGCCGCCCCCCGCGCAAAAAACAAAATCGGCAGCCACAGAGAAACCATACCGATGACCGCAAAATAGGTGAAATACACGTTCTCAATCATGCGGTCGCCGAGAATGTCCAATTGTGCGCCCATCGGCGTGGCCATTTTTTTCTTGCGAGCGATGTGCCCGTCCAGGGCATCCAGTGCGATCGACGCCACGGTCAAGGCTACCGCCAGGAGATTCGCCCACGCTCCCCGCCCGAAAAGGCTCACCGCCGCGAATCCCACTGCCACTCGCAAAAGGGTCACCTTGTTGGGGGTCCAGTGCATACTCACGGGTCCTATCGGCCACCGCACTGGACCATGGCATCCATCCTGCCAATCGACTTCCCTGCAAACCATTTGACATCAATTCTTTACGAACATTCTAGGCCGGGGGCTCGCTACCTTGCGCCAGACAATTCTTTCATCTGTCGTTCTTTGGCCGTCAGAACCGTTTGAACTGGATTGGGCGTCTAATCGTTTGAAGGCCCCGGCACCCGGCGCCCGCCTGCTCAAGAACAACTCGCCAAGTCGAGACGCCGATCCTCGCCTTCACCAGAGTCTCTTAGAGCAAACCGGGAGCAGCCACGTGATTTGTGGGAGAATGAGAAAGACGACAAGGAGCTACGATGCGGACGCAGCAAGATATCTTTGCGCTAGGCATTGATTCCGGCATAAATTTTCCGCTCCTGTAGTCTTGGACTAAGGACTACCGGCAACAGGAAAGCGCAAGTTTTGAGGACAAAGTTCGAATGACTGACGTTTCACTCGCAGGAGCTTTTCTCGCGGGGCTCGTTTCGTTTCTTTCGCCCTGCGTTCTCCCGCTCGTTCCCGGCTACATTTCGATGCTATCGGGCATCGGCATGGAGCAACTCCGCAAAGGAGAAATGCCGCGCACCGGCCTGTTCGCTTCTTCGCTGGCATTCGTCGCCGGTTTTTCCGTGGTGTTCATTTCTTTTGGCGCTTCCGCCAGCGCGGTCGGCTCGTTCCTCAAACAAAACCGCAATCTTCTTGCCCCGGTTGCCGGCGCACTGATTCTTCTCTTCGGCCTGCATTTGCTCGGCGCGCTCACAAAACTCAAGGTTCGCATCGGCATCATCCTTGGCGTCCTCCTTGCCGCACTTGGCGTGGCGTCGCTTGTTCGCCAGGCCCCGCTCTTTGCGGGGCTCCGCGCGATGCACTTTTTCTCGCTTGCGCTCATTGGTTTCTTCGGTCCCCCGATGGCGCGCTGGCTTAATCGCGATGTGCACTTACGCAGCAGCGTGGCGCAACCCGGCGTTTGGAGCGGCTTTCTGCTCGGCTTCGCGTTCGCTTTCGGCTGGACCCCGTGCATCGGCCCAATCCTCGCCACCGTTCTTGCACTGGCCGCAGCGAGCGACACCATCGCCCGTGGTGTTCTTCTGCTCGCGGTGTATTCCGCGGGGCTTGCGATTCCGTTTTTGCTCACAGCCCTGGGCATCAGCCAGTTCATGGCTTTCTACAAAAATTTTCGCAGATATCTCCACGCCGTGGAACTGTTCAGCGGCGCCTTGCTTTTGTTCGTCGGCGGGCTGGTCTTCTTCAACAAGCTGACCTGGCTCTCGAGCAAGCTGACTTTTTTGAACCGTTTTTCACTCTGAAGGGGCGCGTTTGACGACGCTGTAAAATTCAAAATGAAAAAAATTCTTTTGATTATTGGGACCGTGGTCGTGCTCATCGGTGTGACCGTTTACGCGGACAGGGTGACGCGGCTTCCCAAGGGCGCGGGCAAATCCCTGAAGGTGGACGTCAGCGGCAAAGATGCTGGCGCACCCGAACCCGAGGTGACGTTCAAGGATCTCGATGACCAGGAAGTGCCGTTGAGCCAGTACAAAGGCAAAGTCGTGCTGGTCAATTTCTGGGCCACCTGGTGCGAACCCTGCCAGATCGAAATTCCCTGGCTGATTGAAATGCAAGAGAAGTATTCGTCGAGGGGCTTTACCGTTCTCGGCGTGGACGTGGATGACGAAGGCAAGAAGGCTGTCGCTCCCTTCGTGGCCAAGGAGCGCTTCAACGTGAACGGCCAGAAACTGGCGATGAACTATCCGATCTTGCTGGGCAACGATGCGGTGGCTGATAAATTCGGCGGCTTGCTCGGCTACCCGACGAGCTTCTTGATCTCACGCGACGGAAAAATCGTGAAAAAGGTGCAGGGCTTGATCAGCTACGAAGAAATTACGCAGGCCATCGAATCCCAGTTGTAAAGTAGCACAAGGTAAACTTCGTTAGACTCGCGGGGACGAGTACGCAACCTTTTGGGCGCGGCGGGGTTTAATGGGGTAAACGTCTGCTCTAACCGGATGAGTCAAAAGGACTTGATAGGCTTCGGAAGAGAGCGGAGCGTTAAGAAGGGACCCAGAAAATGCGATACCTAAGGTTCGCAGCTTTACTCGGCATTTGCCTCTTTTGCGCTTCGTTTGCGAGCGCGCAGAGAGTGATTGTGGGCGTGGGAATGGGCCCGGCTTATGTTGGCCCAGCGCCCGTATGTGCCTACGGCTACTATGATTATTACCCCTACGCTTGTGCGCCATATGGCTACTACAGCCCGGAATGGTTCGTCGGTGGCGTGTTCATCGGCGCAGGCCCGTGGTATCACGGGTTTTATGGACGTCCTGGCTTTTACGGTCGTGGCTACTATGGCCGCGGCTATTACGAAGGCCGGGACTTCGGCCGGCGTGGCTGGGACCATGACGGTTTCCGAGAAAGAGGATTCGATCATGAACGCTTTGGGCACGGCGGCGGCTTCCATGGTGGAGGAGGGTTCCACGGCCGCGGTGACGGATTCCGTAGTGGTGGATTCCATGGTGACCGCGGATTTCACGGTGGTGGCCACGGTGGCGAGTTTCATGGTGGCGGCCACGGCGGGCATGGCGGGCACCGATAACTGACGCGGATTCGGCATCTGAACGTTCTCGAAAAAGAGAAACTTGGGGACGGCTGGCGGTCAAGACTGCCAGCCGTTCTTCTGTTTGAGCTAAGTGGTAGGTCATGGTCAATTTCTCCGCATTTCTGAATTCCACATCAGAAATTGAAGCGATAGCCGAGGATCATTTTGGCAATCAGATGATCCGTCGAGTGCGTTATGCCCACACCGAGGCCGAAATTCACTTCCCATTTCGGCGAAAGGTTCAAGTCGATGGCCGGAAAAATTTGGTGTTGCTGCTGACCCGTGGGAAGAAAATCCGTTGCGGGACCGACGGCGCCGTAGTACTCGAAACCACCAGTGATTTTTTTCGTGAAGTCGTAGCTGAATTTGAAATCCGGAGAAAACGTGACTCCTTGATGGACAGAGTCCCCGTGAAAAGAGCGATCAAATGCGGGATTGAAGGAGAGATACCAGCGGCCAATTTGCTTGTCGATGATCGGGCGCATCTCCCAGGTCCACGTGTCGGTAGAAAATTGCCGGCGCTGGTAGCCGATCTCGTTGGAAAGACTGAGACCCACGGGCCAATTCCATTTTTTGGGGACGCGGACGCGAGGCCGAATGTGGTCGCCTACCCAATCCCAGCCCTGTCCATTTTGTGTGGAAGTAAAAATGTAGAAACCGGTCTCGAACCAGTCGGTGAAGCCATGCGTGATCTCAATGGTTTCATGCCACTGGTGATTGGTGGGGAGCAGACCGTTTTCCACCGTCTTCGAGCCTTGAAACGTGAAATTGCTGTGCAGCTCGATCATGGTGTGGCGCGGCTCGACCGTCTCGTAGCCGTAGACCTGGATCTCGTAATTGTCTTGTGCCCGCGCGGGACAGGACAGACTTGCGCTCAGCAACACAAGAAAACCGCAAACGGCGGCGACGCGCACGTTCATTCTCCTTGAGAAGCTACTTAGGGTATCTCAGGACCGTTTTCAGGCAAACACGGTGAGATGCAGAAACTACGCGTGCGGGTGCGTCTTGTCGTAAACCTCCATCAACTGCCGGATGGAAGCGTGCGTATATTTCTGCGTGGTGGAGAGCGACTGGTGGCCGAGCAGCTCCTGAATGGCGCGAAGATCAGCGCCATCCGCGAGCAGATGCGTGGCGAAAGCGTGGCGCAGCGAATGCGGGTGCAGGTCCCAGTTGACGTTAACCAGCCGGACGTATTTCTTGACGATGCGTCCCACCGATCGCTGCGTCAGGCGCTTGCCCGCATAATTCAGAAAAACAGCTTGCATCTGCGGGTCTTCCCTGCCATCCGACGCGTTCGATTGTTTCAAGAGCTGTTCGCGCATGGGCCAGTATTTCTCCAGCGCTTCCTGGGCTTTCGCGCCGTAGGGAACGATCCGTTCTTTGTTGCCTTTTCCACGCACGCGCAGGATGCGCTCCTTCTGCTCGATATCCATCAGGTTAAGGCCTGTCAACTCGCTCACGCGCAGGCCCGCGGCGTACAGAAGCTCAAGCAATGCCCGGTCACGGCGCAAGAGCAGGCCTTCTTCGAAACTCGCCGGCCGGCCCGGGCTCCTTTGCTTTTCGGCGGATGGCGTGCGCACGGATGACGCAGGCTTTTTCGAGGACGGCGCGTTATCGAGCGACGGCTGAGCCATTCGCGCGAGCTGATTCAAAAAACCGTTCATCTCTTCCGCAGAGAGCACCGAAGGGATGCGTTTCGGCAGCTTTGGCGTGGGAACCAGGCGCGCGGGACTTTCCTTCAGATGACCTTCGCGCACGCAGTACTTAAAAAAGGAACGCAAGGCAGCCAGCTTTCGTGCGATCGAGCTTTTCTCCAGACCGTGGTCATGCAGGTGGGCGACAAACTCACGAATCATGCCGTGCTTGACCGCGGCAAGCGTGGGCGCCGCCGCACCAGGAGGCGAAAGGAAAACAAGGAATTGATCGAGATCTTTTCCGTAGTTCACAACCGTGTGCGGCGAGGAATTTTTCACCATCTGGAGATATTCGAGGTACTTGGTGATCGCTTTTTTCATTCCCGCCTGCAACTCCGTAGAAGAAACCCAGAAACAGTATAGGCGTGCTCGCAGCCGCGGAACGCGGAATTGAGGACTTGTTTCCTTGGCTGCAGGCGGATCAGGATTTGGCTGCTACCGGCACCGGAGCTTCTTCCCGCTGCGCTTGCAGTTGCGTTTCCGGGATCAGCAATTCCCAATCACAGCCTCCCTTCAAGCAGGAGCGCACCGTTCCGATTTTGGTTCGCTTCTCGACGATGAACGGCGCGCCGCACTTCGGGCAGGGTTCGGCAATCGGCCTGTGAGCCGTCGTAAAGGTGCAATCCGGGTAGCGCGAGCAGCCGTAGAAAACTCGCGGGCGCCCGCGGCCGCCTTTCCCGGCGCTGCCCCGACGGACGAATTCCCCTTCGTTGCACTTCGGGCATTTGATGCCCAGGGTGATCGGCCGCGTGTACTTGCACTTCGGATAGCCCGAGCAGCCGATGAATTCGCCGAAGCGTCCATGCTTTTTTACCAGGCCGTTGCCACACAGCGCGCACTTTTCATCCAGAGGCTCATCCGGCTGATGTGCGATGCGCGTGCCCTGGACGAGCCTCCGCGTGGTCCTGCAGTCCGGGTACCCGGTGCAAGCCAGAAATGTGCCGAAGCGCCCGCGCTTGATGGCCATTTCCTTGCCGCAATTGTCGCAGTACTCGACCTTATTCTCGTCGTCGGCTTCCGGCAGGCTCGGCGAAAGATCTTCGATGAAGTCACAGTCGGGATAGCGGGAGCAGCCCAAGAAGAAGCCGTGGCGGCTAATGCGTTCCAGCAGCTCGCCCTGCCCGCACTTTTCGCATTTCCTGCCCGTGGGAATGCCCGCTTTGTAGGACAGCATTTCCTCATCGGCCTTATCGAGATCAATGACAAATTTCTCCCAGAACTCTTTCACGGCTTCCCGCCAAGGGCGCTTGCCTTCCTCGATTTCGTCAAGCTCTTCTTCCATGCGGGCGGTGAATTTCAGATCGAAGATATCCTCGAAGCTCTTCACCAGCAGTTTGCTGACGCGCTCCCCGAGCATGGTGGGCGAGAATCGCCCCTGATGCTTGGTGACATATTCGCGCTCGACAAGTGTCGAAATGATCGAAGCGTAGGTCGAGGGCCGCCCGATGCCATCCTCTTCCAGTTCCTTCACCAACGTGGCGTCGTTGTAGCGTGGCGGCGGTTCGGTGAAATGCTGGTCCGGACGAATCGTGTCCAGTCGCAACGTCTGGCCCTCCGAAACCTGAGGCAGGGCGCGACCTTCTCCCTCTTCGTCCTTTTCGTCGTCTTCCCGATCGGCAATCGATGCGGGCATCTGGTAAACGCGGAGATACCCGTCGAACTTCTGCACTGAGCCGTTGGCGCGGAAGGTATATTCACCGGCGCTGATATCGATCGATGTTTGATCCAGAATTGCCGGGAGCATCTGCGAGGCCACGAAACGCTGCCAGATCAACTGGTAAAGCTTGAAGAGATCATCGTCCAGATACTTGCGCACGTCTTCCGGCGTGCGCATGACGTCGGTCGGGCGCACCGCTTCGTGCGCTTCCTGCGCGTCTTTCTTGGACTTGTAGTAGTTCGGCTTTTCCGGCAGGTAGTTCGGACCAAAGCGTTCTGGGATTAGCTCGCGGACCTGCGCCAGCGCGTCATTGGAGACGTGCACGGAATCCGTGCGCATGTAGGTTATTAGGGCCACCGAACCTTCATCGCTGAGCTCCACGCCTTCGTACAGTTTCTGCGCCAAGGACATGGTGCGCTTGGCCGTGTAGCGCAGCCGGTTGTACGCGGCTTGCTGCAATTTCGAAGTCGTGAACGGTGGCGGGGGGTTGCGCCTCTTTTCCTTTTGCGTTACCGCAGCAACCTGCCACGTGGCCTTGCTTACCGCCGCGACAATCTTCTCCGCGGCTTCTTGATTCTTGACTTCGATATCCGCATCGTTGTGTTTGACGAGCTTGGCTTCGAAGAGCGGCGGCTGCCCGTCATCCAGCATCGCGTGAATGGTCCAATACTCTTGCGGCACGAACCCGCGGATTTCCGCCTCTCGCTCGACGATCAGACGCAGGGCTACGGTCTGCACGCGTCCCGCGGAAAGTCCCCGGCGGACCTTGTTCCACAGAATCGGAGAAATTTTGTAACCCACCAGCCGGTCCAGGACCCGGCGCGCCTGCTGCGCGTCCACCAGATTCGCGTCCACGGCCCTGGGGTGCTCGAAAGCGGCTCGAATGGCCTTGGGAGTGATTTCGTTAAAGGTTACACGGAAAATTTTCTTGGGGTCTGTCGCGGGAATATCGGTCGCCAAATCCCCATTGTTCTGCGCCCGTTTTCCGGTGTTGGCTTTCGCCGGTTCTTTCTCCTCGGCACCCTTGCCGTCCGGCTTTGCCGGCAAATCGGCCTCTACATAGCGGTTCGGCTTGGAAAGTACCAGCGCCAGGTGCGCGGAAATTGCCTCTCCCTCACGGTCCGGGTCAGGAGCGAGATAAACGGCTTGTGCGGTGTGTGCCGCTTTCCGCAGGTCATGAATGACTTTGCCCTTACCGGCGATGATTTGCAGCGTGGGCTCAAAAATTTTTTCGTCATCCAGGGTGATGGTAATCGGCTTCTTGGCGTTCTTCTGTTCCCTTTTGTTGTCGTTCTTCGCGCCCTTTTTCTTCTTTCTTTTTTTTCTCCCGGAAGGATCTTCCCCGGGCAGACGAATGCCAATGGTTTTCTTAGGCAAGTCCATGACATGGCCGATGGACGCCTTGACGGTATAGTTCCGTCCCAAATACTTATTGATGGTCTTCGCCTTCGCAGGCGATTCGACAATTACCAGCGAACGAGCCATGTGCCTTTGTAACTCCGTAACGCATTTCGGGAAGGGCGGACCGCGGGGCGTGTGTCCTTCTCGCTACCGTTGGCGAATCTCCCCGGATAGGTCCGGGCCTACCATCAGATGCAGCGGAGCGCCTTGCGGGTGCCTTTTGTCTATTGGCTTTTCGCGCCCCGAGGAGCGATTTGGCCGCTATCTCCCTCTATAACAAGACTTTGCAGAACTGTTTTCCGGGCAACTGCCGGACGATCCCTTTCATCTCCAGGTTAAAAAGCGTAGCCAGAACGTCAGAAGAGTTCAAACCGGAGCGCTCCACGATATCGTCGATGGGTACGGGTTCCTCCGCGTTGAGCAGCTCGTAGAGCTTTTTCTCTGAACCATTCAGGGCAGCGCCAGCTAACAGGTTCCGCTGCTCGGCCTCCGGTTGCTCGGCTTGCACGAGAGCCGCCCGAACAGGCGTGGGAAGTTCTTCTATCACATCCTCCGCGCAAGTGACCAGCTTCGCGCCCTGCTTAATCAGTTGATTCGGCGCGAAACTCACCGGCTGTGTCACGTTTCCGGGCACCCCAAAAACCTCTCTGCCGAATTCCATCGCCAGGCGGGCGGTGATGAGCGACCCGCTGTATTGCGCTCCCTCGACGACCACCACGCCCAGGGGCAAGCCTGCGACGATCCGGTTACGCACGGGGAAATTCTCCGGTGCGGGATGCGTCCGCAAGGGAAGTTCACTGATGATGGCGCCCCGTTCCAGCACTTTTTCGTAGAGTTTCTTGTTTTCCTTGGGATAGCAGACATCAATGCCCGTACCCAGTATTCCGATGGCCCGGCCGTGAGCATCCATGGCACCTTGATGCCCGATGGCGTCGATTCCGCGGGCCAGCCCGCTCACGATGACTAAGCCGCGCGCCGCCAGATCCCGCCCCAGCCGCTGTGCCATTTGCGTGCCGTAGAGGGTCGGCTTGCGCGTGCCCACAATGCTGAGGCTGGGCAAGTTCAACACCTGCAGGTCGCCACGCACGTATAACAGAACGGGAGGATCGTAGATTTGCAGCAGCGTCTGGGGATATTCCGGCTCGGTCCAATTCAGCAGCATGCATCCCGCGATTTTTCGAACGCCCGCCAGCTCCTTCTCCGCCCGAGGGAAGGCGGCCTTCTTGAGAATGGCCTGCGCGGTCTCCGCCGGCAGGTGGCAGGCTTCCAAATCTGGCAGGGAAGCGCGAAATACGCCCTCTGGTGAGCCGAACTGTCGCAGCAGACGGGCAGACAGGCGCGCCGCCAGACCGGGTGTCAGCGCCAGCGCGAGCCAGGAGAGGGAATGATCCAGCTGCATCGCCACGCCAGCCTATGGGTATAGTAACCGGGATGTCAAGTCCCCCTAATTAAACTAGCTGACAGCAGCGGGCTTGCGTGATGACTGGCCCCATGCTCGATCTATACGTTCACTTTCTGCCGACGAAGCGCACTCGCAATGTGGTGGCGCGTCCTTGTCCGCCGGCAAAAGCGCCATAATTAGGAGCGTCAACGTTGTTCACTACCGTATCCGGATTCTGCCGGCCAAGAATGTTGACCGCCTCGATTCGCGCCGCCCACAAATACCCGCGGAAGCCAAATTTCCTCTCCAGGCCCAAATTCAAGCTGGCGTAAGCGGGAAAACGTATAGAATTCGGCGGACCAACGAGTTGCTGCTGAAGATTGACGGCGCTGAAGGGATATCCCGTTCTGTACTCGAGGAAATAACTCAATTGCGTACTCCAGACGTGCGTCGGCGTCCAACCCCAGGTGACCAGCCGGTTGGGCGTGTCCCAGGCCAGCGGGCCGGGTTGCTGCGGGGCATAAAAAATGGAACCAAGGGCAGGGTTCAGGACCTCGTCCGAATGCGCACGCGACCGCATATAGGCGCCGTACAATTCGGTACTCGCCGAGAACACGTGGCGCACCGAGAAGGTGGCCGCGCGGTAGCGGTCCTTGCGATGATCTTGTAGTAGAAAAATTCCGCCCGGCTGCGACGGCTGTTGGTCAACGAAAGCGAAACCGTGTAAGCCGTTGCGCGCGAGGAGCTCGAGGCTAACGAGGGTGTTGCGTCCAAATTTCTCCTGCCAACCAGCGCTCGAAATCGTAAAGCGCGGCTGCTGCAGACCGTTCGCAGGCAACGCGAATTGGCTGACGATAGGCCCTGGAGCAACGACGTTGCCGGCGGAGTCGTAGAAGGTGTCAACTTGCCGCTGGTCCAAGATCTGACTGATGAGTGCGAGATTGAGAGGCGCGTTGTAAATACCCCATCCGAATGAGAGTTTCGCGCGGTCATCGCCGAAGGGCAGTACGTTGGCGGACACACGAGGTTCAGCCACGGCGCTTTGCGTGAACCGGTCCCAATCCGTTCGCAAGCCCGTTTGCAATATGAACCGCTTCGAAATCGACCAGGTATCCTGGGCATAGCCACCGGCTTGCGTGTTCGAAAGATGCGGAGTTGCCGCTCCTGCAAAGGTGGAGCGGCGCACCAAACATCCAACCGTGGGCGAGACGCAGGCCGTTCCATCCATTGGATTCGTCGCCCGGAGCGCATCAATCCCCCCCCGCTGCGCTGACTGATGGAACAACAGCCCCGCGACATTGAGGCCCGCAGCGAGCTGATGCGTGCCGTGCCAGTGGCGAGAGGTAGTCACCATGTTCGCCACGGCCTGCAAGCGGTGACCACGCTGGCGCAAATGCTGGAAATAGTTGCCGCTCGTGCCGGCAATGAGCAGAACGAAGGGTTGCGAGCCTTGCGGCGTGTAATCGAGTACGCCGCTGTCGGCGGCGGCTCCGAGTTCAAAGAGCGTGCCGTGAAGCCATATCTGATCTTTCAGAGAAACGAAAGCGCGGCGTTGATCGGCGGTAACCGTGGTGGATTGTGGATCGAGCGCGTCCAAGCCAAGATTGCTATCGTTGGCGCGATTGTAAAGGAAACTTGTGTGCAAAATCTGTTTTGGCGTGACGTTGTATTGCAGCCGCAGAAGATTATCGCCGGCCCATTCCTCAAAGGTGTTCGCGCCCGCAGGCTGCTGCTTGACGACACCGAAGGTGTGTTGAACGGCAATCGAATTGGAAAACCAGAAGCGCCCGCGCTCGATTGGTCCGGAGAAGGTGAACCGCGGATACCAGTTTCCGAGATGCGTGCCTTCTTGAATGTTGATGCCGGGAGCGGGGTTGGTGGTCCCGAATCGCCACCGGTCATCGCCGTCGGGAGTTTCAAGATTCAATATGCCTGCTCCCGAGTGCGCATAGCCTGACCCGATCCGCCCCGTCTGCACCTCGACCGCTCGGGTGGCATCCACATTGAACCGCGACGTCAGCGCCCCGCTTACCGGGTCTCCAATCTCAAATCCATCGAGCAAATATTGCGTCTCGCCCGATCGCGCTCCGGCCACGTGCAGATTATCCTGATGGTCCTGCACAATCTCCGGCAGGGCGACCAGACTCTGCTGAAGAATATGGGTATTCGGCACCGGAATGTCGCGAATGTCCCGCGCGGAAAGCGAGGATCGCTGCGACGTGTCCTGCGTATCGATCTGATTCGAGGGCGCCGTGACTTGTACCTGCTCGTGAATCTCGTGCTCGTGATTCAAGACCAGGGAGAGCTCGTTGGCCCCGGCGTGGAGGGTGACCACCTGGCCGGTAAGCACGAAGAAGCCTTCCTTGCGAACTTCCGCGTTGTAGTCCCCGGGGGAAAGATCGTGGAGAGCGAAATGCCCTGTTCTGTCCGTCTCCGTTCGATAGGCGTGCCCAGCGGCATCCTCAAGCTTGACTTGTGCTGCTCCGACCGGGACGGCATTTTCGTCCAACACCGCACCCGTGCAATCGGTGGAGTCCGCCGCTTGCATTCTCCCAGAAGCAAAAATGGTGGAAGAAACCAATACCGCAGTAAACAGGCGAGCAGGCCACATGCAACACCATCCCAACTGCCCCATCTCTGATTAAACTACAGTTTTTGCCAGCTTGTTTCTAATTCTTGAGCGGATGTTAGGACCGCGTTCTGGTCAAACGTTGAGGTTCGGCGCGATTTGAGCGAAAGAAAAACTGAACCTCAACGTCGCGGTTGTGCCGCATCTTCTTGAAGGACTGCATCGAGAGTCTTTATGAAGAGGTCCGCGTCTGCTTCCGTGAACACCAGCGGCGGGCGCAGCTTAATCACGTTGTGATGCGGGCCGTCCGTGCCCGTGAGGATCCCGCATTCCCGAAGCCGGTTCACTACATACGACGCTTGCAGCGGTGCAGCTTCGCGCGTCTCCCGGTCCAGCACCAGGTCGAGGCCCAAAAACAATCCCGATCCACGCACATCTCCGATCAGCGCGTGCCGCTCTTGCAGCGCATGTAATCCATTCATGAGATGCGTGCCCACGCGCAGAGCTTGCTCCTGTAACCTTTGGTCTTCCAGAACATCGAGAACCGCCAGCCCCGCCGCGCACGCCACTGGATTGCCGCCAAAGGTGCTGAAAAATTCCATCCCGTTTGCAAACGAATCCGCGATTTCCTTCGTGGTGACCACCGCGGCCAGCGGAAACCCGTTCCCGATCGGTTTTCCCAGAACCACAATGTCCGGCACCACACCTTGCGTTTCGAATCCCCAGAAGTGCGTCCCCAGGCGCCCGAAGCCGACCTGCACTTCATCCGCGATGCACACTGCCCCTGCCGCGCGCACGTGCCGGTAAACTTCCCGGAGATATCCCGGCGGAAAAACAATCTGCCCTCCAACACTTGGCAAAGTTTCGGCGATGTACGCTGCGACGCTCCGTCCCTCGGCGCGCGTGCGGTCCAGGATGTCCGCCACGTGCCGCGCGTACTTCGCGCCTGCTTCTTTGTTGTTGCGCCGATACAAGCCACGATAGTCATCCGCCAGCGGCGCGACGTGCACCCACGGCTTCTTGCCGTGCCCACCAGGTCCGTCAAATTTGTAGGGGCTGATATCAATCAGCGTGCTTGTGTGACCGTGGTATGCATGCTCCACCACGATCACATCTTCGCGGCCTGTGTGCGCGCGCGCCAGCCGCAGCGCCAGCTCGTTCGCCTCGCTCCCGGAATTCACGAAGAAGCACACGCGCAGCGGCTCGGGCAGCTTGCGCGTCAGCCGCTCGGCATAGCGATTCACATTGTCGTGCAAATAGCGAGTGTTGGTATTGAGCAGCCCAAGCTGCTCCTGCGCGGCCCGCACTACCCGCGGGTGGCTGTGCCCCACGAGTGGCACATTGTTGTACACGTCGAGGAAAGCGCGTCCTGTGTCCTCATACAGATACTGCATCCACCCGCGAACAATTTTGAGCGGATGTTCATACGAAATGCTGAAGTTTTTTCCTAACAGAGCTTGGCGCGTTTTCAAAGTTTCGTTGAAATCAGCTTCTTTTGTTGGAAAGTGCTCCAACGGAATCCCCAGCAAAATATTCGGATCTGGAGACAGGCTTGTCCACACCGCACGCTGCGAAGCGTACGCCACCCCCGGAAAATCCGCTCCGAGATCCAGCAAATCGAGAATGATCTGGAAATGAAGATGCGAAGCCCAACCGCCGTTTTCCGCGGATGTTCCCACGCGGGCAAATTCCTGACCGCGCGCCACGCGCTGACCGACTTCGAGTCCGTCGAGCGTCTGAGTGGTCAAATGTCCGTAGAGCGTGAAAAATTCCGAGCCGTCCCCGATTTCGTGCCGCAAAATCACCAGTGGACCATAATCCTGCGGGGCAGCATTGTTCGCGAGAATTTGCACGACGCCATCGAGTGGCGCACGCAACGCCGTGCCCGGCGCAACGAAAAGATCAATGCCCAGGTGGATTGTCCGGCGTTCTGCTGTCGGGTTGTCTCCGCCTCCAAAAAGCGGGGAATTGTAGAGTGGCCGCGCTTCGTCATACCGCCCGATGCCCACGCGGACGCCGGTTCGTTTCATCTCCCCCAATATCTTTTCTGTAAGAGCAGGGGTTTCAGCGGCGGCAGGATCGGCTCCGAGAAAAGTACTTCCCACGCTCAAATCAAAAACAAGACTCGGCGCTGTTCTCAAATCTGCGTCAAGGATGGAACTGGCCGATTTTGCGTTGGTTTGCAGCCAGCGCTGCATCGTCACTGCATGGGGAAGCGGCTTCATTCCACAGACGGCGCGAAAAGTGTAGTGGGCAAAGCGCGGATGAATTTTGGAAAGCTGCTCCAGCGCATCCCAGGCTGCCGATTCGCTGATGGTCACGTAAGCATCTTCCGGGATCGTTTTTTTGCGGTGCGCCGAATTTGTCACGCTGACCGCCAGCCGTGCCGCCATCAGTCCAAAAAGAACCGCGACCTCTTCTTCCTGCAGCGGAAACACACCTTGATAGCCCGTAACAACTTCTGCCGCCGCCTTTAGCGGGTCCGTCTTCCCGAGGATCGCGTAGGCGGCCGCGATGGCGGGTTCCGAAATCGTCAACCCGTGGTGCATGTCGCCAAAATCAATTACGCCAGCCACTTTGCGCGGCTGCGGCCAGGGGTCGCTCACCAACACATTATGGTCGTTCGCGTCGCCGTAAATCACACTGCGGCGCAGTCGCGGCAATCTCGGCACAACTTCCGTTTCATAAATTGCCAGGAATTTCTCGACCAGCGCGCGCCGCCCGGTGTTCTCGATCTCCGGCACGTACGCTTTGATCCAACCGGCGCGCGATGAATCCCATTTCAGCTCGCGATGGGCGGCGGGATGCTCGAAAGATTCGAGCGCCCTATCCATCTCCCCCAAAAACCACCCAAGATCACGGAGAAGTTCCGGTGGGTGCGGGCGGACTTCGGCCAGAACTGTTCCCTTGAGGAAGCTCAAAAGCCAAACCAGCCGCTTCGAACCATCAGGACTTGTAATTTCCGTGAAACGTTCGCCGCGGTGATTCGGCAGCACTCGCGGCAAAGGCAACTGCGGCGCGCGCTCCGCCAAATGCACCAATGCCTGGCATTGGAAATCAATGAACGACGGCTCTCGCGCCGGGTGCATCACTTTCAGCACAAACGCGCGGCCGTCCGCAGCGCTCAAATGAAAATTGTCGTCGTATTCACCCGATAGCGCCCGCGCTGAAGCTTCCAATCCATAGATTTCCCGGGCCAGACGAGTGGCTTCGGCCTCAGTTACCCGGTGTGCGACGCGTGCTTCCAAGAGCATGCGCCAAATCTTATCTGCAATTGCCGAACGGCGTCTATCTCACCGCGAAGATTCAGGATAAGTTCGCTAATCCCAATTCAGGTTTATTCCCGCCCCTGCTCGACCGATACGGGACCGTTCACCGTAGAGAGATGCAGCACCATGGGCGCAGAACCGTATTCGATCCGCCGGTGCTCATCATCCCAGGTCTTGCGCGCGCTATCGCAAACGCTCGCGCGGCAGCTCACGGGCGCGTAATTCGTCGATTCCACCACAAAGCTGGACTGGAATCCGCTCGGCACTCTCAAAGTTACCGGACCGTTTTTCGCGTCGGCTGAGAGTCCGCTGCCGCTCCAGGTTTTTCCTTTCAAGTCCACGGAGATTGGGCCATTCTCCGTTCGAATCCGCACGTTCCCGCTGCTTCCCTCCAGGCTAATCGGGCCATTCAAGGCGCTGATGTCCGCATCTCCGGAAAAGTTTTTCAAGCTGATCGGCCCGTTGTGCGCGTGGGCTGTCAGTTTGCCATCGACGTCATACAAGGAAATGGGCCCGTTCATCGTATCGAGGTCGATCGCCGCCGATTTCGGCGCTCGGATGAGCAGGTAAACTGTCCAGTCGTCCTCACCCGCCGGTCCTTTGGTCGACACGGTGCCGTTTTCAATCTGCGTCGTAATCTGTGAAAGCATGCGCTCGGCCGCATCTCCCCGAAGAACTGCTTTGCAAGCCCTCACGGAATAGTTCTCCTTGTCCCAACCTACCACCTGCACGCCGCCGTTCGCATGCGGGCGCACTTTCAGTACCGGAGCTTCCGCCTTTGTCACCGCGCGTTCTTCGGAACGCACCACGGCATCCTGGTCGTCAAATTGAATGTGAAGATTGGAGCAATCAACAATCGGGCGTTTGTGGCCATCGGAGATATTCACTGAGTGATGGCGCGAGGCCGCTCGTGCGGGTGAAAGACCAATGGCAAGCAAGGCCGGGGCGAAAATCAGGCAAAAGATGGTGGGTGGACGCATGGGGCCCTCCTCGCAGCTATAGACGACAGAAGGGCCTGTTAGTCACGCAGGGTCGGGGTGAAAATCACTCCTGTTCGTCCCAATCGTCGACCGCACCCATCGGCGGCGTCAGGGAGAATAAGGACCAGCTTGAGAACTTCAACATTTTCGAAACCTCCAAAGGCGACGAATGGTTTTACAACAAAATAGGATTGGCGCAGAGAGAAATCCTGTCTGTTATACTGGGTCTTCTTCGAGAGTTCGAACCGTGGCCAAACTTCGCATCTCCATCGTTCAGTACCTGAACACCGCTCCGCTCGTCTGGAGCTTCACCAACGGCCCGCTCCAGGGGAAGTACGAGCTGTCCTTTACGGTGCCCTCGCAGTGCGCGGAAGATTTGCGCTGCGGCCGGGCGGACATTGCCATCATTCCGGCCATTGAATACCAGCGCATTCCAGGACTGGCGATTTTACCGGACATAGCCATCGCGTCGAAAAATCAGGTCCGCAGTTTGCTCATCGTTGCCAAGAAGCCGATCGAGCAAGTGCAGTCGTTTGCGCTGGACAGTAGCTCCCGCAGCACGCAAGTTCTGACGCGTATTTTGTGCGCGGAAAAATGGCGCATCGCGCCCCAATTTTTTGAAGCGCTTCCTGATCTGCCGGAAATGTTGCAACAAGCCGACGCGGCGCTGCTGATCGGCGATCCGGCTCTGCGTATCTCCATTGGAATCGAAAAAGACAGCCGGCCTGGCGAGCCCGGTCAGACGGTGTGCCAAACGGCCACGCTGGGAATTCCGAGTTCCGAGTTGCTCTATGTTTATGACGTTGTCGGTGAATGGTGCGCCCTGACGGGGCTGCCTGCCGTCCTGGCAGTCTGGGCGTGCCGGCGTGAAATTGCCACACCGGAATTAAGCGCGGATTTCATGGCCTCGCGCGATTTCGGCCTGTCGCGCGTCGGCGAAATCAGTTACGAGGCCGCTCAAGATTTGGAATTGCCCCAGCGCGCGCTCGAATCCTACTTGCGGCAGAACATAGATTATTCACTTGGCGCGGAGAATCGCCGCGGCCTCGAACTCTATTTTCATTACGCCGCAAAACTCGGCCTCATCCCGCAAGCAGGCGCGATGGAATGGGCCGCTGTGAAGTCGGAAGCCGTGAAGTTGTAGGGGCGCGGTTTAGCGCGTCCCCAGTGATGTCAAGAACGACGGGTACAGGACAAGAGAAGGATAGATCTTGGCACTGACCAAACAACAAGCTCTCGACCTGTTGGAGTCCGACGACCTCGTCGGCATCGGCATGGAAGCTCATCAATTGCGCCTGAAGAAGAACGATCCGAGTGTCGCCACTTATCAGATCGATCGAAATATCAATTACACGAATTTCTGCACGGAGTACTGTTCCTTCTGCGCTTTTTACCGGCCCCTCGGCGCGAAAGACGGTTACATTCTCCCCTTCGAGACGATTTACCAGAAAATCGACGAGATGCTTGCGCTCGGGGGCACTGGAATTCTGCTGCAGGGCGGACTTCATCCGGATTTGCAGATCGGCTACTACGAAAATCTACTGCGTTCGTTGAAAGCACGTTATCCACAGGTCCACTTGCACTGCTTTTCCGCGCCGGAAATTCTGTGCATCGCGGAAGTTTCCGAAATCAGCATTCGCGAAACCATTCAACGTTTGATGGACGCGGGGCTGCAATCCATTCCCGGCGGCGGCGCAGAAATTTTGGACGACGAAGTTCGCGCCAGAATTGCCCGCCTCAAGTGCACCAGCGACGAGTGGGAGGAAGTCCACCGTATCGCCCATTCGCTCGGCCTCCGCACCACTGCCACGATGATGTTCGGTTGCGGCGAAGAACTGCGCCATCGCGTCAATCACCTCGAACGCGTCCGCAGCATTCAAGAAGAGACTGGGGGCTTCACCGCCTTCATTCCCTGGATGTTCGCTGCGGAAAATACGGCGCTGGGCAAAAAAGTGCAGGAAACCACCGCCGTCGATTATTTGAAGACGCTGGCCGTCAGCCGCCTTTATCTCGACAATATTGATCACATCCAGTCGAGCTGGCTCACGCCGGGCATCAAAGTCTGCCAGATCGGTTTGCAGTTCGGCGCCGACGATGTGGGAAGCATCCTTATCGAAGAAAACGTGGTCTTCGCCGCTGGCGTGAAAAACCGCACCAACGAGGCCGAACTACGCCACATCATCTCCGATGCTGGCTTCGTTCCCGCCCAACGCGACACGCTCTATCGCAGCTATGTCCTGAAGTAGGTTTCCTTCAGGGTTTTTGGAGTGGGAAAATCGAAACTTCGACGACCGTGCCATCCGGCAGTTCAACATCTTCAAGAAGATAAAGAATACCGCCGCGGAATCGCGCGCGAATCCGTCGCGGCCCAACATTTGCGGCCGGTTCGGATCGTAAGGCTGGTCGCGCCGCTTTGCCTTCGGTTTCATCCAGCACTTCATTGGCGAGAGCGTCGGCCTCGCGGTTCTGTTCGCGATAAACGTGGTCAATGCGGAGGGATTCGAACGACTGTGACATTTTCTTTGCGCGTTCGAAGAGCGGCTGGAGGTCCGCGCTCTTCACTTTGTACAGGCCGCGCATCTGTTTCACCAGCAACTCGGAGTCGCTCTCCACTCGAACCGCGCGGACGCCGTGCGACTGCGCGTAGTCCATGGCCGCGATGAGGCCATAGTATTCCGCGACGTTGTTGGTCGCCCGCCCGATGTATTTCTTCAGCCGCGCCACGATTTCGCCGTGCCCGTCGCGAATGACCACGCCATAGGCCGCAGGACCCGGATTGCCACGCGATCCACCGTCAATGTTTGCGCGATACGCCGCCGCGGCCGGTTTCGGCTCTGGAGCAGCATCGCCGAAGAGGGTCTTCCCTTTGGCAGTTGGACGGCGGCGCGGCATTAGGAATTTGTGGATGCAGAAGAAGCGGCATTCGCGGAGCCATTGGGGGAATTGGCGAATGGAATCGGTTCCAGTGTGTACAGAATGAGGCCGCAGCTCTCGCAGCGATAGACTTCTTCGTTCGTTTCCGTACGCAGTTGCTGCAAGATGTGCGGCAGGACGCGCATGCCGCAGCCGCGGCACTGGTCGTCGCGGACCTGGGCCATGGCGGTGCCGTTATGGCGCTTGGCGATGCGCGAGTAAAGCTCACGCAACTCCTCCGGCACTGGTGCGATAATCTTTTCATGCTCGGCGACTGCGGTTTCGAGCTGTTTCTTTATTTTTCCAGCTTGCGCTTCGATCGTCTTTCGTTCTGCTGCGAGGCCCTGTTCCGCCTCCTTCAGCCGCGATTCGACGAGGTTCACGCGGCGTTCCGCTTCTTCGGCCTTCATCATGACTTCCAATTGACGGTCTTCCGCTTTCGCGACTTGGGCTTCGGCATTGGCAATTTCATGCTGGAGAGCGCGGTACGCTTCGTTGGTTTTGACTGCGCCGCTCTGGTCGCGGTATTTTCGTGCGCGGTCCTTCCACTCCTGGCCTTCGAATTCAAACTTCTTGCGTTCGGCGTTGATCTGCGCGAGCGCTTCTTTTCCGGCGGCAATTTCCGCGCGTGCGCTGCTTAGCTTCGCATCCGCGCCCCGGAGGCGCTTCGG
>QHYN01000110.1 GCA_003224145.1 Acidobacteriota bacterium
AAAGATCTATAGGGGCAGCCACTTCATGCAAGAGCGCTACCAAATTGCGCCCGGCCTCTGGCTCCCCAGCTTTACGCAGTACGATTTCGATGGCCGCAAATTGTTTTCAGGCTTTTCCATCCACGAACGCACCTTCTATTCGAATTACCGCTACATTGGTCCGCCGAAAGAAGCCCTCGAGGTCATTCGAAAAGAACTACGGCGTGCCGACTTGGGCAAGACTGGCGGGACGACGACGGATCCCTGAGGCTTTTCCGCTTACACTGTGTTTCAGGAATGCAAAGTCCCCGAGTTTGAGAGACTGGAGGCGCCATGCCCCGTTCCGTCTCATTTGCTGCTGTTTTCATACTTCTTGCGGCTTCTTCGGCGGTTGCCCAATCTTCGGACTCCGGCTCGTCCCAGCCCGCATCTCAAACGAAGGATTCCCCTGCGCCGCCGGATGCGAAGAAGCCCAAAAAAGTTTGGACCAACGAGAATCTGTCTGACGCAAACGGCAGCGTTTCGATTGTTGGCGACCCAAAGGCCAAACCGAAGGTTGTTGCTCCCAAGCCTGCGGACGCGCAATACGTCGCATCGATCCGCAAGCAGCTCGAAAAGCTACAGCAGCAGCTCAACGATGTGGACAAGCAGTTGGTTGACTTGAAAAATTTCAATAATGGCGAGCCTTCCACATCCGCGAGCGGCGTCAGACTCGACAAGCGCTATGAGCGCGAGCCCATCGAGGTTCAGATACGAGCCTTGCAGGATAAAAAGAAAGAACTGCAATCGAAGATGGAGGCGCTGCTCGACGAAGCGCGCAAGAAATGCGTCGAGCCGGGCGAGCTCCGCTAGGCTCCGCCGACTTGAACGCGCAAATCCTTCCTCCGCTCAGCGGATGAGGGCCCAGGGATACGAACCCACGTTGATTTTCATAATCATGTAACTGAATCCGCCGGGATCGGGCTTCGGCTGGTGCGGCGTGTCCGGGGGAATGAGTAGCCAGTCGCCAGCCTTCACCTTGAAGGTCTGGCCGCCCTCGATGGGCTGGCCGCGGTATTCGCCGGGAATGATGCCGTCCTTGTCCTCAAGATTTTGACGATTGGCGATCTTTCCGCCGACGATCATCTCGCCTGTGCCGCCGGTAATCACATAGAAATCGTACGCGCCGGCGTGCATCTCGGCGTCATCCCAAACGCTGTTGACCTTGGTGAGGCTCATCACCGGCTGATCGCGGTGCACACGATACAGCATGAAGATACTGAAATTGCGCGTCTGAATGTGCACCGGTCCGCCACCGAACGACTGCGAGCTGCCGGTGCCGGGTTGCGCGGCCGCTTTCATGGCCTTTTCGGCCAATTCGGCGTGCGCCTTGCGAATGTCGTCGATGTTCCAATAGGTGATCGGTGGAGCGTCCGGCGCCAGAGATGGCTCGCGCGGAGAATTGAAACCGAACGGCCTGACTTCGCTTTTGTTTTCTTGCGCGTTGGCGCTCGGAATCATCGAGAGGTCGTCGAAGTGGCCGCTAAGAACGGCTTGCGGTCCCGGATTGATGTTGGGCCTCGAAACGCGCCCGGCGATGTATCCGATCAGTGCGGCTGCCATCAGAAACACAGGAAGCATTCTCTTCATAAAAATCCCTCCATTCCTGAGAAAACAAAAAACTCCGCCAATGCTTGGACGATGAGATTCGAATCCTGGCCGAATTAATTCTTCGAAGGCGGCCTTTTTGTCTCGAACCGGATCTCCTTCAGCATCTCGGATTGCCGGTAAAGCTCGGTCTTTCCCACTGGGAATTTGTTGACGCTCAGCATAAAAGCCAGAACGTCGGCGTCCTGCTGGCGCGTTAGACGGCCGGGCGCGCTTTGCGGCATGGTTTTGCGAATGCGATCGAACAGATCGCCCAGTGTCAATCCATTCCAATTCGCCTGAAACGCGCCGCCGGTCAATGCGGGAGCGGATTCCCCTCCCGTGAGCATGTCGCCATGACAGGACGCGCACTCCTTGTGATAGACCGACTCACCGCGCTTGGCCTGTTCCTCGGTATAGACTCCGTCCCAGACGGAGCGCGAGTCAGCAGGCGCTTGCGCTTGAAGCAAGCGAAGCGGTGTAGCGATTACCGGCAGAAGGAGAATCGCCACCGAATATCTCATGTTCACGTCGCTATCACTCTCCTACGGTCGTGCTTCAAGCTGGCTTGCATTCTAGCGAAGATGACCCTTAGCCTGAAGGTCAACGGTTACAACTGGACAGCCAAACACACTCTCGATCTTCTTAAAATATGCTTTCTGGCTGTCTCGTAGGAAATCACGACCGCGTTTGACCTCGACGAAAAAGCACTTGTTGCCCTTGTAGACGAGGAGGTCAGGAGGTTGACAATGATACTGCTCTTGCCATTCGCGAAGTAGCTCTAGCGCACATTCTCCGAGAATATCACTGACTACGGCGCATTTTCTAATATGGACTCCGTACATGTATTTCTCGACAAGAACTCTATACCCTTGCTTCGTATAATGAATCGCGGTGAACCATTCGCCAAAATGATTACCGTTCAGATGCTGATTCCGCACGATGCGGAGGTCGTCTTCGTCAAACGCGTTCCTATACTGCCGAAACCACTTGTTGTGGAGTCTGCCTCTTTTCCATGCAGAATAGAGATAGGGCAGATAGGAAAGCTTAGTGGTCTTCATTCAATCAGACACCTCATGTGCAGATTGTAACTTCTTGGTTCGGCTCTTCTGTATCCGATGGAATTCCGGCGCATGAGTGCGTTCATTCGCCCGCCGACGGCAACGTGTAGGCAATGTACTCGCCGGAGTACGGCCCGCCGCTGACGGCCACCACGATGTACTGCTTGCCATGCACCATATAGGTCATGGGTGAGCCGGTTTGCGGGGCCGGCATGTAAACGGCGCCGACTTCTTTTCCGGTGACCTTGTCGTAGGCGCGCAACATCGCGCCGCGCGGATGATCCGCGGTTGTGGTCACTTGCCCTTCGCCGGCGATGACCAGCGATTTCGTCACCAGCGTTCCGATATTGTAGGTTTCCTGGCCGGTGCGCGGGATGTTCATGCCCTTCAAGATTTCCGAATTGCGCACGACGTCCGGCGTTTCGCCGTGCGCGATTTGCCAGACGATCTCGCCTTTGTCGAGATTGATGGCCGTGATGGTTCCGTAAGGCGGTTTGATCAGCGGCAATCCATCAACCTCCATACGAACGAAACCGGCGCCCGCCCGTTTCTTCGGCGGCTTGGGAGAATCGGCTCCCGCGTTCTCACCAGGGCCGCGGAGAATCTCCACTTCTCGTCCTGCCGTTCCGGAAATATAGCTGATGTCCGAAACTTCCTTGGGCGCGGCAACCAGTCCGATGGGCTCGATGCAGGAGTTGCACGCGTATACATACACCGTGTGAGTTTCAGGATCGTACGAACCGCCGGGCCAGTTCGTCCCGCCCGAGGCCGTTCCCATGGTGAGCGTTCCCAGCGGACCTTCGAGCTTGCTCACCGTCGGGGGCGTGAAGACAGGGCCCAGGTGATACTTCGAGGCAATTTCTTTGGCGCCTTCGCGAAGCGCGGGGGTGAAATCGATCAAATCATCGATGGAGACGCCGTTGCGGCTGTAAGCGGGCGGCTTGCTGGGAAACGGCTGCGTCGGCGAATACGTTTCGCCGGGAACGTTGCCGACCTCCACAGGCTTCTCGGGAACGGGCCAGATGGGTTTTCCGGAGACGCGGTCGAAAACGTAGAGGAAGCCTTGCTTCGACGGCTGCGCCACCGCCTTAACCGGCTTCCCGTCCACGGTGATGTCCGCGAGGATTGGGGCCGAGGAAATGTCCATGTCCCAGAGCGGATGGTGCACCAACTGGAAGTGCCACTTGCGCTCGCCGGTTTTCAGGTCCACGCAAACCAGTGTCTCGCCGAACAGGTTGTTTCCCGGGCGATGACCGCCGTAGAAATCGCTGGTCGGCGTTTCTACCGGCAGATACACCAGGCCGAGTTGCTCGTCCACGGTAATTTGCGTCCACACGCCCGTGTTGCCAGTGTATTCCGCGGAGCCTTCCTTCCAGGTGTCGTAACCAAACTCGCCTTTCTTCGGAATGGTGTGAAAAATCCACAGGCGCTTGCCGGTACGCACGTCAAAGCCGCGCACGTAACCTTTGTTGTTGCGCCTGCTTTTCGGCGTCATGCCTTCGCGAAACGCCGCGCCGACGATCACTGTGTCTTTCGCCACCACCGGAGCTGATTGAATCCCAATTTCTCCGGTCTCGAGGTCAGGGAGAATCTCCTGATCGTCATTCTGTTTCAGGTCCACAAAGCCGTTCTCGCCGAAGTAGGGAACCCGCACGCCGGTCTTCGCGTTCAGACAAATCAGCCGGTAGCCGGGGGTCACATAAAAAACGCGCTCTTCTTTGCCGTCCGACCAATACGCCAATCCACGGCCGGAAAGTTGCCGCGGAGCCGCTCCGCCGCGCTTGCCCTCATGCTCCCCGTGAATCCAGAGCAACTCGCCGGTCTCGGGATCGAGGGCAATCACTGCGCGGCGGGAACCTGCCGTGGCATAGAGAACGCGGTTCACCATTAGCGGCGTTCCTTCGAGCTTGTATTCCGGCCGGTCTCCGAAGCTGTCGGTCTTGATGCGCCAGGCGATTTCCAGGTCGCTGAAGTTGGATGCGTTGATCTGGTCCAGAGGCCGGTAACGCGTGCCCGCCAAGTCAGCAGTGTAGGAATACCACTCCGTATCCTTCGGTTTGTACTGCGCCGACGCAATAGCCGGAACCAGGCTGAGCGCGAGAATCAAACAAACGAAACGCAGATTTCCCTTCATCTCTCTTCTATGACGCATCTTTCCTCTCCCGAAATCTTTCCGGGCGTCTGGCTTTGCTTAGTTCATTTGCTTGATCTGCTCCAGCGCCCGCGCGGAAGTCTAATCCAATCAGAGGTTTCTACAAAGGGGTGAGCCGCTTTCTTCCGCTCAGCCCGTTGCGAGGGGCAGGTTCGAGCGCTATGATGCGGCGCGCGAAATTTCACTTGTCTGTGCCTCGGACGAAGCCATTTAGAGGCCGAGTGATTAATCTCTTTTCAGCGATCGACTGAGGAGTTGCCATGCCGGCATACTTGCGATCTCCGATCTTATACGTTTTGCCCACGTTGCTGCTCGCCGCTGGATTGGTAAACGCGCAGGATCGCCCGATTGTATTGAAAGCGGGAACGGTTCTTGATGGAAAAGGACAGATTCTCCACAACACGATCATCGTCGTCGAAGACGGAAAGATTGCCCGCATTGGCGGAGTTGCACCGCAAGGTGCAGGCACCTACGATCTCGCGGGGCTGACCGTCACGCCCGGCTGGATTGACACGCACGCACACGTCTTTTGGCATTTTCATGATGGCCGGCTAAGCTCAGTTGGGATAGAGCATCTTCCTCCTATACGTGGTGTTGCGGGCAAGGATGAATCGCCTTCACAGGCCCTGCTGTATGCCGTGGACAATGCCATCGTCACGCTGAACGCCGGTTTTACCACCATCCAAAGCCCCGGCTCCCCTGAGGAGAAGGATTTACGCGACGCTATCGCTCGCGGGATCATTCCGGGCCCGCGGATGCTTACCTCGCTCGAACCTCTGACCGAACAGAGCGGTCCTCCGGAAAAATTGCGAGAGCTGGTGCGCGAGAGAAAGCAGCAGGGCGCCGATTTCATCAAGCTGTTCGCTTCGAAGAGCATCCGGGAAGGTGGCGCTCAGACGATGACCGATGAGCATCTCCGAGCGGCTTGCGGTGAGGCGAAGTCGCTGGGATTGCGGACTCTTGTTCACGCTCATTCGGCGGAATCCGCGAAGGCGGCCACGCTGGCAGGCTGCACCACGATCGAGCACGGCGCCTATGTCACCGATGAGGTTTTCGATCTCATGGCGAAGCACGGAACCTACTATGACCCCAACATCGGACTGGTTCTCCAAAACTATCTCGAGAACAAGGAAAAATTTCTGGGCATCGGAAATTACAATGAGCAGGGTTTCGCTTTCATGGAGAAAGGCAAAGCCATCGTCCTCGACACGTTCAAGAAAGCGCTGAAACATAAGGATCTGAAAATCGTTTATGGCACGGATGCCGTCGCGGGTGCGCATGGACGAAACTACGAAGAATTCATCGTGCGTGTCCGTGACGGCGGCCAGGAACCCATGGCCGCGCTCGCTTCGGCCACATCGGTCTCGGCCGAGTCTTTGGGCTTGCAAGATAAAATTGGTTCCATCGCTCCAGGACTGGATGCGGACATCGTAGCCATGGATGGCAACCCCTTGCAGGACGTGACCGCAGTGCGCCGCGTCGTGTTCGTCATGAAAGGCGGAAAGGTGTTTGAGAATCTGGCGCCGGGAACAAGACGAAAAGGCGCGCAATGAGCGCGAGTGCAGTTTTACATGCTGTTCTGCTCTTGTTTCTCTTCAATGCACCCACAGAGGCCCAGTGGTGGACGGTGCAGACCAGCGGGGTGGATACGAACCTGCGAGGCGTGAGTGCTGCTTACACGCCGGATGAAAAAGTTCCCGTTCTGGTCGTATTGGCATCAGGTTCGAATGGCGTGATTCTGAAATCGCTCGACGAAAGGGAAAACGTGGAAGCGCCTGCACGTTGCCGTTGGGGAAGCGCTCGACTTCCGCGGCATTGTGGCGTTCAACGATAAAATTGCCTATGTCATGTCCAGCGGTGAAGGAGAAAAGTCGGGCATCTATAAAACAACCGATGGCAGCGCGACCTGGAAACTGCAATACACAGACAAGCGCAAAGAGTTCTTTCTCGACGCCATCGCTTGCGTTTCCGAAAAGGACTGTGTCGCACTGGGTGACCCCATTGACGGCAAGTTTCTTCTATTGAAGACCACGGATGGGGAGCACTGGAATCCGCTTCCGAGCGACAACATGCCTACGGCGCTTACCGGCGAGGGCGCTTTTGCTGCCAGCAATACCTCCCTCGCGCTTTCCGGAGACGATGAGGTTTTCTTCGGCACCGGCGGCCCGGCGGCACGCGTGTTCCACTCAAGGGACCGGGGGCGCAGCTGGACCGTTGTAGAAACACCCATTATTCACGGCAACACGTCGTCTGGGATTTTTTCACTTGGCCTCGACGAGTACAACAGAGTTATCGTGCTGGGAGGCGACTACAAGGAGCCGAACCGCTCCTCCCGCGTCGCTGCTTATTCTCTCGATGGCGGCAAGACGTGGCAACTCGCTGCCCAAATGCCCGGCGGCTACCGCTCCGCCTTGGCTCACGTTGACGACGGGCGATGGGTGGCCGTCGGGCCCACCGGCGAAGACATCACCAACGATTCCGGTGTCCATTGGAAGCACACCGATTCGTTGAATCTCAATGCCGTGGCGATCCTGGACTTCGCTACCGGCTGGGCAGTCGGCCCCAACGGCACAATCGCCCGCTTCGTCAATCACTACAATTACGAAATCCGCTATCGCCATCCGCGCCGAAACACGCGCCATTCTGCTTCCACCATTGCCGACTAAAACCAGAAGGTATAGGCTCCGGCGTTGAAGTGATTGCCCATTTTCAATTCATGTGCGGCCCTTTCCCACGTCGAATACCTCTACGAACTGGCGCAAGCAAGCTGAGCGCAGCATCGTGACTTCGTCGGAAAACCGCAGCGAGCGCTCTTCTCCCAACGGGCTCGCGCGGCATCTCGGCCTCTTCGGCACCACCATGGCCGTGATGGGCGGCATCATCGGCGCCGGTATCTTCATCAATCCGTACCTCGTCGCCGAACGCGTCCACACCTCGTTCCTTATCTTGGCTGCCTGGGTTGCTGGCGGGCTGATCGCACTCCTCGGCGGTTTCATCTATGCCGAACTTGCCGCGCGATTGCCGGTGGTCGGCGTACAGTACGCGTACCTACGCGAAGCTCTTCATCCCGGAGTCGCGTTTCTTTACGGCTGGGTGCTGCTTCTGGTCATTCAGACCGGCGGCATGGCTGCGGTCGCCGTCACGTTTGCGCGCTATTTCCTCGAGCTCACGCATTGGCCCTTCAGCGATTCCTTCATAGCC
>QHYN01000111.1 GCA_003224145.1 Acidobacteriota bacterium
GGTATTCATTCTAAAGGACTTGAAGTCTTGAAGTTGTTTAGAATCCGGCTTAGGTCTGCCCTGACATCTCGCCTGCCTGAGTCGTCTATTCCTCAGGAGCCAGGAATGGGAGCTATGGGACTTGCGCTGCCTTGGAAGGCTAGTGCCGTACCAACGGAATGGGAGAAATTTGAAGCGGTCAATGGCGCGGTGCCTCGGCCTGAGCAGTCTGCCTCATATCTTGCCGAAATAAGTTGGAACGGCACTAGAATCTCTTCCGCGCCGCGCGAATGGGGGACGCGAGTGGAACCTTCCGAGCACCCGACGGGCGGCTCCAGTCCAGCCGCCGTGGAACCCGCCAGCGAAGATGCCGCACTGGCTGCTGCCTGCCAGTCGGGTGATCTGCACGGCTACGAGCGCTTGTACGCAATGCACGGGGCGCGCATGAAAAATCTTGCGCGGAACGTGCTGGGCAATTCCGTCGATGCGGAAGACGCCGTGCAGGAAACTTTCCTGAAAGTGCAGCGCAGCATCGCCAGCTTTCGTGGCCAATCGAGCTTCGTCACCTGGACCTACCGCATCCTGATCAACACCTGCTACGACGCCAGGCGCAGCCGGCTGCGGAAGAAAGAAGTGGCGAACGAGGAGCCGGAAGACGCTCCGCAGAGGGAGCTGCGGGCGCCGGGAGCGCATCCCACGTTGCGAATGGCGCTGGAACGCGCGCTCGCCAGGCTGACGCGTCATCAGAGGGATGTTTTTCTGTTGTACGAAGTTGAGGGCTTCCGTCATGCGGAGATCGCGGCGATGCTGGAAATTACGGCGGCGGCTTCGAAAAACACGCTGTTTCAGGCGAAGAAAAGTCTTCGCCAGATGCTCGAGCCGCCGCGAAGCAGTTCCGCGGAAGCAAGGTGAAGGACCATGAATGTGACTTGTAACGCTCGTGAACGGATTTTCGAGGACGGCACAGGGGCCGAATGGGAGGCGCTGGAAGCGCATGCCGTTTCCTGTGCGCGGTGCGCAGAGGAAGTTCGTGCGTGGAAATCGCTGAGCACCGCAGCACAAGAGATGCAAGACTATTCGCCAAGCCCGTCGTTGTGGCCGCGCATCGAGCGTGCGCTGGCCGAAGAAGCCGCGCGGAAGGCGCAGCACCCCGTGCACAGGGGCTGGTTGTCCTTCTTGCCGGTCATTTCTCTGGGTTGGCAGACCGCATTGGCAGGCGCTTTTGTTCTGATTCTGGCGATTTCCGCGGGCTGGGTCTACATTGTTTACGGACCCAACGTTAAACTGAGCCCGCCCGATCCGTCTCTGCTGAAGAGCGCGGCGCTGAAGGAAGTGGAAAGCACAGAGACCGCTTACGAGAGAGCCATCGATAAGCTGGCCGCGCAGGCCAAGCCGCAGCTCGAGGATCCTACGACTCCGCTGCTTGCGAATTACCACGAAAAACTTCTGGTGCTGGATAGCGCGATTGCCGATCTACGTGCACAGGCAGGATTGAATCCTTCGAACGCGCAACTGCGTTATCAGTTGCTGGCCATGTATCGAGAGAAGCAGCGGACACTCGAAGAGGTTTTGGAGGCAAAGAGGCAATGAATCTTTGTGGATTGAATTTTTGGAGAGGGGTACGACGTGCTGTCGTGGTGGCGGGAACGCTCTCTGCGATATTTCTTGCGGCAGAGGGACGTGCGCGAGCCGCAAATGCCACCCAGGACCAAGTTTCGAGAGATTTCCAGAAGACGGTGACGCTTGGTGCAGGCCAGTCGGTGCACGTCGAGCACAAGTTTGGCGAGGTGCGGCTGCATGGGGAGTCCGGCCGCGAGGTGAAAATCTCGGCAACCATTCGTGCGCAGGCCAGCTCGCGCGAGGAAGCCGAATCCTTCGCGCAGAAAATCCAGATTGACGTGCAACAATCCGCGGAGGGCGTGCGCATCAAGACGATTTACCCGGAAGAAGAAAAGAGATGGTTTCACACGAGCAAGAGCTCTTCCTGGTCGGTGAGCTACGACATTGGGATGCCGTCAGATGCGCCGCTCACCGTGCGGAACAGTTTCGGAGGTGTGGACGCCGCGGGAATTCATGCAGCGGTGGATATCGATAACAGCCACGGGTCGCTTGCGGTGCGCGATATTGGTGCTGCGCGCCTGAACAATGCGTTTGGGAGCGTCGAGGTCAATGGCGCCACCGGAAATCTCTCCGTGACCGATACAAATGGATCCGTGCAGGTGTACGAGGTAAAGGGCGCCGTTGAAGTACGCAACCGTTTCGGTAGCATCACCACGAAAAATATTCAGGGGGCGGTGACCATCACCGGTGGCAACGGCACGGTTACGCTGGCGGATGCCGCCTCTGCGAGCATCACCACTTCCTTCGGAAGCGTGGATGCCCGCAACGTGCGCGGCGACCTCTCGGTGCACGATAACAACGGCAACGTCGAAGTCTCCACGATTGGCGGGGCCGCAGACATCACCAACAGTTTTGGCAATGTCACTTTTTCAGATGTCCATGGCCGCGTGAACTGCAGGACAAACAACGGCCGGGTGAAAGGCAGCTCCGTTACAGGTAGCTCCGTAACGATTCGCGATTCCTTCGCCAGCATCGAGCTCGACACCATTAGCGGCGCACTGGACGCGGAAACTTCGAATGGGAAGATTACGGTCCGCGACGCGCGGGGCAGCGTGACGCTGAGGTCATCGTTCGGAGCCATCGAGGCGTCAAATATCCCAAAGGGGATAAGCGCCACCACTGGCAACGGGGCGATTACACTCACGGACATCGGCGCGGACGCCTATGCCAAGACGAGCTTTGGCAGCGTTTTGATTGAACGGGTGAATGGAAACCTGACCGTGGAGGACAGCAACGGCTCGGTCACGGCTCGCAATGTGAAAGGCGATGCCAGTGTGAAGACTTCCTTTTCCGGCGTTACCTTGGATTCCATCGGCGGGCGGATCAGCGTGGATAATCAGAATGGTGCTATCGGCGTGACAGCTACGCGGCCGGCCAACGGCTGCGGCGATATTTCGCTTAAGACTTCCTTCTCTTCCATCCGCGTGCGAATTCCCGAAGGGGTGGGATACAACCTGTCCGCACGCACATCCTTCGGCCGGATCTCCTCGGAATTGCCGGTCACTTCGACAGGCAGTATCGGCGGAGACACGTTGAACGGGACCATCGGCTCGGGCGGCTGCCAACTGCAACTCACCAACGCGAACGGGAGCATCGAGATCGCCAAGGCCCAATAATCGGGCAGCATCTACTTGCGGTTGCGTGTGCGGTGCATGGCAAAAGCTTTTTTCAGGATGCGCGTCGCAGTTTCCGTCAATTGGAACTTTGCGAGTTCATCTTCCCGCGCAAATGCGAGATCTGTAACATCGCTGCCTGCGTGGGGTTGGCCCCCGATGCATTCGCACAGATAGTCCGCAATGACGTAGTGGAAGCGGGGTTTTTTCTTGTCTCTAGCGCCGGCGGGACCGTTCTCCCTATAAATCCGGTCGAAAACTTCAATCAATTCGAGAACGCGAACCTCGATTCCCGTTTCTTCGAGCAATTCGCGAGCGACGCCTTCCTCGAGAGTTTCGCCAATCTCGAGAGTGCCGCCGGGGATGGACCATTCACCGAGCAGCGGCTCGCTGCCGCGACGGATCAGCACGACGCGTTCGCGATCGATAATTACGCCGCCAACCCCGATCACTGGCCGTTCGGGATACTCCCTAGAAGAGGCCATTCGACAAGCCCTCAAGTTCTGCGGCAGAGCGATTGACAGCAAGCTCACCGCGCACGAGGTTGAACCCGTATCCCCGGTATATAATACGCTGCAGGGTGGCGAGCACGGTCCTCGTACCGCCCTTTGCGAACAACCGTACGGAGGATGGAGCCGTGATCCGTTGCCCTGAATGTTCCGCGGAAATCGACGTGGACGAAGACGAAATCGAAGAAGGCGAGATCCTGAGCTGTCCCGAGTGCGAATCCGAACTCGAAGTCTCGCAAACGCATCCCGTCCACCTGAACCTCATCTCCGATGATTTGGACGAGGAGGAGGAAGACGAGGAAGAGGAGGGCGAGGTTGGCGAGAATGGCGATCTCCTCGACGAAGATGAAGAGGAAGAAGACGACGAGGAATAACCGAACGCCCCTTCGCGGGCCGGCATCCCTGCATGCACTTCCCGCAATCTAATCTAAAATGAAGGGCCTCATGCATTCCTTGCGAAGGATCCGTTTTTTGTGTGCAGCTGTGCTTTCGCTGGCGCTTGCGAGTGTTCTTATAGCAATGCAAGAACCCAATGCCCCGCCTTCCGCCACACCCGCACAGAATTCCGCCACGAAAGTGGACAAACCAGCAAAGAAAAAATACAGTCATGCGAATGATTTCCTGATCCGCGGGACCGTGTTTAACGACAAAGGGCTGTCCTTTCCCGGCGTGGAATTACGGATTCGCCCGGCGGGGCAGAAGAAATACCGGTGGGAGACTTACACCAATTCGCGAGGAGAATTTGCCGTGCGCGTTCCTCAAGGCTCAGACTATGAGATGCTGGTGCATGCCAAGGGATTCTCCGATCAAACGCGCACAGTCGATGCGAAAAATGGGGGAAACGAGGAGACAGTCGTGTTCCGCCTGGAGCCGGCCGTGGGAGGAAAGAAATGAAAGTGGGTAGACGCATCTGGTGTGTGGCTCTGGCGCTTTCGTTGTTTGCGACTGTGGCAATGGCGCAAGACAAAAAGCGCGAAGCTCAGCTCCGCACCGTCCGCGGCTTGGTGATGGACAAGTCCGATAGCCCTGTTTCCGGCAGTGTCGTTTTCTTGAAAAACACACGCACGAATTCCGTGCGCAGCAGTTACACCGACGACACAGGGAGCTATCGTTTCAGTGGCTTGGATCCGAATGCGGATTACGAATTACATGCAGAAAAAGAAGGCACGAAATCAGCCACGCGTACGGTATCCAGTTTTGACTCTCGCAAGGACATCGTCCTGAATCTCAAGATCGATAAGAAAAAAAGCTGAGCGCAGCTCCCGGCCCGGGAGATTGCTTCCGAATTCTACATCGCATGGCCCGCCGCTTTCCCGAGTGCCCTTTTCTCAAAGAGGGAACTCCGCTGTGCCAGGAAACCATGTGCTCGTTCGAGGAATCTCATAGGGAGTTTTGTATTCTGGAAACTGCGCGGTCCCTTTTGTAAGGGAAACCCAGACGTCTCGGGAGATAATCGAAGATAGCTATGAGAAAACAAAATGGGATGCAACGCTGTTTCGCTATTTTGGTCCTGATTGGGTTATGGGCCGCTGTTTCTCCCGCATGGGCACAGCAGCCGGAGCCTCAGCAGCCCGCTCCACCCGCCACGGATCCGCAACCATCCGGTACCAAGAATGAGCGGGACAAGAAGGAAACCGACAAGGCGGGCGAGACCGTTGGGAAGAGCAAATTGGAGAAAGAAACAGGGACCATTAACGATCGCATTTTCGAGGTCATGCCGAATTATGGGACCGTGGAAAACGCCAAAGACCTTCCTCCGATCTCGACCGGACAGAAGTTCAGGCTGGCGACCGCCGGCGTTTTTGATTGGGGAGCGTACCCTTTCAACGGGGCCCTCTCGGCGATTGCGCAGGCAAAAAACGATCCGAAACGGTGGGGACAGGGCTGGGACGCCTATGGGAAACGTTTCGGCGCCTCCTTTGCCGACAACAGCATCGGCACATATATGACGACTGCGGTTTTCCCCAGTCTGCTCCATGAAGATCCTCGTTACTACCAATTGGGAAGGGGAGGCTTCCGCCGCCGCGCATATCATGCCGTGAATCGGCTTTTCGTGACGCGTACGGATTCAGGACACGACCGCTTTAATTACTCGGAGTCGGTCGGTAATGCCGTTGCCGCAGCGATTTCAAATATCTACCACGTACCGGAAGATCGAACCGCTTCTCGAAATGCGACGACATTTGCCTTTCTGATTGTGTATGACGGCTTATCCAACGGTTTGAAGGAATTCTGGCCGGACATCCGACGCAAAGTGTTCCACAAAAACACTCCGTAATTCTGAGCTGATTCCTGCGAATGCATCAGCCCACAGATGGGGCCAAAACCTGTATTGCCCGGGGCACGACTTCGAGCACAACCGGCGTTGGGCCCAGAATCTCCCCATCGCCGTGGAACAAACAGGGCCGGTCTGTGGTCAGCCTCACGCATTTTACACGCCAACGCTTTACGCGGGATGTGCGTAGCTCCCCCGTTCCCAAGAGCCGGGGAAGCAGTTTTAGAACGCCGAAAGTGCTCAGGCTTTCGATCAAGACAACATGAAGCAATCCGTCGTCAACGGTCGCGTCAGGCGCGAGCCGCAATCCCGCACCATAGGTCGGCGTTTTAAGTACGCCTGCGAGTAAGGCTTTGGCCGTTGCTGGGCCTTGCTCGCTCCCTGGGAATTCCACCTGCACGTCAAGAGGCAAGTATCCCGCTAGCGCGCGCAGAGCTGAGGCGATGTAGCGAATTCGGCCGGGGAGATGACGATACGAACCGCTGGCGTAGCTTGCCGCTTCCGCATCGAGCCCAACCCCCCCTCCGCCGACGTAGAAACGCTCCCTACCGTCGGCGGTGCGCGCTCTAACCAAATCAGCATGTCGCGGCCTGCCCCGGAGCATGTCTTCGGCCGCCTTAAGCGGATCGCGCGGGACTCCCAGTGCGGTGGCAAAATCATTTCCACCTCCGACCGGCAGAACCCCGACGACGACGTCAGCCCCAAACACTCCATTCGCAAGTGCCTGAAATGTCCCATCGCCGCCCATAGCGAAAAGCAAGCGCTGGTCCTGAGAAATGGCGTGTCGAGCGGCCGACTCTAGTTCCTCGGCGCTCTTAGTCGCCACAAACTGAGCTGAAATCCCGAGCGATTCAAACATCTTGCGGATGCGGGGCAAAATGGCCCGCGCACGGCCGCCCCCGGCGGCGAGATTGACGAGCACGAGAGGTGGCGACTCCCGCAGGAAAGGCCACACCTCTGCGTGCTCCATCATGTCTTTACAGTGCAGTCCGGACTAACATTGATTCAAGATAGGTTTGGTGCCGGCGGGCGGAATCGGAATACTCAAAGGTATTCAAAAGACGCAACTTATTCATTTTTTCGAGACGCCCAAAACGCAGAAAACGCAAAATTGCGCCCAACTGGAACGTATCTGGAACACGGCAGTTTTGTCTCGTGAGTCCAGAATATCCGTTTTCAGTTCGCACGTAGTGATGGCAGTCCTATAGTTTTGGTATTTTCGAATAGCTTCTGATAAACATACCATAAAGGGTAAAACAAATCGATGCTCCATTCAAAAGGAGTTAGTTTCTTTACAGGAGTTACGAGCCGCTTTATATCCGCCATTGCCACCTTCAGTGCGTTCTGTTTAGACAGATCCAGAGACGGCGTAAACGGCCAAGGTTGCAAGTTTATCGCCACTTGCCGATTCGTCTGGCTTCACCGTGTTGGTTGCGAATGTCCTCTCTCGGAAGACGTGGAAAGCGAGGAATGTCCGTAAATTGGCGCAACACAACTAAGACCGACGCGCGGCTATGGATCCCTTCGTCTGCGATAGGGTTCATGGGGTCTTCTAAATTGTTGTTGACAGGGAATAGG
>QHYN01000112.1 GCA_003224145.1 Acidobacteriota bacterium
AAAATGGCGGCGAGGGGCGGAAGGGTGAGGACGAGGGAGTGAGGGCGGCCCTGGGCGGGCTGGTCCGAGGCATCCTGGCCGCCGGCGTTACCGGCGTTCGAACCGCCGTAGATCGACGCGTCGGTATTGAGGATTTCGCGATAGTAGCCCGGCTGGGGCACCCCAAGACGATAGCCTGCGCGCACAACGGGCGTCGCGTTGAGAACAACGAGGATCAGTTCTTCGGGGTTTTTGCCGCGGCGAAGAAAACTGAGGACGCTGTTATCGGCGTCGTTGGCGTCAATCCATTCGAAACCGTGCCAGTCAAAATCGACTTCATGGAGGGCCGGTTCAGAGGAGTAGAGATGATTCAGATCGCGGATGAGCTGCTGGATTCCGCCATGCGAATCCCATTGCAACAAATCCCAGTCGAGGCTGCGGGCTTCGCTCCACTCGTGGCGCTGCGCGAGTTCCTGGCCCATGAAGAGCAGTTTTTTCCCCGGATGCGCGTAGTGATAGGCGTACAGCAGGCGGAGATTGGCAAATTGCTGCCACATGTCGCCGGGCATTTTATGAAGCAGCGAATTTTTGCCGTGAACGACTTCGTCGTGGGAGAAGGGCAGAACGAAATTCTCCGTAAAGGCGTATAGCAGAGAAAAGGTGAGCTTGTTGTGCTCGTATTTGCGGTGGACGGGATCGTGAGAAAAATATTTCAGCGTGTCGTTCATCCAGCCCATGTTCCATTTGAAGCTGAAGCCGAGGCCGCCGAGATAAGTCGGGCGAGAGACGGCGGGCCAGGCGGTGGATTCCTCGGCGATGGTGAGAACACCGGGGAATTTGCCATAGACGACTTCGTTCATGCGCTTGATAAATTCGATGGCGTGTAGATTTTCGCGGCCGCCGTATTGATTGGGAATCCATTCACCGGGCTTGCGGGAGTAGTCAAGGTAGAGCATGGAGGCGACGGCGTCCACGCGCAGGCCATCGATGTGGTACTTGTCGAGCCAGAAGAGAGCGTTGGAAATTAAATAGTTTTGGACTTCGTTGCGGCCGTAGTTGTAGACCAGCGTGCCCCAATCCGGATGAGCGCCCTGGCGCGGGTCGGCGTGTTCGTAGAGATGAGTGCCGTCGAATTGCGCGAGGCCGTGAGCGTCGCGAGGGAAGTGAGCGGGAGTCCAATCGAGAATCACGCCGATGCCGGCCTGGTGGCAGCGATCCACGAATTCCATGAATGCTGCGGGTGACCCGAAGCGGCTGGTGGCGGCGAAGTAGCCGAGCGTTTGATAGCCCCAGGAGCCGTCGTAGGGGTGCTCCATAACGGGGAGCAACTCGATGTGGGTGTAGCCGAGTTCCTTGACGTAAGGAATGAGCTGGTCGCCTAGTTCGCGGTAGGAGAGCCAGCGATCATGGTCTTCGGGGACGCGGCGCCACGATCCAAGATGGACTTCGTAGATGGACACGGGAGACTGGAACCAGTTTTTGCCGGAGCGCTCCGAGAGCCAGGCCGCGTCGTTCCAGTGGTGAGTGTCGAGACTTGCGACGACGGAGCCGGTGTTGGGGCGCAGTTCGGAGCGGAAGGCGTAGGGATCTGCTTTGAGCGGAAGGATGTTTCCGTCGGGTCCGACGATTTCGAATTTATAGATTGTGCCTTCCTTCAATTCCGGGATGAAAATCTCCCAAATACCGGAAGAGCCGCGAGCGCGCATGGGATGGACGCGGCCGTCCCAACGATTGAAGTCGCCGACGATGCTGACACGGCGAGCGCTGGGGGCCCACACGGCGAAGTGAACGCCGCGGACGCCTTCGAGGGTCATGAGGTGAGCGCCGAGTTTTTCGTAGGTGTCGTAGTGGCGGCCTTCGCCCATGAGATGCAGGTCGAATTCGGTGAGGACACAGGGAAAAGCGTAAGGGTCGTAAATTTCGAAAGACTCGCCGTCGTGGGTGCGCCCGTGGATCTTGTAGCTTGCCGGCGCAGGAGGGTTGGCTTGGCCGGAGGGCCAGAGGGCTTCGAAGAAGCCTTCGGGGCGGAGCTTAGAGGCGTCGGAGACTTTGGCGGGCGGAAGTGAAGCGCCCTGGATGGCAGGAGGTCTCAGAGAGATGAAAGCTTCTTCCGCCCAAGGGATGAAAAAACGCACGGCCCAGGTGCCATCGACGGGATGCGGGCCGAGAAGAGCGAAGGGATCGGAATGGCGAGCGGCGACGAGCGCGTCAATCTGCGACTGGATGCGCGGGTCGCGAGGAGCGACGTGTTTCGAATGCGAGGGTGCCGCGTGAGGCTCGGGCAAGTGTGAGATCTCCAGAATTTGATTCCTGTAACGGGAGCCTCGGGAGCGTCTCCCGAAGAGCGGCTCACATCCTCTGAATTCTAGGATGTTCAGCGGGAAATGCCAAACGTTGCGAGCCGGAACTGGCCAGCGAGTGTCGTGGGTCTGAGGAGGGAACGAGTTTGACAGAGGTCGATGTCCAAGATGGGTGCCTTTGCTCGCGATAGGGCAGAAGAAACAAGCACTACCAAGAGAAACGATTGGCATCTGATGGACGTCCTATTCAAAGGCAGCGGGGGAGGTGTTTCAAATGGCCACGGTCAAATGCGACGTGTGCGGCGGGACGTTTAGCCAAAGCTATCTCGCTTCGCACAAGCGGCTGGCGCACGGGAAGGGCAACGGGTCTGCCGCTTCGCCCGCCAGCGAGGATGAGGCGGTAGAAGCGATTGTTTCTCTCTACGGGCGTCTCTCAGCCGAGGGAAGGAGGCGCGTCCTCCGGCTCTTGACCGCGAAGAACAAGAAGAGCAAAGAAATCCAGCAGGCGTAATTGCGAGCCATGAAAATCTTCGCGGACAGCGACGTGCTATTGACCTGAGGTAACCCAGCAAGTATCATCCGCGCAATTCCAGGCAAAATTCAGCGAGTGAGGTTCGTCATGGCCAAGCCAGTGTGCACGGTTCTGTTTTTGGGAGCGATTGGAACCTTCTGCGCCGCAGGACTGGTGCGCGCGCAACAGGCGCAAATCAGTCCCGATGTGTACAACGAAATGAAATTCCGATACCTCGGGCCGGTGGGAAATCGCGCGACCGCGGTTGTGGGAATCGCAGGAAATCCCCATGTCTATTATGTGGGCGCGGCCTCCGGGGGAATTTTCAAGTCGACGGACGGTGGCATTCACTGGGATCCGATATTTGACGAGCAGCCGGTTTCTTCCATCGGATCGCTGGCGGTGGCGGCGAGCGACTCGAATATCGTGTGGGCAGGAACGGGCGAATCGTTCATCCGCAGCCACATCTCCGTCGGCAGCGGGATTTACAAGTCCATGGACGCCGGAAAGACGTGGAAGCTGATGGGTCTGGGGAAGACCGGCAGAATCGGGAACGTGGTGATTGACCCGCACAACCCGGACATCGTGTTGGCGTGCGCGCTGGGGCACGCCTATGGACCACAGCCGGAACGAGGAGTGTTCCGCACGACCGATGGAGGAAAAAGCTGGGAGAAAGTGCTGTTCGTGGACGAGAACACGGGCTGCTCGGACCTGGGAATGGATCCCAACAATCCGAGAATTTTATTCGTGGGGATGTGGCAACTGGAAATCCATACCTATGGCCGGACGAGCGGCGGGCCTGGCAGCGGATTGTTCAAGTCGACGGACGGAGGAGCCACTTGGAAACGCCTGGAGGGCCATGGCTTGCCGAAGCCGCCGGTGGGAAGGATCGCGGTGCGCGTGGCGCCGAAAGATTCGAACCGCGTTTATGCGTTGATCGAAACCGGCGACGGCGTGCCCATGGACGGCAAGCCGACGCAAAGCGGGCAATTGTGGCGTTCGGATAACGGCGGAGAGAATTGGCAATTGGTCAACTCAGACCGGCAAATCCGTGGGCGCACGCACTACTACACGCGCGAAGAGATCGCGCCAGACAATGAGAACGAAGTTTATTTCTTCACTTCGGCTTTTTCGAGGACGCTCGACGGAGGCCGTACGCTGACGAACATACCTTCGGGCCCCGGCGGAGACAATCACGAAATGTGGATCGATCCGACCAATGGCGACCGCATGGCGGTGGTGAATGACGGCGGCGTGAGCATCTCCGTGAACCGGGGACACACCTGGAACCGCATTCAATTGCCCATCGCACAGATTTATCACGTGACGCTGGACGACCAGATTCCCTATTTCGTTTATGGAAACAGGCAGGATGGTCCTTCCTTCCGCGGGCCAAGCAATAGTTTGCAGTTTGGCGGCTTTGGTGGGGCACAGATCTCGCGGAGCGCGTGGCATCCCGTGGCCGGCAGCGAGAGCGGCTTCGCGACGCCGGATCCCGTGGACAACAACATCATTTGGTCGACCGGGACGGGCGCCGGCAGTGTCGGCGGAGCCGTCGCGCGGTTCGATGAGAAAAATCATCAGGCGCGAGAAGTGGAAGTGTGGCCGGAAGTCGTCTCGGGAGCGAGCGCCGCGGAAGTGAAATACCGGTTCAACTGGGAATTTCCGGTGACCATTTCTCCGCACGACCACAATAAGGTGTACGTGGGCAGCCAGTTTGTGCACGTCACGACCGACGGCGGCAATAGCTGGCAAATCATCAGTCCGGATCTGACGCGAAACGACAAGAGCCGGATGCAAATTTCTGGTGGACTCACGCCGGACAATATCGGCGTGGAATACGCGGGAACGGTGTTTGCGATTGCGGAATCGCCGAAGGAAGCGGGCGTGATTTGGGCGGGAACCAACGATGGATACGTGCAGATCACTCGGGACGGAGGGAAAAGCTGGACCAACGTCACGAAAAATATTCCGCATCTTCCCGATTGGGGAACCGTGAGCAACATCGAAGCTTCGCGCTACGATGCGGGGACCGCTTATATCACCGCTGATTTTCATCAGATGAATAATCGCGATCCGTTCGCCTATAAGACGACGGATTACGGAAAAACATGGACCCCCATTACGAACGGGATTCCTCACAGCATGTTGAGCTACGCGCATTGCATTCGCGAGGATCCCGTACGCCAGGGTCTGCTTTACTTGGGGACTGAGAGCGGGCTATATGTTTCGTTCGAGGACGGAAAAGACTGGCAGCCGCTGCAAAGCGGCCTGCCGCATGCTCCGGTGTATTGGATTGCCGTGCAGGAACGCTTTCATGATTTGGCGCTGGCGACGTATGGGCGTGGATTCTGGATTTTGGATGACGTGACGGCGATCGAACAGTTGAAACCGGAAATCCTGGCGTCCAATGCACACTTGTTCGCTCCCCGCGATGCATACCGCTTCAGAAGCGTCGCGCAGCCGGCGGCAGTTTCCTACGACCCCACCGCGGGGCACAATCCTCCTTACGGCGCGCCCATTAACTTTTTCCTGAAGTCGAAACTTGGCGAAAAAGACCGCGTGCGATTGACGATCAGCGACGCGAACGGAAAGGCGGTGCGCGAAATCGAATGCCGCGCAGCGAAAGAAGAAGGAGCTCGGAGAGCTGCAGGCCCTGGCGGTCCGGGCGGCGGTGGCGGCGAAGATGGAGAGGGCGGTGGTCCTCCTTGCGAAGCGAAGCCGGGCATCAACCGCATCTGGTGGGATCTCCGATTTGAGCGCAGCGAGGAAATCAGATTGCGCACGAGTCCGTTGTATGCTCCGGATGTCAAGGTGGGGCCGGAAGGCTGGCGGCCCGCGCCGGATGCGGGCCGTATTTCGTTGCTGGCTCCGCCGGGAACTTACACCGTGACGCTCACGCTGGGCGATGAAAAGTCCAGCCAGAAACTTAAGGTGCTGAAAGATCCGCATTCAGGCGGGACGGAGAGCGATATCCAGACGCAGACGCAATTCCTGACCGGCTTACGGGACGAGATGAACGCTATCGCTGCAAGCCTCAATCAGATCGAGTCCATTCGCGCGCAGCTCGCTAACCTCGAGAAGGAACTGGGGACGGACGACACGGGCAAGGCGATCCGAAAGGCGGCGGACGAATTGGCGGACAAACTCACTAGCGTCGAAGGCAAGGTCCTGCAGCTCAAGCAAACAGGAAGAGGGCAGGACGCTGTTCGGTGGCCGCCTATGTTGGCTGGCAAGATCGGTTACCTTGCCGACCAGGCCGAAACGTCGGATTTTCCGCCAACGACGCAGCAAGTGGCGGTGGGAGAAGAACTCAAAAAGCAGAGCGACCAATTCCAGCAGGAATATCAGCAGATTTTGGCTAAGGACGTGACGCCCTTCAACGCCATGCTTCGGGAGAAGAACATTCCGAATATCATCGTCAAGATGCCGTGAGGGACACTTCTCTGGATTTTTGAGAGGACCTGGGAAGGACAAGACCGTGCGAATCGTTCGCGGATGGATATTTCTTTGTGTGACCGGTGCAATGTTGACGGGAAACAGTTACGCGCAAGATCGCAGTCAGACGCGATCGATGATCATTTCGCGGAATGGAATCGTGGCAGCGGAATCGCCACTGGCGGCGCAGGCGGGCGTGCGAATCCTGGAACATGGCGGAAACGCCGTGGATGCGGCCATTGCTGCGAACGCGATGATGGGCGTGGTCGAGCCGATGATGAATGGCATCGGTGGAGACTTGTTTGCAATTGTGTATGACGCGAAGGCCAACAAGCTGTATGGATTGAATGCCAGCGGGTGGGCGCCAAAAGGATTGACGATCGAATATTTACAGAAGCAGGGAATTCGAAGCATGCCGCAACAGGGAGTGAATGCCATCACCGTGCCGGGAGCGGTGGATGGATGGCAGAAGCTAGCGGATAAGTTTGGACGAAAGAAACTGGCGGAAGACTTGGCTGCGGCGATTCGAACGGCACAGGACGGATTTCCCGTGCCGGAATGGACGGCGGCGTACTGGGCGGGAGAAGTAGATTATTTGAGGATGGATGAGACGGCGGCGAAAACGTATCTACCGGGAGACCACGCCCCGAAAGTAGGGGAAGTGTTTCGCAATGCGGATTTGGCTTGGTCGCTCGAGCAAATCGCGGAGCACGGGAGGGACGCGTTCTACAAGGGGGAAATCGCGGCGAAGATTCTGGAATCAATGAAGCGCCACGGCGGGCCGATGGTGGCAGGGGACCTGGCGGAGTATTCGAGCGAATTCGTGGAACCCATCTCAACGACCTATCGCGATTGGACGGTCTACGAGTTGCCGCCCAACGTGCAGGGCATCGCGGCGCTGGAGATGCTTAACATCATGGAGACGTTTCCGCTGGGCCAGAAAGATTGGGGCTTTGGCTCGACGAGAGCGTTGCACGCGATGATTGAGGCGAAGAAGTTGGCGTATGCCGACCTGGCGAAGTACATCGGCGATCCGCGGAAGCAGAGATTGCCGCTGGCGACGCTGCTTTCGAAAGAATGGGCAGCGCAGAGAGCCAAGGTGATCGATTCGGAGCATGCGAACTGCGGAGTGACAGCAGGAGAAATCCCTGCGGGAAGCGATACCACGTATCTGAGCGTGGTGGATCGCGAAGGGAACATGGTTTCGCTGATCCAGAGCAATTACGAGGCTTTTGGATCTGGCATCGTGGCACCAGGAACGGGGTTTGCACTGCACGATCGCGGCGGACTTTTCTCACTCGATCTCACTTCACCGAATGCGCTGGCGGGAAGAAAACGGCCGATGCATACGATTATCCCGGCATTCGCGCAGAAGGGCGAAACACGGGTGGCGTTCGGGATTATGGGCGGATGGAACCAGTCGCAGGCCCATGCACAGTTCGTGGCGAATCTGGCGGACTTCAAAATGAACATCCAGGCGGCGCTGGAAGCACCGCGATTCAGCAAACACTCATTCAACGGATGCGACGTGATGGTGGAGAACCGGATTCCCCAAAAAGTGCGAGAGGAACTGGCGGCAAAGGGACACAAGATTGAATTGAAAGGGATGTTTTCGAGCGCTGTGGGTGGGGGCCAGGCGGTGATGCGGGATTTTGCGGCAGGCGTGAACTAT
>QHYN01000246.1 GCA_003224145.1 Acidobacteriota bacterium
TTTCAAAGCGCTTCTTCCAGATGTAGAAGAGCGCCCTGGACACTCCGAAAAAACGGCAGGTCTGGCTGACGTTGCCACTCACGCGCTGCGCATGCTGCAGCATGCGCAGCCTGGCCTTCACCTTCCTCGTCTGGACCTGCTCGTAAACTGGATTCTTCATCCCGAACCTCCTGCGGTGGGCTGAGAGAATACCCCACCTGTCCGGGATGTCTATTAGCAGCTACAGAAGTGCAGCAAAGTGGAGAGGGTCGGGCACTGCGAGATGGAGGGTGAAAATCAGCGGTTGAACAAGATGGTGCCGGATCTGAGCCTGGACAAGGACATGATTGAAAAAAGGATGGAGCTTGTAGAGCACCAGGAGCAGGTGCTGGCTGTGGGGATAGTTTGTGGTGAGCCAGCGACGGGTCTACGAGCTGCTGGGGGTAGCCGAGCGGAGTCAGCGGTACGCGAGCCGACGCAGCGATGAGACGCTACGCGAACGTTTGGTATCGGCGATAACAGGTGAAGCTGGAGGAGAAGGGAATGCACGTAACGCCCGGTCCAGTCCACAACGGGGGTACCCCTGCCCTTTGCCGCGCTAATTGAACCTGACCACGGCCAGCCTAATGTAGCACCAACACCCAGTCGTGTGTTCCGTCAGAGTGCGCCGTGCTGGGCGTCGTGAAGTTCTGGGAGCCGGTGTTGGGGAAAAAGCCGATCGCCGTCGAAGTGCCCGTCGGGTCGAACCACGAGGCGTTCATAGACTTTGAGAAGTTCGCCATATTAACCGAAAGCGTCGTCGAGACGGGCGTGTACACGATGGCCAGGGAGTCGCTGGAGGACCAAGCGTTCGTCGCGTAGGTCGCGTTATACAGGTTCAGGTTGTTCGGTGCAGCAGTACCGAATCCCGCCGTGACTACAACATGGCCTGTGTCAGGGACGAGATTCCACCAAGGATACGGAGCCAAGAGTTGCGGCAAGTACTTGACCTCCAGCGAAGCCGTCGTCGTCAAGCTCCCCGGATAGTTGGTGTCGAAGTGATTCACCGATTCGTTGCCCCAGATGGTTCCAGCAGCACCGCTGGTCATCGCGTAGTAGGCTTCCTGACGAACAATGAAGGCATTGGCCGGGCTCGTCAACTGGCCCGTATTGTTCCCGCCCTCGTAGTTCGATTCCAGCAGGAACACAGGGAGAGTCGGAGAACTCGCGTAGGCCGTGCGGACGTAATCGTAAGCCTCGTAATAGGTATAAACCGCATCGAGCGTGAGATTAGCGCCGACCGTGGCTGTGGCTTGGTTCGAGTACGAGCGGTTGAAATCAAGCTGCAGCGATTGCAAGTGGTTGGTATCTACGGACTTGATCCCCGCCATGATGTTGCTGACCAGCGCCAAGTCCGAGGCCGTGTGCCAGCTCTGAAAGTCGTTCCCGTTGTACCAAATGATGTTCGTGAAGGTCTTGTAGCGGTTGCCGAGGGACACACCCCAGTTAAAGCACTTGGTATTCCCGGCGTTCTGGAAGGTGATGAGGAAATTCTGCGTAATAAGGGGGTTGAAGACCACGACGAGATCATTATTGGCCGCAGTGGTAAGCAAGGTATCAATTTCAGACCAAAACGCAGGGTTGGGCGTCGCCAAATCATAGGTAGATGGACTGTTTCCAGTGGCAAACGGCAGTGCCCCATCTTTAGCCGCGCCGCTTGAAGGATAATTACCCTACGCGTAAGTACTAAAACAGTTAATCTCCGTGTAGCCTTTGGCGTGTCCATCGGCGAAGTAGGCATTCCAATTCGATTGTGCGAGCGCGCAGGTGATGTGGTGCCCTGCATCCAACACCATGAGCCAAGGGACGTTGTTCTGATCCACAAGGTAGCGATTATTGGCGGTGGCTTTGATCGGGAGGCTCACGGTCCCGGTTGTAACCGTGAAGGTAACGCCGTTGCTGGCAGCTCCGCCAACGGTCACAACCACATTGCCGGTAGCCGCTCCCGTGGGGACCGGCGCGACAATGCTCGTGGCGCTCCAGCTCGTCGGTGTTGCGGCGGTGCCATTAAATTTGACGGTGCTCGTCCCCTGCGTCGAGCCGAAGTTTGTTCCAGTGATCGTCACTGATGTGCTCACAACTCCTGACGTAGGGTTCAGACTCGTGATGCTTGGCGCGGTGGAGGCGGTGGTCACGGTGAATGTCATGCCGTTGCTAGCGACGCCGCCAACGGTGACAACAACATCCCCGGTAGTCGCTCCGGTGGGGACCGGCGCGACAATGTTCGTCGCGCCCCAACTCGTGGGGATGGCTGCCGTGCCATTGAACTTAACTGTGTTGTATCCCTGGGCTGCTCCGAAGTTCGCACCATGGATCGTCACCGAGGTACCTACCGGACCGGAGGTCGGGCTCACGCTCGAAATGCTCGGCGCACCCCCGGTTGACCTTCCGTATCCCTTGCATCCCACCGCCATCGGGACGAGTGCAATGACGAGGATCGACAACACAGCATGTCGCACAGTACCGCGCAGGTTTTCCATTTTAATTGCGGACATCCTAATCCCCGTGTTGTGCAACCACATTTGAAGGCGAAACTAAGAGTGGCCGCTCGGCCGAGGGCCTGCTTCCCCCCCACGACCAAGTCTGAAGGTGTGGCAGGGTACCATAGCACAATCTTTGGGACCGGCGTATTAACTCTACAACGGAACAATGGGAAGAGTCATCAGCGGCGGCTTCCATTCTCCGCACCCTGAGTTGCCTGCATGAGACTCGCGCCTGAGGGCCAGTTTGTTCAAGTAAACTGCAGTATATCATTTATTTTCAATCGATTAGCAAATCCCTAGAGGGTGGTTTGGGGCGATCAGCTCCTCCCGGTAGAGTTTTGTCATAGTTCAGACCCAAGGTTCCTACTCTTTCTGGGGTTTCGTACCATTCGGCGCTGCTCTATCCCGTTAAGCCAAAGACTTTAGTTGCAAGGCCCTGCGACCCTTTTGCGAGATCTGTCATCCGACACAACCTCGGGCAGTTAATCCCCCTGGCCTAAGATTGTCCTAAGGACCAGTAGTACTTGGTGCTTGGTCCGCTTAGCCTCTTTAGAGTCGGTAGAAGTAGGTAACGCTGACAGCAGCGTTCGAGGACGCGGGTCACGGCAATGAGGTTGTAGACTGGAATCAGGATAGAGTGGCTGGTCATCAAGGATCGCTGTCAGTGGAAGCCCCAAGGGGAGGTTCAAGTAGGTTAGATGAGGCGCTTACTCTGTTCCGGCTTCCTATTTTTGTGCTGCACTTGGGGTGTAACTGCTTGGGGTACGACGCTTCCAATTAAAGCCAGCGCCAATGGCCGGCATCTTGTTGACGCCAATGGCGTCCCTTGGCTCATGGCGCTCGACGCGGGGCATCACATTGTCTGCGCGCTGGCGCAATCCGGCTGGAATACCTATTTCGCCGACCGCCAAGCGAAGGGCTACACCGCGACTGACCTGTTCAGCACCTTTGCGGCGGGGAACTGCCCATCGAGTGGCGCGGCCAAGGACGGCACGCTGCCGTTCACGAACGGGAACAGCCCTTCGACCTACGACTTAGCGACGCCGAATCCGGCATTCTGGTCCGAGATCGACACGCTCATAAATGACGCAGCAGCAGCCAATCTCGTTGTGGTGTTCAACCCGCTCATCACGCAGAATTTCCTCATCACCTTCCAGAACGCGGGGAACACCAAGTGCTTCAACTGGGGCGTCTATCTCGGCAACCGCTACAAGTCGTTCCCGAACATCATTTGGTACAACGGGAACGATTTCCAGACTTGGACCACGCAATCGAACCTCACTCTCGTCAACAACATCATGGCGGGGATCAAATCGGTGGATACGAACCACCTGCAATCTCTCCAGCTCAACTACAACCGCTCCTACTCGAACCAAGCTACGGCGACGGTCAGCGCCAACCTGACGCTCGACGCGGTATACACGTACTACGAAGTCTACGACTACATCCTTCAAGCTTACGCGAGTTCCCCCACATTGCCGGTGTTTTTGTTGGAGTCGAATTACGAGGGCGGCAATAATACGGGGCAATTGTCTAGTTCCGCTAACGCTTTCATCGTGCGCCAAGAAGCCTACTACGCGATGACTTCGGGCGCGGCCGGATTCATCTGGGGCAATGAATCGGTGAATCATTTCGATGGTAGCTATCCGGGCAGTCTGACGACGACGGCGACGTTAGAGATGAAGTACCTTCCGCAACTTCTGAACTCGTACGCCTGGTGGAATCTCGTTCCCGATACCGGGCATGCCGTAGTCACAGCCGGGTACGGCAACTACAACGGCGGCAACGAGAATATGTACAACGCGACCTACGCCACCACTGTGTGGGTGACCGACGGTTCCCTGGCGATCACGTACACCCCTGTTGTAAATACGCTTACAGTTAATATGACGAAGTTCTCCAAGCCAGTCACGGCTTCTTGGTACGATCCCACGACAGGCAATTCTACGGCTGTTAGCGGTTCACCTTTCGCCAACAGCGGTTCACACAATTTCACAACGCCGTCAGGAACTCACAGCGACGGAACGAACGCAAATGATTGGGTGCTTGTGCTCTCCCTCTCCAATGCCCCCGCTCCACCCACGAATCTCAAAGCCACTGTTCAGTGATTTTCCGCTGATCGATCTCTCTGTTTATGACGCCTCGTAGTCCTCGACTTGCCCCTCGACTGAGCGTTAGTCGGAGGTCGTCCGGACGAGATGAGGTGAGTAGAGATGATGACGTAGGCCCACGTCTTGCCAATTGCGCAAAGGAACTCGAAGACCTAGGTCCTAATCGAAATCGCCCGTCATCAGGACCAGAAAACGGACAACTCTAGTTCGGGGACAGGCCGAAGACAGTCAGTGTCTGCTCGCCGCCGATATAGACTTTACCGTTGGCGACTGTCGGGATCGTGAATTTCACGGCGGGTCCTGCGGCGCCCGACCCGCTGCTCGGACTGCTGAAGAGCAGGTTGGAAACATTGGTAGCGTCATAGGCATCGAGAATGGCCGGCCCGTTCGTTGACCAGGCAGTCAAATCAAGGATCCAAACGATGCCGTTGGTCGTGCCGCTGGCCGAAACCACGGGCGTCGCACCGCGAGGCGGGAACGTATTATTCGATTTTGCGGCTTGCGGAGTTGAAATACTGGCACTGCCATTGGCAATGGTGAACTGGCTCAGAGGGTAGTTCTGGCCGGTGATATAGATATTGTTGTTCCAGTAGGCCGGAACGCCATAGTTGCCGCCGTCGAGCAGGGTGGTATTGGGGCAGTTACTGGGCGTCGTACAGGTAATGACTTCCTGGACGTCGTTGTTTGTTGACGAATTGAATTTGCCCATCCTTACTGGGTGTTGAGCGTCTATTGCAGCAATGTCGAGGAGGTACAGAATAGCGACTTTGCCCGATGCCAGAGCCAAATGTGGGTGCGCGGCGGAAGCCACGGAATCGGGAAGAATGAGGACTCCGCCGGAACCCAAATCGATATCATTCGCATTGAAGGTCGACTGATTGAACGGTGTAAACCAGTCGAGAATGCTTCCCGTGGGATTAAACTTGAGAGCCGTATCGCCGAAATTACTGGTTCCATCGTACTGGCCGTTTCCGGTTGAGATGTAAACATTGTTGCTCGCGTCAGCCGCGGGACCAGCACCACTTTGCCAAACGCCAGCTCTATTCCCTGGTGTACTTGTGACCGGAGTCACAAACTTTCGCGCCAGGGTTGCGGCGTCGTAGCCGAAAAGCCAACCCTGATAGCTGTTGCGATCACCGTGCGAGCTGAAAGCGATGTACACTGTGCCATTATTGAGCAGCAGTCCGGGTCGCTGGTGATGGATCCGCGAGTCAAAGCCCGAGGCAGTAATGACCGCCGGCCCGCCAAATTTTTCCGCTCCTGTCAGGACATCCAACGCGTGCAGGCGGTGGAAGAAGCAGGGCGTGGTCGTGGAGCACCCCGGGCTGACCGTGTCCTTGGTCTTGGCCTCAACATAGATAGTGTTGGTCGCTGGATCGATAACGGGCATCGAAGTAACGCCGATTTCAGGAAACATATCGCTGTTAACGTCGTTCACGTCAGCTAAGGCAACCGGAGTCACGCCGGGACTGAGGAAACTGACCATCCCTGATCCAGGCGTGTTCCAAAGATGAACGCAGGAGGGTGAATCGGCGTCAAATGCGTAGACGCTGTCGTGTGTCGTGGCAACGAATACCACGTTGCGCGTCTGTCCGCCTATTGTCAGATTGGCCATATAAACCGGGGCAGCATAGAGAGAACCGTCTACAGGGCAGGTGAAAAGCGCGCCGAAGGTGGACGAATTCACATTGGCTGTAGTGAGTGCGTACTCCTTCAGGTTCTGACCGGTTCGCGCATTGTCGTTGTGATAGGTGAAGACCCCGGCCAGATCCGTGACCGCGACGGTGGAGGAAGCGCTCACGGAAGCGTTCGAAACGCTGACGGCAGTTACGGTGTGCTGTCCGGGCTGCGTGCCAGGAGTGAAGAGGCCCGTGGTTGAAACCGTGCCAGTGGTGGTGTTGCCGCCGTTGTTGCCATCCACCTGCCAAGTCACGCCGGCATTCGCCGGATCGTTGGTAACGGTGGCTGTAAACTGCACAGTCTGTGAAGCGGACATGGTCACAGCGGCGCGCTTGGGGCTAACCGCAACGCCGAGCACCCCTTGCGTCACGGTGATCGTCGCCGTAGCGGTCTTGGTGTTATCCGCCACAGCGGTCGCGGTCAAAGTTACTGTGGCCGGGTTCGGCACGTTCGCCGGGCCATTATATATTACGGATGTACTGGTTATGCTTGTGAGAGTGCCACAGGTGCTGCCGCTGCAGCCCACGCCAGAGAGCGCCCACGTCACACCCTGGTGTCCGAAGTCATTCACTAGAGACGCCGTGAAGTTTTGCGTTCCATTTCCTGTTGGGACGCTAGCTGTGGAAGGCGAGACGCTAACAGACAGAGGCAGCCCTGCACCACTGGCCGACCTGATTGCGACAAGACCCGCACCCCAGCTGTCTGCTGCCGCGAGCGATGCGGAAGCGGAAGCAGTTCCGGCTGCGTTTTGTGTTGTATCCTCCACGATCAGCTTGGTGTTCGGCTCCGCAGGAACAAATTCTTCGATGGTGTAGGGGGTTCCAGCCGTGAAAGTAGCAGGATTCACGGTCACGATTGCGCTCAACAACAAATCCCCGCTCGATGTCGTGGTGATGCTTCCGCTGTTAGGCGCAGTACCGCTACCCTGCAAGGTTGTGGTTAGTTCCAGCGAGTTCGATGTCGCAACCCCCGAATATTCGAGGATGGCGAAGCGCAATGGACCTGAAACTGTGTCGGATACCGTAACGGTGTTCGCGCCACCCTTAATGTTTTCTGCGTAGTAGATTGCGAACGTCACTCCGTTTCCTGCCAAGCCCAGTTGCAACGCCTGACGATAGCTATTCCCGCTGGAATCTCCAACTGTGAATACCTGGGCGCTGGAGCTGCCAGCGCGTATACAAACGGCAATCCAATTTCCCGTGGTGTTATTTGTTTTGAAGGCGAGCGACCCCGTGGTTGCTGCTCCCGCATCGATGCTTGTGTGCTGAACCAGGGCGATGTTTCCCGTTGCAGCGGTTACGGTGAAGCTTACACCATTACTCGCCACCCCACCAACGGATACGACCACATTGCCTGGCGTTGCGCCCGCCGGTACCGGGACCACGATACTCGTCGCACTCCAGCTCGTCGGGGAGGCCGGTGTGCCGTTAAACGAAACCGAGCTGCCGGTTCCAGCTCCAAAGTTCGATCCAGCGATCATTACAGAGGTGCCCACTGGCCCGAAGTTCGGACTGAGGCTGGTGATGCTCGGCGGGGGCGTGACCGTGAAGGGCACGCCGTTGCTCGGCACGCCGCCAACGTTCACGAGCACATTCCCGGTTGTGGCCCCTACTGGTACTGGAGCCGTGATGCTGGTATCGCTCCAATTCGATGCCCTGGTCTGCGACCCGTTAAACGTGACAAAGCTCTGAATGGTCCCCACGGTGGGCCCGAAGTTCGTGCCGGTAATGATCACATTGGCGCCAATGGGGCCGGAGGTGGGAGCGATCGTGGTGATGTTAGGTGGGGGAGTGACTGTAAAAGGCACACCGTTGCTCAAGGCACCATTCACGGTGACAACAACGTTTCCGGTCGTTGCCCCCGCTGGCACGGTTACGTTGAAGCTGGTCGCGGACCAGTTTGATGTAGCTGTCGCGGTTACACCATTGAAAGTGACGGTACTGCCCCCTTGAGTTGTCCCGAAATTGGAACCGTTGACGGTTAGGGTTGCACCAACTGGACCTTGAGTCAGGCTAAGGGAGGAGATGCTCGGCCCCGGCGAGGTCACGGTGAAGAGTACGCCGTTGCTGGAGACGCCGGAGACTGTTACAACAACGTTCCCGGTTGTCGCTCCGTTGGGTACAGGGATAACAACGCTGGTGGCGCTCCAACTAGTCGCTGTTCCTGCCGGGATGGCGTTAAAGGTAACAGTGCTTTGACCCTGGCTCCCGCCAAAGTTAGTGCCCGCGATAGTAACCGAAGTGCTGATGGGTCCGGAGGTGGGGCTGAGGCTAGTGATGTTGGGAGTCGGAATCACGGTAAAGGCCGCGCCGTTGCTAGGCACTCCGCCCACAGTGACCACCACAGGCCCGGTGGTTGCACCCGCCGGCACCGGGACGATGATGCTCGTTGCACTCCAGTTCGAGATCGTTGTCGCGGGAGTCCCGTTAAACGTTACGGTGCTTGACCCAACGGACGAGCCAAAGTTCGTCCCTGTGATGGTAACGGACGTACCGACGGCACCTGACGTTGGGCTCAAGCTTGTGATGGTCGGCGCCGTGCTGCCACCACCACCGGCGGCCTTGAAGGCCGCTAAGACCGCGCCCCAGGCACCTGAGGTAGCTAAGGACGCACTGGCAGAGCCAAGTCCAGCACTGGCTTGGATCTGGTCCTCGGCGATCAGCTTGGCGTTCTGCGACTTCGGGATAAACTCTTCGATGGTGTAGCCGGTTCCCGCCGTGAAGGAATCCGGATTCGTCGTCGCGATTGCACCCAGCAATAAATCTCCATTGGCGGTCGTGGTCGCATTTCCGCTATTCGCTGATGTGCTGGTCGCTGTCGCCACCGCAGTTACGTCCAGGGAGTTCGAGGTTGCGACACCGGAATACTCCAGGATGGCGATGCGCAACGGGCCTGAAACTGATTGGGTTACGGTGACGGTGTTGGCGCCGCTCTTGATGTTTTCGGCGTAATAGATCGCCAAGGTCACCTGGCTGGAGGTGAATCCAATTTGCGCTGCTTGCCGGTAGGTGTTGCCGTTGGAATCCGTGACCGTGAACACTTGCGCGTTGGAAAGGCCCCCACGTATGGAAACGGCAATCCAATTCCCTCCAACGTTGGGGCTAGCGAAAGCAAGCGAACCAGAAGTTGTCGTGCCCGCGTCGACGCTGGTGTGCTGCACCAGCTTAATGTTGGCGGGCGCAGCGGCCAGATTGGTCAGTGAGAAGTTCGCCGAGGTCGCGCCGGTTGCGCTGGCAACCACGTTGTACGGCCCGCCAGCCGTGGCGTTCGCGGTAAAGATCGCTGATGTCGCCACACCGGCAGCGTTGGTCGTCGCCGTGTTCATTCCGCCAGCGAATGTACCGCTGGCTCCGCTCGTGGGAGCCGTGAACGTCAGCGTCACGCCGCTCACTGGGTTATTCAGGGAGTCGGTTACCGTGGCCTGAAGTTGCGTCGCAAACGCGGTGTTGACCGTCGCGCTTTGCGGGGTCCCTGCTGTCGCAGCGATGCTCGCCGCCGGGCCTGCCAGGTTCGTGAGCGCGAAGTTGGCTGGGGTGGCAACGCCGACTACCGAGGCCGCCACGTTATACGGCCCGCCAGCAATACTGTTGGCTGTGAACACTGCTGCCGTCGCTACGCCCAGTGAATTGGTCGTCGCCGTGTTGACGCCGCCGGCAAACGAGCCGCTCGGTCCGCTGGTCGGCGCCGTGAAAGTTACCGTTACACCACTCACCGGATTGTTTCCTGAATCCTTTACTGTCGCCTGCAATTGCGTGGTATACGCCGTGTTGACGGTGGCGCTCTGCGGCGTACCACCAGTAGCCGTGATACTTGCGGCCGCACCCGTCAGGTTGGTCAGCGAGAAGTTTGCGGGGGTGGCAACGCCAGACACCGTGGCGGTAACCGTATATGGACCACCAGCAACGCTGTTCGCCGTAAAGACTGCCGATGTCGCGACTCCGGATGCGTTGGTCGTGGCTGTGTTCACACCACCTGCGAACGTGCCGCTCGCCCCGCTCAAGGGAGCCGTGAACGTCACCGTTACGCCGCTCACGGGATTGTTGCTGGAGTCTGTCACCGTCACTTGCAGTTGTGCCGCAAACGCCGTATTGATAGTGGCACTCTGCGGTGTACCCGCGGTGGCCACGACATTCGCCGGCGGGTTACCCAAGTTCGTGAGTGAGAAATTGGCCGGAGTGGCAACGCCGGATGCCGATGCGGTCACCGTGTAGGGACCACCGGCTGTACTGTTGGCCGTGAAGACCGGCGCGGTTGCGACTCCAGACACATTCGTGGTGGCCGTGTTGACGCCGCCGGCAAACGTGCCGCTCGCCCCGCTCGTGGGAGCCGTGAACGTCACCAAAACGCCACTCACTGGATTGCCGAACGAATCTTTTACCGTGGCTTGCAGCTGCGTCGCAAAGGCAGTGTTGATCGTGGTGCTCTGCGGCGTACCCGCGGTGGCCGTAATGCTGGCAGCTGCGCCCGTCAGGTTCGTCAGCGAGAAGTTGGCCGGAATGGAAACACCGGAGACCGATGCTGTGACGGTGTAGGGCCCGCCGGCGATGGTGTTCGCCGTGAAAACCGCCGCCGTGGCGACGCCCGATGCGTTTGTCGTGGCCGTCTTGACGCCCCCGACAAACGTGCCGCTGGCTCCGCTCGTAGGAGCAGCAAACGTCACAGTTACACCACTTACTGGGTTGTTGAAGGAGTCTTTTACCGTCGCTTGCAGCTGTGTCGTAAACGCGGTGTTGACCGTGGCACTCTGTGGCGTACCCGCCGCGGCCGCGATGCTCGCTGCTGCACCCGCTAAGTTGGTCAGGGAGAAATTGGCCGGAGTGGAGACGCCGGAGACTGTAGCCATCACCGTGTAGGGGCCGCCGGCGATGGTGTTCGCAGTGAAAACCGCCGTCGTGGCGACGCCCGATGCATTCGTCGTCGCCGTGTTCACACCGCCAGCGAAGGCACCGCTGGCCCCGCTCGCAGGTGCCGTGAAGGTCACCAAGACACCACTCACAGGATTATTAAAGGAATCTTTTACGGTGGCTTGCAACTGCGTCGCAAATGCCGTGTTGACCGCCGCGCTCTGTGGCGTGCCGGCGGTGGCAGTGATGCTTGCGGCCGCGCCTGCCAAGTTTGTTAGAAAGAAATTGGCCGGGGTGGAGACCCCGGATACCAACGCTGTAACCGTATAAGTACCCGCAGTCGTGTTCGCAGTGAAAACCGCTGCAGTTGCCACCCCGGACGCATTCGTCGTTGCGGTGTTCACGCCACCGGCAAAGGTACCGCTCGCTCCGCTCGAAGGAGCTGCAAACGTAACCGTGGCGCCACTCACTGGATTATTGAAGGGATCTTTTACCGTGGCCTGTAGTTGCGTCGTAAAGCCTGTCCCGACAGTAGTGTTTTGCGGCGTACCGGCTGTGGCGGTGATTGTTGCCGGACTGCCTGCCACACCCCCCGCTGGCTTGAAGGACGCCAGGACGGCGCCCCAACTGTCCGATGCGGTAAGCGATGCGCCTGCCGAAGTTAATCCTGCCGCCGTTTGGATCTGATCCTCACTGATCAGCTTGGTGTTCGGCTCCGCCGGCACAAAGTCCCTGATGGTGTAGCCGGTTCCCGCCGTGAACATAGCGGGGTTTGTCGTCCCAACGGTGGCCAGCAATAAGTCTCCGCTCACGGTGGTGGTCAGATTCCCACTATTCGGCGCAGAACTGGTCGCGGTGTTTACTGCTGTCGCGTCCAAGGAGCCCGAGGCGGCCACTCCGGAGTACTCGAGAATGGCAAAGCGCAGGGGGCCGGAAACGGTCATGGATACCGTCACGGTGTTCGCGCCGCCCTTGATGTTCTCCGCGTAATAAATAGCCGAGGTCACGGCGCTTCCTGTATAGCCGACTTGTGCCGCCTGCTTGTAAGTGTTCCCGTTAGAATCGGTAATGGTGAAAACCTGCGCACTGGAGAGCCCGCCGCGAACAGCGACACCAATAAAGTTTCCCGCAGTGTTTGAGCTAGCAAAAGCAAGAGTGGATGTGGTAGTTGTACCAGCGTCCTTGCCGACGTGTTGCACGAGCGCAATACCGGCTGCCTGCGCCTGGCTGAATCCTTCCGCGAGCAGAAGGAGTAGCAGCAGAGCAAAAGAGCGAGCTACGCGTAGACCAAACGCCGAAGAATTCAGCTGGCAAAAGCTAATCGACATCGGACATCCTCCGCAGGACATTGAGAGGCACAAGCAGCCCGCAGGAATGCCTGCAGGCTAAAACATCAAATACGGACGAAGCCCCACCCCGACCATGCATCAGGCTTCTCGTTCGCAAAGCTAATGTTGGATCAAGAATGATGAAACCCCTCACCACTCAAAACAGGCTGGGAACAGACTTTCGAAACCCTTAGGACCGAGAATCCGCCTTCCAAAACGTTACAACGCTACCCAACTGAAACTGAAAAGCTTAAGCACAATGTGGCGTACGACCGACAAAGAGGAGGGAACTAACAAGGAGATAGTGAGCATCCCCTTTCCGCTCAAGATTTTCTCTTTATTGACTGCCTGACGAAGCAGAATTCCCAGAAACGGCGGAGTCAACTACGCGTAGACCCTTACCCCCGGGATGGGAACCACGAATTGGCCGCCCCATTCGCGAATGTAGGCGTTTTTCTCGATAACCTCGTCTTTCAGGTTCCAAGGAAGAATGAGTAAGTAGTCAGGTCGGGTCTCCAGGATGTGCTCGGGAGCGTGGATGGGTATGCGAACGCCGGGGAGAAGCTTTCCTTGTTTGTAGGGGCTGCGGTCCACGACATAGTCGAGAAAGTCGGTTCGAATCCCGCAATAGTTCAGAAGCGTATTGCCCTTGGCGGCGGCACCGTAAGCGGCGATCTTCTTACCGCTTTGCTTCGCATGAATCAGGAATTCCAGGAGCTTCCGTTTGGTTTCTTTGACCTGTTCGGCGAAGCGTGAGTAGGTTTCGAGCTGATGGAAGCCTGCCGATTCTTCGCGAGCGCGGAGTTCCGTGACGCCCGGACCGATGGGCTTTGAAGCGTCTTCGGCGTGGCGCGCAAAAATGCGGAGCGAACCGCCGTGCGTGGGAAGTTCCTGGACGTCAAACAGCGTCAGGCCATGCCTGTCGAAAATCTTCTCAACCGCAAGAAAAGAAAAGTAAGAGAAATGTTCGTGGTAGATGGTGTCGAACTGGTTTTCCGCCATCAAGCGCATCAGATGGGGAAATTCCACGGTGATCACGCCCTGCGGCTTCAGGAGAATCTTCATCCCGGCGACAAAATTATTGATGTCAGGAACATGAGCAAGCACGTTGTTACCAAGCAGGAGGTCGGCCTTCTGACCTTTGGCCGCCAGTTCGCGCGCTGTCCCACGGTTAAAGAATCTTACAAGAGTGGGAACGCCCTTTTTGACAGCCACTTCAGCAACATTTGCAGCAGGCTCAATGCCCAGGACGGGAATTCTTTTCTCTAAAAAATACTGAAGGAGATAGCCATCGTTGCTAGCAATTTCGACGACGAGACTCTTCTCTGTTATCGGGAATCGCTCCAGCATCTGATCGGCATAGGACTTGGCATGCGTGAGCCAACTGTCGGAATAAGAGGCGAAGTAGAGGTAATCGCTGAAGATGTTTTCGGGAGCAACGAACTCCTGAAGCTGCACAAGAAAGCATTCCCCGCAAACATAGACATGAAGCGGATAGAAGGGTTCCATCTGGTCCAGTTGGTCTGCACTCAGAAAGCTTTGGGCTAAAGGAGATGCCCCCAGGTCCACAAAGGTATGCTCGAGCTTGGCTCCACAAAACCGGCAACCAGAATGATTCGTCGAACTCATCCCTTCTCCTAACAAGATTTCCGATGGTGATGCGAGGCTCATCTCTTGAACGCTGAACCCGGCCATAAATGCGAAGGAAACTTCGGACTTTCCACGACCTGTGTCACTGCCCTTCCCGGACCAACCCGCTAGTGACGGTCCGCAAGGCAGAGGCCACGGTTTTCGCGATGGCTTCGCCCGTCAGCCCGTGGCACTCCTGCATGTATTCCTGGCTGCCGATGTGAGGAGAGAACGCAGAAGGAAGGCCGATCCTCTTAAAGGGAACCTTGATCCCGTCCGCCTCTGCCAAGACTTCCGCGACGGCGCTGCCGAGCCCGCCAAGAATACTGTGTTCCTCGATTGTGAAAATAGCTTCGGTCTCGCGTGCGGCCGCAAGAACGGCTTCCGTGTCCAAGGGCTTCACGGTGTGCATGCTCAGCAGGCGCATCTGGATGCCCTCTTTTTGCAAGAGCTCCGCCGCGCGAACTACATTGAGGAGAATGCCACCAGTGGAAATGAGCGTGACATCCTTGCCTTCTCGTAGGCGAATGGCTTTGCCCAGTTCAAATTCGATCGGCGATTGATGGACAACAGGTTCGCCCGCCTTGCCCAGTCGAAGATAACATGGGCCGTGATAGGCAATGACCGCGCGCGTGGCCGCGCGGGCCTCGACGGGATCGCCCGGCGCGACGACCACCAACCCCGGCAAAGCACGCATCACGGCAATGTCCTCGACCGCATGGTGCGTAGCGCCCATGGCACCATAGGTGAACCCGCCGCCAACCGACACGATCTTGACGTTCGCGTTGTGATAGCAAACATCGTTGCGGACATGCTCGAGGCAGCGAAGCGTTGGGAAATTGGCAATGGAATAAGTGAGGGCGATCTTGCCGCTCAAGGCCATGCCCGCTGCCATGCCGGTCATGTTTTGTTCGGCCACGCCGGCGTTGAGGAATTGCTTGGGGAGCTGTTCCATGAATGGCGTGACCACGCCGAAACCCAGATCTCCGACGATCAGGACGATACGCTCATCCTGTTTGGCCAGCTCAAACAATTCTTTGATGAACGCGTTTCTCATTCACAACCGTCCAATTCTGAGAGCGCTTTGGTCATGTCGTCACCCATGGGCGCGCGGTAGTGCCACAGAAGCTTGTTCTCCATGTAACTCACGCCTTTGCCTTTGACAGTGTGCGCGACGATGCAACTCGGCCGGCCTGGTTCGAAGGGCACTTGCGTCACGGCCTCCTCAACAACATGTACGTCGTGGCCATTCAACTCGCGGACAGCCCATCCAAAGGCGCGCCATTTGTCGGCCAGAGGATCCAGATCAATCACTTCCTTGACCGCCCCGAGACTCTGAATTTTGTTGTAGTCGACGATAACGATCAGATTGTCCAGCTTATGGTGAGGGGCAAACAGCGCGGCTTCCCACACCGAGCCCTCGTCACATTCGCCGTCACTGATCATGCAGAAAATTCGGCTCGGCCGGCCATCTCGTTTAGCGGCAATGGCCATCCCGGTAGCAACAGGTAGTCCGTGCCCCAACGATCCGGTGGAAAGCTCGACCCCTGGCACATTTTTGTGCATCACATGGCCTGCTAGGGGCGAACCATTCTGATAAAACGTTTCCAGGCGTTCCAGGGGGAAATAGCCGCTTTCCGCCAGAACAGCGTAGAGAGCAGAGCACGCATGCCCTTTGCTCATGATGAACCGGTCACGATCCGGCCAATCGGGACGCTGGGGATCGTAGCGAAGCGCTTTTCCGTAAATGGCAGCGAGCAAATCAGCGGCGGACAAGGCACCTCCGATATGCGAAGCGTTTGCCTTTCCCGTCATGCGCACGCAGTGTTGCCGAATGCGTTTTGCAAGCTCGGGGAGGTTGGTTTGCTTTTCGTTGGTCATAGCTTGTCTCTATTTCAGGCTAAGCTAAGGAACTGAAAAACTGCTCGTCATTCATGCGGCGTACGACGGCATCTAGCAGCAGCGCTGCCGGAACTCCGTCGGCGACCCGATGATCAAATGTGAGACTAAGCACGCACGTGTAACCGATGGCGAGGGCAGTGCCACGCACTACAGGGCGCTGAGCGATTCGCCCGATCCCGAAGATGACGGATTGTGATCCGTTTAGAATAGGGGTGAAGGCATCAATGCCGTGGTTCCCAAGATTGCTGATCGTCGCCGTGCCGCCTTCGAAATGCCCGGGTTGCAATCGCCCAGCAAGGGCACGTTCGGTCAGGTCCTTTACAGCCAGAGTGATATCTCTGAGTCGGGCCGAATCCGCGTTTCGAATGACCGGAACGATCAAGCCATGGGGAGCCGCGACGGCAAAACCAACGTTGATCTCTTTGAGCCGGATAATGCATTCATTCTCGATAATCGCATTGAGTTCTGGCCGTTCGCGCAGAGCAACAGCGAAAAGCTTGATAAACAGCGCGTCGTAGGACGGCGTCTGGCCCCAACTCTGCGATAGGGCTTGGCGTGCGGCAACCAGAACATCGGCGTTGGCTTCACGGGTCAGGGTGGTGGAAGCCGCGGTGGTTAAGGTCGTGCACAAACGCTCGGCCAAGGACCGACGGAGACCGGCCATCGGCACGCGCTCGCCTGCCGGGGGCAATGGAGTTGCATTCTCGCGCTTTGAAACGAACGCCTGAATGTCGGCTTCAATGATGCGACCGCCGGGACCGGTTCCCTTCACCTGTTGAAGATCGACTTTGTGCTGGGCGGCAAGACGCTTTGCGACCGGGCTGGCGCGGAGAGGCCCAAGCGGTGGCGGCTCTTGTTTTGGAATGGAGGAGGAGCCGTGAGCTTCGCTCTTCGCTGCGGCGATGGCACCGTCATTGGCGCCAGCAGGCGGCGCTTCTCCATCTCGCAAAATGTATCCCATCAGGACTTCCACGCGAAGGGTCGTGCCAATCGCCGCCACCGGGTGCAAAATGCCTTCCTCCGGTGCGGGTATTTCGAAGGTAGCTTTTTCCGTCGTGATTTCTGCCACTGGCTCCCCGAGCGTGACTCTCGCGCCTGCTTGGCGGAGCCAAGCCGTTAAGACGCCTTCTTCGGTGTACATCCCCATGCTCGGCATCACAATCGCTCGCGCCACCGAGTCAGGCTCCTGTTCCGAATAGTGAGTGCACCGCGGAAATGACTTGCGCCGCGCCGGGCGTGTAATGCGCCTCCAAAACCGCGGAAAAAGGAACCGGGGTATCGGGCGCCGTGACGGTCTTAATCGGGGCGTCGAGATTGTCAAAGCCCTTGTCGGCAACGCGAGCGGCGATATCGCGAGCCATAGACGCGGTGGGCGTGTCCTCGTCCACAACAACCAGGCGGCGAGTGCGAGAAACGGATTCCAAAATCGTGTCTTCGTCGAGTGGCGAGAGCGTCAAGACGTCCACCACTTCTGCATCAATGCCCTCGGCCAGGAGAGAATCTGCCGCTTCCGCGCAAATGTGGGTCATGCGGCCAATACCGCAGAGGGTAACGTCGCGACCGCGGCGAACGATCTCCACGCGGCCAATAGGGACAGTATAGGCTTCTTCTGGCACAGGCCCTTTGGCGCGCAATCCCAAAAACTTGTGCTCCAGGATGACCACTGGGCCGTTGTCCCGAATTGCTGAAATCGTCAGCCCTTTCGCGTTATAGGCGGTGGAAGGAACAACCACTTTAAGACCAGGGATGTGAGCTAAGACCGCATAGAGGGTTTGGGAATGCTGGGCGCCCGCGCCACCGCCATACGTTCGATTGTCGCCCCCGCGGGTGCCATAGGCGGTGCGAATCACCAGCGGCAGGTCCACCTGGCCGCCCATCATGTAATGCATCTTGGCTGCTTGGTTCATGATCTGGTCGTAACAGCAGCCAATCAGATCCACGAACATGATTTCGACAATGGGACGCAGTCCGGACATGGCCGCGCCCACACCAGCCCCGAGAAAACCCATCTCTGCAATCGGAGTATCCAGAACGCGTTCCGGTCCAAACTCAATGATCAGGCCACGCGTTGCACGGAGCGGCCCGCCCCAGGCATCGACAAAACCTAGGTGCGCTCGGCCCGCTCCACCGGCGACATCCTCCCCCATAACCACGATCGTCGGGTCGCGCCGCATTTCCTGGCGAATCGCCTCATTTATGGCCTGGCCAAAACTCAGCTCACGTACGGCGGCGGTGGTGGTCATTGCCGCTTTTCCTCAGACGCCGGAACGTAAACGTCGGTAAAAAGGTCGGCGGGGTCGGGTAGTGGACTCGCTTCCGCAAAAGCCACGGCGCCATCAATCTTCTTGCGATTCTCGGCCTCGATGGCGTCCAGCTCTTCTGCCTGGAGTAAGTGCTGGTCAAGCATTTGCTCGCGGAATCGACGGATGCAATCGCGGGCACGCGCTGCTTCTTCTTCCTCTTTTGCGCGGTAGCGGTGGGTATCGTCACCCTGGTGGTGGCCATAGTAGCGGTAGGTCATGCACTCAATCAGCGAAGGCCCCTGGCCCGCTCGGGCGCGCTCTACTGCAGTAACCGCTGCCTCCCATACTGCGAGAACATCCTGACCGTCCACGGTCACTCCGGGCATGTTGTAAGCCGCTGCTCGGTCGGCAATATGGGGAACAGAAAGAGCGTACTCCACCGGAGTCGCCTGCGCGTAGCCATTGTTTTCGCAGACGAAGATGACTGGCAGCCTCCAAATGGCCGCGAGATTCATGGCTTCGTGGATGGCTCCGATAGCGGCTGCACCCTCTCCGAAAAAGGATGCCGCTACTTGAGGTGTCTTCCGCACCTTTGCTGAAAGCGCGGCTCCCACCGCATGAGTCGCTCCCATGCCAACAATGGGGTTGACGCCCAGCATGCCAACACGGACGTCCGTGATGTGCATCGAGCCGCCCTTGCCGCGATTGCTTCCAGTGGTTTTGCCGTAAAGCTCGGCCATCATGCGATGGACTTCCACTCCTTTGGCGATGCAATGCCCATGGCCGCGGTGCGTGGAGGCGATCCAATCGTTGGGTTCGAGCGCCGCGCACACGCCGACGGCACAGGCCTCCTGGCCGGTGTAATAGTGCACCGCGCCAACAGGTACACCTGTTTCGACGAGCCACTTGAGACGCTCTTCGAATTCCCGGATCAGCGTCAAGTGTTCGTACATCCAGAGCAATTTTTCGCGCGACGGGAGGGCTTGTGTGAAGCCCGCAGTGCGGGTGGAGGAAATGGAATGGGAACCGGTCTTACTCTGCACTTCGATCTCCCTGCTCATGTTCTCAGCGCCCATCATGCACTACTGCCACTCGCTGCGTCTGAGGGCCAAAGTCTTCCATTTTTCTCGCGGCCAGCGGATTGCGGTAGCATTCCAGGATTTCGCCTACCTTCGTCCAGACATTGAGCTTGTTGGAGAATCGCTGCGCCGAACTGAAGGCCAGCATCCACCGCAGCGTCCACACCAAAAGATTGCGAAACAAGTATAAGGGAACGCCAGCCGCGTAATACTTGGTCCCCGGACGAACGCCAAATTGACGAATGCTTGCGCCACCCTTGTGATACCACCATGCCAGGAAGAACCTCTTGTCGATGCGGTTTTCCGGCACGGGGTGATGAACGATGGCGGAAGGCTCGTAGCGCAGCCGCTCCCCCGCCGCTAGCACGCGAGCGCCGAATTCCGTATCCTCGTTGCGAATCTCGCTTCCGGGGCGGGGCCCCAGTTCAGGCAGAAAATCCCCGCATTTTTCGAAGACAGATTTGCGGAAAGCCATGTTGGTGCCAAAGGGGGGCTCGAAAAGCTCACCCGCGTTGCTGCCCAGATCGAATTGAACGAGAGGACCCGCAGCATACCAGGCTTGCGGCTTGAGCCACACTGGAATGGGACTAAACCATTCCGGAACCACCCGTCCACCAGCGCCAGCCCATTGCGGATCCTGCAAAGGGGCAGTGAGCCTCTGTAGCCAATCCGGCTTGACCCGCACATCGTCATCCATGAACGCCAGGACGTTTCCGTGAGCTTTCCGAATCCCGGTATTCAGCGCATTGGATTTGCCTTGCTTGGGCTCAAAAATATAGCGAATTCGTGAAGGATATTGCTTGCAAAAGCCCTCGACCACTTCGCGCGTTGCATCCTTGGAATTGTTGTCCACCACCAGAATCTCCCATTCGACGTCCTCTGGAAGCACCGAGGTAGCCACGCTTTCCAATGCTTTCTGGAGGCTCTGGCAACGATTATAGGTACACAAGATGACGGTAATCTTCATGGGCTTTCTCAAACCGCTCGCTCTATAAGATGAAGGACATTTAGAGTGAACTCGGGGGCTGTGCTGGGCGATTCTTCGAGGTCTTATTCAACGTCCGAGACCACCAGGGCCACGCTCGCTCCACCGCGCGGAACGGATGCGAAAGGTGCTCGGCCAAATCAGCAATCAGAGACACTCCGAGCAACCCCCAGTACATGCGGCAGTCAAAGGCGGCCAGCGTATCTTTATGGTATTTCCAGAAACGGTTCGGGCGAATGCGCAGAACGTTGTGCGCCAACACGCGATAATATTCCCAACGAGCCTTCTTGTACCTCTGCTGATATTCGGCACGGTCCAAAAAAACCGGCCCGTATTTGAGCAGTATCACAAACTCGCCAAGCGCGATGCTGCAGAAGTCGTTGGCAAAGGACGTATTCGACTGCTCGCGAGGGCGACTGAAGCTTAACACCTGATGGACAAAGCCAAAGTCTGATTCCTGCAAAACGTCGAAGCAGGCTTCTTGATCGGCGTGGAGGTTTCGTTCGTTGAAAAAGGGAACGCGCTTGCGGATGAGATCGGAACGAACCAAGAGACACGTCATCGTTCCGAACACGTACGGACCACCCAGCAATTTGCTTCTGCACACCTCGCGGCCGGAAATTTTGAAACAGGGATAGGCCGGACCACCCCAGATCACCTCCTCACCATCCATGGTGAATGAGCCAACCAGCCCGATCGAGGGGTTCTCCTCGGCAACGCGGACCAATTCTTCAACACAGGTCGGATACAACCAGTCATCACCAAACACGAATTTGCAGTACTTGGATTCCGGGGAAATCTGCCGAATGGCATGATTGTGGTTTTTGATGATGGGCAGGAAGTGGTCATTATCCACTATGCGGATGCGCGCATCCTTGCCCGCGTATTTCCTGGCAATCGCAAGCGTTTCATCCGTGCTGCAATTGTTGACAATGGTGTAATCACAGTTTGTGTAGGTCTGCCGCAGGACGCTTTCAATGCATTCCGCGAGATCCTCGGCGCCATTGTACACGGGCGTGATTATGCTCACCAGCGGTTGAGCGCTCATACTTTCCTCACCCATCCTTGCTTACAAAACGCGTTGCATCCCATACGCCTTGAGGAATTCCATTTCCAAGGAAAGTGGCGCGGCAACCGCGTGTCGCGCTCCTTGGGTGGAACGCGAGTGATACTTTCAGTAGCTTGGCACCAGTCCGATGAAATCATAGTCGTCAGTAGATCGTAAACAAATTCTCTACGCAGAAACCAAGGAGCGTTCCACAGGTGAACTTCCTCTCAATCCCTGAAAGAGATCCCAATAGACAGCTTTCTGCCCCATCACATAGAACAGCACGCCAACGTATGCGCTCAGAAGAACGGTCACTCCGACGACGAGTCTGGCCAGATGAGGCCACGACTGCGTGAGGAGGAGTTGCACTCCAAAAGCAATCATTGCCGCCACGATGCCCGAAACCATCGGCCGGGTTGCCGTCAGCAAAATATCGCGTAAGGAAATTCCTGTGCCGTGTACGCACCAGGCGATGTGAGGGAGCGCCCACAAGGTCATCATTGCTGAGTAGCCGATTGCAACCCCTTTGGGACCGTAAGGCAATCCTATGGCGTACCCTGCGATCACGAGAGGGGCGAGGACTGCCACGATTCTTAGGTTTCGGCCAACCATTCCGAGCGAGAAGATCAGCCATGCTAAGGGATTGATCAGCGCGAAAACTAAAATCGTTGGAGTCAACAGGCGAAAGATTGGAACGACTTCTTTCCACCTCGGTCCGAGGACAACAAGAATCAAATCCGGAGCAAAAAGCGCCGCGGCAATGGTCATTGGGATGGTAAGGGCCAAAAGAAGAGAATAGCCTTTCAGAAAATAATTCTTGAATTTCTGAGCATCGTCCCGGACCCTGGACAACCCCGAGAACGCTAGGCCCCAGAACGCAGAATTGAGGTTGTCCGTCGGGAGATTGATCAGCTGATAAGCTCTTCCGTAGAGACCTAGAGCATCTGCTCCCCAAAACCGGCCAAGCAAGACCTTTTCGAGGTTGTAGGCGAGATAGACGATAACGTTCCCTAAGGTGAGCGTTCCGCCAAAACGCAGCAAGGAGTGGACTCCCTCCTGCGAGCGGGGCCTGCCTGGGACCCATCTTGTCGAGAGCCATAGACAGAAGGTGGTGACCAATGGAAGAGCGACGGCCGCCGTCACGAGAGACCAGTAACCGAACCCCGTCGCGGCCATGCCGATACCGATGGCGGTGCTTACAGCCAGAGAGATGAGGTCTATCGTGGCCAGCGCCGTAAAGCGCATCTGCCGCTCGAGAAGCGCGGTATGTTGTACGCCAGCTGCATTAAAGATGAATGATGTCGCCAAGATAATGGAGACCCAGACAAGTCGAGGCTCGTGATAAAAAGCGGCAACAAAAGGAGACATCCCCGCCAGCAACAAACCTAGAATCGAACCCACCAAAATGTTGATCCAGAACAAGGTCGAAATCTGATCGTCCGTGACGTTTCCCCGCTGGACTGTGGCCGACGAAAGCCCAAAGTCTCGGAAAAGATTCAGCACACCGGTAAATGCCGTAACCATTCCGACCAGCCCGAAGTCCTTGGGAACCAGCAAGCGTGCGAGCACCATTAACGACCCCATGCGCAAGATTAGGCTGGCCGCTTGGGAGAAGGCTTTGGCGATACCACCGCGGATCACCTTATGCTTGAGATCCTTCATCGCTAGTTATGCCCTCTCCAGAACAATGTGACCCCGAACAAATGCGCACAGACAGTTCATCCGCAAATCCATCCAGCTTGCTGCTTTGCCTCGAGGCTGTGGAAGCTGCAGCATTGGCTCGTCTCGAACTCAGCTTTGCACCGCGGATACGCCGGCCCGTTCCCCGTTCACCGGCGCCGGACTGCTTGCGTGAAAATTGTCGCCATTGGCTGAGGACTTCCATCGCAGTGAATTGTCCAACTTGCCCGAGCCCAGGAGGCTCTTGATATGGTTGATCCTGAAATAGCGGCCATTCTGCACGTCCGCAGTAGTTAATCCGTTCCCGCGATATGCGTCATAGAGCTCCTGAGCCCCCAAGCGAGCAGTCCACTGTGGCTGGAAGCCAGGCAGCGTGCGGCGCACTTTATCGCAGTTCACGCGATAGCAGCGCTTGTCGGGCCCTCCGCCGGGCACATATTCGATGCGGCTATTGGGCACAACTTCGGCGACAATCTGTGCAAGTTCTCTAATGCGGTAATTCTCCTCGGTCTGACCAACGTTGAACGTTTGATTGTGAACGGTACTCTTTGGCGCTTCGAGTGCGCAGATCATGGCCGCGACGATGTCGCGAATGTGCACAATTGGACGCCAGGGAGTGCCGTCGCTCTTGATATAGATGCAGCCAGTGGTCATGGCAGACGCGACGAAGTCATTTAAGACCAGATCCAGCCGCAGGCGAGGAGACGCACCGTAGGCGGTCGCATTCCTCATGAACGTTGGCGTGAAGTCTTCATCGGCAATTTGAGCGACATCCCGCTCCACCAGCACCTTTGACTTTCCGTAAGGAGTCACCGGGTTCAACTCCACGGTCTCGTCTAGAAAATCGTCCCCCGCAGCTCCATATGTGCTGCAAGAGGAGGAAAACACAAAACGTTTCACACCCGCTCGTTTAGCCAATTCGGCCAACCGGACGGAAGCCTTATGGTTAATATCGAACGTAAGATTCGGATCAAGGTTGCCCAATGGGTCGTTGGACAAAGCAGCGAGATGAATGACCGCATCGAAACCCTCGAGGTCGGACTCTGTCACATCCCGGACGTCTTTGCGAATTTCGGGAGTCTTTGCGACTCCGTCTCCAAACTCGCAACCTTCGAACAGATCGGTGTCGAGGCCAAACACTTCGTGGCCGGCGGCCCGCAACATCGGCATAGCCACGGATCCGATATAACCTTTGTGACCGGTAAGCAGTATCCTCATCAGCGTTCAGCTCCTCTTGGAAACAGAATGGCTCGGGATCGTCGCGTTGCGATTCGCGAACACGAAACAAGAATCAGTTCAGTGACATTCAAGACCGGCTTCGGCGAGCAACAGCCACATTTGCCACGGAAGCCTCATGCGGGGAACTTCCTGCGTCATTCTCTTCAGAAACAGCCGATAACAAGCCACTCTCGCACAACAGGTCGGCCGCATCGCGGATCATCGGGAATGCGATATGCGAGCGCTCTGCGATGTCCAGCAACGAATGGTCGCCATCGGACAAGTTCAAAACCCAAAGCCGAGCGTTCAGTTCTTCTTCAATCGTTCCGCCGCCCGTGGGACGATAAAGGCCGCGCTTCCCCATTTGAGGCTCGCAGTGAGGATTGAGGTTGCGGTAACGCCGATTGCCTTCGAGAACATCCAGAATCTCAACGCAAATGCGCAGCGATTCGGCAAGTTGAGTAGGATGAATGAATTCAAGGTTGTCCGCCGAAGTGTGATATTCAGAAAAGCTACCCCAGACGCTCCGCATCAGGCAGCCGACCGGGAGATTAAATCCGGGAGAGCAATACTGCCGTTCATCGTATCCATATGGCGAAAATTCGAGAAACTCGGAGGATTCCGCATGATGAGTGAGCACGTGCGTCACCGCGTGGTCAATCTCCGCATTCCCCCGGCGGCTCTTTTTGTAACGGAACCCGCCCTTGTCCCCGATGCACGTTAGGACTAATCCGTGACGAATCCTTTTCGCAGCCGCCTGATTTTGCGCCAGCCATGTGATGGCTCCAATCGTTCCCGGAATGAAAAGAAACCGATAAGAGTAACGAAGATCGCGTCCAGCAAGAAATTGCGCCAAATAGGTAGCAACGGCTAGCCCTGAAAGATTGTCGTTTGCCAGCGAAGGATGACAGGCATGGCAGGAAATAAGGACCTCGTCGGCAGAGCGGCCGGACAGGTAATATTCGCCTAGGGTCAGGCTCCCATCTTGAACAGTTGAATCGATGCAAACTTCATACTCGCCGTCTTTCAAAGACAGCATCTGATTGTGCGAAAGACAAAAACCCCAATCCTCCTTGTAGTAAGAAGTGCGGTACGGAATCCAGTCCGGTTTTTCCGGAATGGTAAAAAGATGCGGCCTAAGTTCGCCCAGCGGCATGGTCGCTTGCACCGGCGTGCTGTAGTTCAGAACATGCAGATTGCACTTCTGAAAGTCCACCACGCGCTTTCCGTCGGCCGATTTGATGAAAGCATCCCGTATGTTCCACTCCCGGGGCACGGTCCAATCAAAAACTCGAGTACCTGTTGGCACTTCCGTGGTTTGCAGGGGAATTCGCTCCTGAATCATGGCCAGAGTCTTTCGAAGCCCGTCCCCGGTGATGCTCCGGCAAATGGGGTAAAGCTCCCGCGCAAATCGGTGCAGTTCATCGCCGAGCGCGACGGGATCCTTCTGAAGAAAATCCTGCAGCAAGACCATCAATTTATTTTGAAGTCCGGGTAAGTCCGGTCCCTTTCCGAAATAACTTCTACTTTTGCCGGCCATTTGATTTGAAATGCCGGATCGTTCCAACGCACGCCTCGCGCAGATTCCGCGTTCCAGAACTCCGACATTTGATAACTAACTTCGCTCTCAGGCTCCAGGGTTAAGAAGCCGTGCGCGCATCCTTCCGGCACGTACATCATGTTGCGCTTCTCCGCCTTCAATTCCACGGCGACCCATTTCCTGAAGGTGGGAGACTTACGGCGCAGGTCAAGTACAACATCATAGATCGCCCCTTTGGTGCAACGGATCAATTTAGCTTCCTCGTGGGGTACAAGCTGGTAATGCATGCCGCGCAAAGTCCCTTTGCGGCTGTTGAACGATAGGCTGCATTGCACCAGCTTTCCGTTGAGTCCTAGAGATTCAAATTCCTGCTGACACCAGGTGCGCGCAAAAAAACCGCGCTCGTCGTGCTTGACCTCGATCAGAATTTCGAAGACCTCGGGTAGATTCGTTTTAATGAAGACCATAGAAGAGGATCATCGATTGAAATTACTGTCTCGCGCCAGCTTCCGTCCACGGCTTGGAGACTATTGAGTTAGCACCGCTGTGAAAGCTCGTAGACTATTCTGTCCTCAACGTTTTTGGCGTAGGCCAAAACCGCACGCTCTGCCCCGTCGCCTGCAATACGCCAGGAAGAGCCATCCTTGACCAACGACATCTTGCTTCGTGCCCTCCACCACGCGTTAATCTCAGATGGAAGCGCGCACCAAACCGGTGTTTTCTCCATGATGTCCCGCAAATGCCCCAACAGTTTTTTGTAAACGGCGAGTGTGTCCGGCTCCAGAAGATAATCAGGATGAACGATGAAGCTCAGCAAACCATTTTTGTTGAGGACCAGGTCAATCTGGGACCTCCACAGGTCAATCGAGCGCTCATTCAAGACATGAAAAAGCGTGTAATCCTGTACGGTGGTAACCGGCAGCTCCAGCATATTCCCAATGAAAAAAGGCATCACCGTGCAACATCCGCCGTGCTGTGGATCCAAAGGGGCAACATTAGGAAATGACATATCGAACGCAAACTCAAGCGCGTCGTACCATTCCGGCTTGCGATAAAGTACTGCTGCCCGGAATCCGTTCGCACCGTATTCACGCCCATAACGATTGATGATTTTGGCGCGACGCAAGAACTCCTGCTTGTCGTCAAAGAGCCGACCGTCGTGGTTCAAATCCTGGACGCTCACTTCAAACCCACGGCTACGTATGGAATCCAGGAAACTCAGAGACACCCCGTAGCGTTCTTCGGGAACGATTCCGAAAACAGCTTTGATCCCAAAAGAATCGTCCACGTCCATCAACGTCGCGCAAAAATCCTTTCCCGCAGTGCCCTCTACGTCATGTGTCATCACCAGGCAGCCCTTCGCACGGTTCGGCCAGAACCAGATAAATGGAACTTTCTCTACACCATTGGCCTTCATTGATAGCAAAACCACCGTTTCAAAGAGACTCTCAACCGTTGTATCTATGGGCCAATGAGGGAAGGATCGTTTTTCCCAGTTGCGCGCGTGAAATTTTTGAACTTGCTTCCGGATCGCCAGGCTCGTGAGAGGCCGCAAATGGTAGTATAGTTTTCTACAGAAGCGTCTGAAACTGTTCTCCATTGCCGCTTCGTTTGCATAGCGTTCCAGCCGAAGATTATCAATAATTTCTTTTAGATCGAATGGCAGGCAGACCTTCCTATCTTTAATGGTGACGTCTCGGATGGCATCATGGAGAGGAAATTCAGGCCGAGGTGCAGGCGTTCCAGCCGAAGAACGGCCATAGCAGATGCCGTCGTGACCAAAACGAAAAAAGCCTGCATCGGAGGAAAGTTGATTGTTGAAATCGATATCGAAAAACTTCTCAGGAAAACGATAACGGTCGTACACGACTTGACTCGGCATGCTTTCAACCTCAGGGGTGGATTCAAAGGACTCCAGCTCGTCCGTTACCCCTGACAGGTAACTGCGGCCAAGGTCGGACCCAGACCCTACCGAGAGCCTTGTGCTCATCTCTCGTTTGTCCAAGGTGAGCGGTCGCTGGAATTGACCTTTCTAATCCGACTTCCAGCAAGGGTAATTAGAATGTGCATGGTACCGTATTTACCAGCAAAGGCCATAGTTAACCCAAGTGCTTGTACAAAATTCTTCCAGCCAGAGAACAAACCTCTTCTGGAAGTAAGGCGAAAAACTGCCGAAGAGCCCAGGAAGCCGACAAGGTAGCCACTTTCCGTTTTGACGCCCTTGTATAACGGTAGTACGTCAGCAATCTTCGGGTCGCTCCCAGTCTGTCCTTGAAGGCAATTAAGCCCTCGTTGCTTAAATCCGTGCGCCCGAGATCGATCTTCCGGATCCCCAAAGCTTTGCTTTCCTCGACCAGCCGCCAAAAAAGGAACGGCATGCCACCGAGATTGTGGAAATTTTCGTTGGAACCTCCATACTTGTAGACCACGGACGATCCGTGCCGCAGCGTGAGCATAGCCGCAATTGCAACGGCGTTTTTTCGGGCCAGCCTGATCTGCAACTTCTCTCCCATGCATTCCAGCAAGTTTTCGAACCATGCTCTCGGCTGCGGGAACAGCCCGTGACGTCTTCTGGTGTTTAGCAGGAGCCGGTAGAACTCATCCATGATTCGTTCCGAACGGCCTGCCTCATAGGTTAGTCCTTCGCGCTCGGCCCTCTGAACCTTCCGCTGAAAAGAGTTTTTGTGGAAGCGACGGAAAATCTCGTCCAGGCTCGGCTCTAAATCCAGCTCGTGGAACCAGTACGAAGAATCGGGTCGTAGGCTATTCTCCCTACGGCACGGCGCGGAGAGAGGCCGAAGCTCCACGTATCTCCAATGTTGAAGGTCGCAAGCGTCATGCATCCAATTGACGAACTCCTCGGCTGCATCGCATTCCCGCAGCAGTGGCTCGCAATGATCCGAAAATGGCAGCGATACCAAGCGAGCGCCAGTTATCCAACTCGAGACTCTGCACACCAAAATGCCGTTCTCGAGTGGTTCTCCAAAAGGCGTGCCAGTCAGAACGTAGGGCTCATAGCCATACGTTCGAACCAAGGCTTGCAACCAACCGGTTTGGTGGAATACCGATGCGCTGGGGTGACGCGCAACGAATTCCTCCCAACGGCTGTCCAAGAGGGGATCCAGGACGTGGATTTTCACTTTCTTTGTGTCGGGTAAGAGTTTCAAACAGGTAGTTAACAACGTCTCGAACGGGACCCGCTGCAACGCAAATCGGGGAATGTCGGCTTTCGCACAGGCTACCGCCGTTGAGGCCATAACGCCGTCGTCCCGGAATCCCGCAATTGACCTACCACTCTTCTGACCGAGCAGAATACCCTACTTACTGAAAACAAAAGATTTAGGGGATGGATAAGGGCCTTTAGGTGAATCATCCTTGTACTGTCCCATCGTTCTAAGCTGTATTGGGAAAAACCCTACCACCATTTGCGAGCATTTTTCCCCATGCAAGAATTGACGCGTGGCGTTCTTGCCCTGGCTCCCCCGCACAGCCCGCAGGCCCTGAGAGAAGCTGATCAGCCTTCAAGTGCCAGCACCTGGTGGACGGCATCGAGCAACGTTCTAGCCGACAGGTCCGCTCCGCCACTTCCGGCCGGATCACCATTCATTACCCGAACGGTTCGGCAACCGGCCCTTCTCCCAGCTTCTATGTCACTATCGGAATCGCCGAACATCCAGGACTTCTTTAAGTCAATTTCGTGCTCGCGCGCGGCCCTCAGCAACATGCCCGGCGCAGGCTTACGGCAACCGCAGGGAGGCTCGGTGTCATGCGGGCAATAATAAACCCCGGTTATGAATGCGCCTTTAGTCTCCAGTTCCCGAAGCATACGCGCGTGGATCGACTCCAGTTCATCCGTCGTCAGCAGCCCCTTCGTGACGCACCGTTGATTGCTCACCGCAAAGACATAGAAACCTGCTTTCGTGAGCAAAGCAATCGCTTCCGGGACCCCGGGTAGAAATTGCATTTCTTCCCAGCGGGTCACATACTGACCTTCTGGTCGTTTCCTATTGATGACGCCGTCGCGATCTAGAAACGCAGCCCTCTTTATAGTCAATTTTGTATCCAACATTCTTTCCATTAACGAAGTCGGTTTTCCCAAACTTACTTAACTTGACTTTGCAAGTGTTTGAGCCTGACTGGGATCACGGCGCTCTCTTGCTAAAAGCTCTCTTATAAGCGGAAAGCAAGTTCGGCACGGAGTACTCCCAGGCCAATTCCTTGGCCACTCTTCTGCGTCCAAATTCATCCATCCTTTCTCGCTCGTCGGGATGATCGAGTAACCAGAGGATCTTGTCGGCAAAATCCGCAACCTGGTTGTGGTTGTCGCTGTACAGAGATGCTTCGCCAGCGCTAAATCTACCTTCTTTACAATTGAACTGAACAATGGGTTTGCCCAGAGCCATGTATTCCATGATCTTGATCATCGTGGAGATGTCATTCATCTCGCAAGGCTTGTCTGGATTGACACAAACATCGGCAGTCGAAAGTATCTCCAGTAGTTGCTGATCGGGTATTCTCCCGGTGAAGTTAACCATATCCTGAAGACTCTTCTCCTTGACCGCCTGCTGGAGTTCTGGTAGCGCCGGCCCTCCGCCAACGCACGTGATGTGAACGTCCCGGCGCCCTAGGGACTTGATGTGTAGTGCCGCGTCCAACAGGATGTCCAGACCCTCCTGGACCCCCATGTTCCCCACATATCCGACAAGATAGGGCTTCCCGTATTTGAGAGCAGGGTTCGCAGCAACGGCTTTGAACGTTGTCAGGTCTGGTCCGTTGCGAACGACAAACACGTCCTCGGGAGCGACTCCCCCCCTATTTATGGCGAGGTCTCTGTAGCTGTTGTTCGTCACCATGACGACATCGGCAAAGCGGTAGGTCATTTTTTCGAGCCAGACCTGTATCTTGTAAAAGGCATCCTTTTTTTCGTATTTCGAAAGATACAATTCCGGGTTGGCATCGTGATGATCAAAGATGTATTTAACCCCCAGAAGCTTAAACAGGAGAGAAACAAGGAAAATATTGTCTGGAGGGTTGCAACCCTGAATGACGTGGAATCCGCGGCGCAGATAGATCCACCACGCGTAGACAAACTCCCAAAACAAAGCACAACTGTACTCGTATAGGTATCCCAGAAGGCCATTCCCGTCGTTGGGCATTGGGTGCCGATAGATGTGGACACCATCGATTACCTCGTGTCCTTTCGTGTAGCCTCTACCTCGCGGGCACAGAGCAGTTACCTCATACTCGTCTGCCTGCAGCGATAAGGATTCCTTCCATACGCGCCGGTCGAAAGGAACGGGGATATTCTCGACGATGATAAGAACCTTTTTCTTCATACTCCCTCTGGCCTAAGGATTTAGCTTAGGCAAAGGTTGCCTTCCGCAAACGTATCCTGCTCCCACACAGAAGGGCTGTTCGTAGTAATCAATCTACTAAAATATTTCATTTTCGAAATCGAAAGTGTGAGACCCGCAATAGTTGTTGTTATCTAACCTGTCGGAGAGGCGACAATCGATTTGGAAATCCGCTTCTTCGGGGCTCTGTGAACGGCTTGAGCGCGAACGGGTCACCAGCAAATACCTTCATACTTTCCATTTTCGCTCCGGCGGTTCGTAATTCGAACAAAATCCACCAGACTCTGGCCGTCACGCAAACGATCCGGGAGACATCGAAACTCCGGATCATTATTGCCGATCACGACGGTTTGCGCATGATCCAAAACTTCCTCGACACTGTCTACCATCAGTCGCGATATGTGCGGAATGTGGTTCAGAATGAAGTCGCGATTGGCACCAACCAGGCTGGCCAGATTCACGTTCTTGTCAAAAATGCGCAGGTCATAACCCTTGCCAATGAGGTGCTCAATCACTTCGATCATGGGACTTTCTCGCAGATCATCCGTTCCCGCTTTGAAGCTGAACCCCAAGACCCCGATTCGCTTATACCCTTGTTCCGTGATGAGGCGTATGCCGCGGGCAATCTGCAATTCGTTGCTGGGAAGGACTGCCGTTACGATCGGCAGTTCCAAATCGTGCATTTTAGCCTTGTACGACAGGGCTCGCAGATCCTTTGGTAGACAAGAACCCCCGAAGGCAAAACCGGGCGAGAGATAAGCTGAGGAGATGTTAAGCTTTGTATCTTGACAGAAGATTTTCATGACCTCGTGTGCGTCAACTGAGAGAGACTTACAGAGATTCCCGATCTCATTCGCGAAGCCAATCTTAAGAGCATGCCAGCAATTGTCGATGTATTTCACCATTTCGGCAGTTTGCAAGTCCGTTCGAATTAACGGCGCGTCCAGTCTGGCGTACAACTCAGCCAACATATTGCCACTCGCTTGATCCAGTTCCCCGATCACCGTCTTAGGGGGAGCATTGAAGTCTCTTACGGCCGAACCTTCACGCAGAAATTCGGGGTTATTGCACACTCCAAAGTCAACGCCCGCCTTTTTTCCGGAGCATTGCTCGAGGACCGGGATAACTGTCTGATGCATTGTGCCGGGCAGGATAGTGCTGCGGATAGCGACGGTGTGGCGATCCCCCTTATTCTTGAGCGATTTCCCAATCATCTCGCACACACGTCTAATGAAGGTCAGGTCAAGATTGCCGTTAGCTTGACTTGGTGTACCGACGCAGACGAAGGAGAGTTCCGTGTTGCGGATGGCTTCATCTGAGTTATCGGTCGCCCGAAGCCGGCCGGACATGACCGTGGCAGCGATGATTTCTCCGATATCAGCCTCGACGATTGGAGACCGACCCGCATTGATCAGTTCCACTTTAGTGCGCACGGGATCTACACCGATTACCTCATGGCCGTCGCGAGCAAGGCACGCGGCGGATACTGTGCCGACGTAACCCGTCCCGAAAACGCTGATTCTCAAAATGCACTCCTTTCGGGATGATTAGGCGCGGTTTGACGAGTCCTTCTAAGGTAGGCGCTCGAAGCTAAGCCGGCGTATACATGCATGGTCAATCGGCCTACCGTGTCCCAACTGTACCGGTGCATCGCGCAGTCCCTGATTTCTTGTCGTCCCCTGCCTAGATCCCTGAATAGGTCACTTGCAAAGTATCTTTCGATGGCCTTTGCCAGGTCGACTGGATCTTCTGGCCTGAAGACAAATCCGGTTTTGCCTTCGGCAATTTCTTCTTTTAGGGACCCTACATCGGCCACGAGAGCAGGAAGGCCAAAGCTGTACCCCAAAAGCAGGACTCCGCTTTGGAAGATATCCCGATATGGCAAAACGAGAACGTCCGCGGCCTTGAAGTAGATCTCGGTCTCATCGTCTGGAATAAACTCCGACCTGAGGACTACTCTTCCGCCCTTCAAATCTTCGCGGATTAGCTTCTCGATTGTGCTCCAGTATTCTTCGCAGCGGTCCGGTCGACCGGCGATGATCAACCGATAATCGGCGCCCCTGAGCATGCCGAAAGCACTGATAAGGTACTCCAGACCCTTGTAAGGCGTGATTCTTCCAAAAAACAGGATTGTTCTTTGGTCGTCCCGGATGCCCAGCCGCCGCTTTGCCTGGATTGAAGTAAGACTCGAACTCGGAACGGCAGTGTTGATTCCGTGTGGAATGACAGTGATCCGGGCCACTCCTGCGCCAAACCCTTCGATCAGTTCACGCTTCATCTTCTCCGTGTGGACAAAGATGTGATCGGCAAGCTGATACTGGATTCGCAAGGTCAGCCGATTTAGGAGCGTATCATGGGAATCCCGCCTAGCGGCATTCACATTATGCGCGGTAAGGACGACACGCTTTCCCAAGAACCTGTAATAAAGCATGAGCAGCGTGCGATCCAAGGTCTCAAATTTGTTGTTCCACAGAATGTGAAAGATTCCTGACTTGGACTTTGTGGCGTAACGAATCAACGCGGCATAGTACTTTAAGATCCGAGACACCTTTTCTGCCAAGCCGGCATCAGGGCGCTGATTGCCTCGCAAATTCAAGAAATGCAATCGAGGTTTATTGCGGAATTCTGGACCATCGAGGTCGTCGCTTCCAATCACGTCCAGGGCTATTCCCTTCGCAAGGAGCTCCGTTGCCAGACTAACGATATAATGCCTCTCACCACCTCCAGTCAGCAGAGCCACAGTGATTCGCCGAGGCGAGTCCGCTGCCGGCAAATTAGGCAACTCTCCGCTGGGCCTATGCGCCATATCAAAATCCCTGTTCTGTTGTTCCAGGCATGTCCACCCCAAAACCGCCTTTTTGCATAAGGAGGAAATTTTGTCTATGTCTCTGCCAGTTTCGCTTCCAGAAGCTCGCAGATGGTGTGCCCGATCACGATATGCATCTCTTGTATCCGGGCTGTCGATTTGGAAGGGACGCTGATACACAGGTCGCAAGCCATCCGCATCTGGCCGCCCGATTCCCCCGTTAGTCCGATAACCTTGACCTTGTTGCTTCGAGCGGCCTCAATCGCGCGCAGGATATTGCGGCTGTTGCCGCTCGTCGAAATAGCCAGCAACACATCCCCCGGGCATGCGTGTGCAAGTAACTCACGCGCGAAAACCTGTTCGAATCCGTAGTCGTTACCAATGGCCGTGAGCGCCGATGTGTTGGCATGCAAGGCCAGTGCCCGCAGAGGCTTCCGATCGCGCAAAAAGCGACCCGTAAGTTCGGCGCTTATGTGCTGCGCATCGGCGGCGGACCCTCCGTTCCCGGCGATGAGCAATTGGCCTCCAGCAGCGAGTGAAGCACTGATAATGTCAACCGCTTGCGAAACGGCCGAGGCCAGGTTCGGAAGAGCTCTAGCCACCTCCAAGTGGTCACTCCAGATCCCGTTGATTTTGTCTATTTGCTCAGTCGGGCTCCTCACGCTCCCGCACCTCCTGTCCTAATTCCCTTGGCTGGCCTGTACGAGGTTGGCCCAGTGGTCCCCGGCCGCGTTGCGGGTTTCCAGCTTGTACATAAACTTGTCCCATCTTCTGGCTTGCGAAGCGCGGATCTGTGGAAGCGTCATCTGAGCCCATTTCGCCGCCTTCCAACCAAATATTGGTACCATCCAGTCGTACTTCCACCGCAGGTGGGGCACCTCCAAGCGACTACGGAGTTCTGCCGCCAGGTTCTGCAACTCCGCGACAAGGTCGGGTCGTTCCGGATAGAAAGTGTCGAACCAAATCTGCAGATAGGCCAAACATGCCTTTCGAACGCGGTCGCTTTCTTCCAGGGATCGGAGATACTGAATGTGCAGTTTCATCGAGAGAATTTTCGCGTCTTTCTTCCGGTCGTCCGAGGGGCGAATGTAGCTGAGCCGACTCGCGGGAGTAATCCTGTAGAAGGCTCGGGCGTCTGGGGCGAAGCGAGCGCCATTGGACGTAATAAGAACACGACAGAAATATTCGGCGTCATCATCACTAAGGAGCCGTGTATCCCATGGTCCTACCGCGTCAGCCAGGTCCCGGCTCATCAGCCAATTGAGAGTAGGCATAAACACGTTGGCCCCGACGTTCCTCAGTAGCCAGTCGACCGCGGATAGGTCTTGCCACAAAGAGGTTCGGATAAACCGCGCGCGGTGGGTCCGATAGTAGAAATAGCCCCAGGACGAGGAGATAAGCAGTCGCTTCCCGTCAGTTCCTCGCACGACCTCAAGCTGGCGCTCAATTTTGTCAGGGGCCAGAAGATCGTCCGCATCCAGCCATTGGATGTAGTCCCCCTGGCTGAGTTGGAACGCATGGTTGCGGGCTGCCGCAGCCCCTTGATTTTTAGTGGACACAACGAAGACCTCTTTCGAGGTAAACTGCCGAGCCACTTCGGCCGTCCGATCGTTGGAGCCATCGTCGACCACGATGATCTCCTTGCGCGGCCAGGTTTGCGCCAACGCGGATCGGATGGTTTCGGCAACCCACGCCTCGGCGTTATAGGCCGGGATCAGAATCGAGACCAGCGGTTTCATGGTAAACAGCTCCTTAGCTTGCTTAACTTTTGAAGATAGCAGATCGGGACAGAATCAAGGTGTCTCTTATCTTGCGTAAGCAGCGCAATGGGCATTACCCGGTTGGGCAAAGGTTCCGATCTCGTACAGGAAACCCTAACTCCTCGGGAGCATCTTACGTCCAAGCCTGGTCACTAATGTCACAAATATGTTCAAGTACATACCCGAGCAGCACTGTTGGTCACCCATTGGCCTGGTGCGACCGGCTGAGCGCATAGGCGGGCACGTCAACGAAACTTTGCGATGGCCTCTTACCTGAACACGATGGGGGTCCTGACCGGCACCGGAGGGGGAGTGACTTTCCTCGTCAATAGCTGTTACAGATAAACACAACGCCGCCTGTATCTAAGCAACCCCAGGAAAACTCGAATCGCTGCTTTGCCACTGGTTCGTTTAGCCGATGTCAAGCCGCACAAGTTTTTGAGTCTTAGTTGACCGTTGCTTTGAGGTTTGTCGGCGGCTGAGGTTTACTCGATACTGTTTGTGCGTAGCAACTGTTCTCGTTGAAATTCGTAAGGGGAAGGTTTGTCCCGTCCGGACGCCCCCCAAGACTGAGATAGCAGTCCATTGCAGGGATGCTATTGGCATGGCCTCCA
>QHYN01000113.1 GCA_003224145.1 Acidobacteriota bacterium
CGCGGTGATTAGCGATGCGGTGAACCGGCCCGCACCGCGCATCGTCTCGGCGATCGAGGACCTGGCTCGTCAGTTACATCCAGAAGCGTTCGCAGAAAAGCCCGGCGACGCAAAGGAAAAAATCGAAAAAGAGATGGCTCCCGCGCGTCCGCTGCATTTCTCGCCTTCTTCTGTTGTCTGGAATGTCCCGGTGCATGACGACCTCAGTTCTTCCGGAGGCTGCGCATGCGGCCGCTGACGCTCCGCAGGCTGTTTCTTCAGTGCCTGATCCTAGTCGTGATCTTGCTCGTCGTTGTGGTCATCGCCATCAAGTTTGGCGCGGTCCCGGTTTCTCTCTACGCGCTCGGCCGCGACTGGCTGCGCGTCATGCTCGGCAAGAGCAGCCAGATCTCCAGCGATTACGGCTTGGTTGTGCAGAATATCCGTTTGCCGCGGATTGTTCTCGGCATCATGGTCGGCGCGTCCCTTTCTGTCGCGGGGACCAGCTTCCAAGCGCTGTTGCGCAATCCTCTCGCCGATCCCTACGTTCTCGGCGTTTCCAGCGGCGCAGCCCTGGGCGCCATTCTCGCGCTGATTGCGGAGCCTCATCTGACCCTTCCGCCTGCCTTCGCCGCCATGCTGACTCCGTTCGGCGCCTTTCTCGGAGCCGCCGCGACCATTGCCGGCGTTTATTTTCTCGGCCGCCGTCAAGGCCAGATTGACAGCACTACGCTTCTTCTCGGCGGGGTCATCACTGCCTCGTTTCTGTCCGCCATTATCATGTTCTTGATGAGCACCATCACCAGCGGCAATACCCGCGGCATGGCCTTCTGGCTCATGGGCAATCTTTCCACTTCCTTTCAGAAAAGTGTTTATTGGATTCTTGCGGTCGGCTTTTTTGCTGCTACAGGGGCGATTTACACTACGGCAAACGATTTGAATCTTCTTCTCGCCGGCGAAAAAGAAGCCATGCATCTGGGCGTGGACGTTCCGCGCGTCCGGCTGGTTGTCTACATTGCCGCATCGCTTCTGACTGGCCTCGCCGTTTCCGTCAGCGGCGCCGTCGGTTACGTCGGCCTAATCGTTCCCCACGTGATGCGCCTTATTTTCGGCTCGGACCATCGCACCTTGCTGCCTACCGCCGCACTTGGTGGGGCCATTGCCGTCGTTTTTGCGGATACTCTCGCGCGCACGATTGTGGCTCCGGCGGAACTTGCCGTTGGCGCGGTCACCGCCGTCGTCGGTGCGCCGCTCTTCATCTATCTCCTGCACCGGAGGCTCGCATGAGCAGCGGCTCCGCTCTCGCACGCAACCCCTCCGAACCCGCGCGCTTGGGCCACGAGATACGCCTGGCCGTCGAGCAGGTCAGCTACGCCTATTCCGCAAATCCCGCGCAAGCTCCGCTCTTCACGCTCGAAGCCACGAGCTTTCAAGGCAGGTCCGGCGAAATCGTGGCCATTCTCGGCCCCAACGCCAGCGGCAAGTCCACTCTGCTTCAATTGATCGCCGGCGTTCTCCAGCCGCTTTCGGGACGCATCCTTCTCAACGGCTTTGTCACGCACTCCCTGAGCCCGCGGACCCGCGCGCAACGCATCGCCATGGTGCAGCAGGAGAGCCGCCTGCTTTTTCCTGCGCGCGCCTGGGAATTTGTACTCCAGGGCCGCCATGCGCACGGCCGCTCGCTACGTTTCGAATCCGAGGACGATGTGCTTATCGCAAAAAACGCACTCGTCCAAGTTGGCGCTGCGGATCTAAGCGACCGTTGGATGGATCAGATCTCCGGCGGTGAAAAACAACGCGTCATTCTCGCGCGCGCCTTGGCGCAGCAGCCGCTCCTTTTGTTGCTGGACGAACCCACTCTGCATCTCGACATTGCCGCGCAGGTGGGCCTTCTGGACGCTCTGCGGCGGCTGGCCGCAGAAAATCGCTATACCGTGGTCATTGTCACTCACGAACTGAATCTCGCCGCGGAATATGCGGATTCCGTGGTGCTGATGCAGCGAGGCCGCTGCCTGCGTGTGGGCCCGCCGGCGGCTATTTACCAGCGTGAATTGCTCGAACAGGTATTCCAGACGCAGCTCAGCGTGGAGATGCGCGCCAACGGGCGGCCTCACGTCACGGTATTGTCTGCAACGTAGCTGTTGGCAGTATTTCTCGTCCACCCCAACCCTGCGGCGCCGTTCCGCAGACCACATTCACCGCGGACTTCGTGCTCGGGAAGACGGTTCCAAGCCGTCGCCGCCGCGCGACTGTAAGGCGGAAGTCGCTCAACTTGTGAGCGCTTGAAAAAAAGTTCGCAGACCACTGCTCTTTCGCGGGAAGGCTGCGAGCTGGTAGTACCGCCAAGCCAGGAGACCGGCGAAGTCTGCAGCCTGTGCGCTCTTCACCCGCGCCCAGGACAACCTTCAGGCTCCCGCGCGTGAGGGAGCGGAGGACAAAATGAAAACCATTCTTCTTCGTTCTGCTTTTCTTTCTCTCGCAGTTTTCGCCGTCAGCATTTCCTTGCAATCTCAGACCGATTCTTCCGATGCCAGTCTCGCCGGTAAGCTTACCGATCTTTCCGGTTACGGCGTGGGCGGCGTTCGAATCACCGCGCAGCTCGAAAATGCTTCCAGTGCGTCCGTCGCGTCAGCGGCTTCCGGTCCCGATGGCGCCTATCTCTTGCGCCTACCACCCGGCCGCTACCGCATTCATTTCCAGCGCGCTTCTTTCGCGCCGCGCGACTTCGTCCTCGATTTGGCTGCGGCCGAAAACCGCACGCTCGACGTGCGTCTCGATCTCGAGCGCGTTTCCGAGAACGTCGTGGTCACCGCCAACGCCCAGCCGCTCGAGCTCGACCGCACTCCCGCGTCTGTGGATCTCCTCGGCCGCCAGGAAATCGAGCAGCGCCAGGCGGTTTCTCTCCCCGATCTTCTGGCCACGCAAACGGGCGTCAGCCTCGCTCGAACCGGCACCATCGGCGGACTCGCTACCCTCTTCATCGATGGCGGCAATTCGAATTTCACCAAAGTGCTCGTTGACGGAACTCCGGTCAACGAACCTGGCGGCACCATCAATTTTTCGAATCTCACCCTGGACAACGTCGACAAAGTCGAAATCGTTCACGGCGCCGAAAGCGCCCTCTACGGCACCGACGCCATGTCCGGCGTGATCCAAATCTTCAGCCACCGCGGCGCAACGCGCATCCCTGAAGTCAATCTCTTCGCGGAAGGCGGCAGCTTTTCATCTGCTCGCGGCGGCGCGCAATTCAGTGGGCTCCTCGGCGGCTTCGACTATTCCGCCGCCGGCTCCTATTTTCAAACCAGCGGCCAGGGCGTGGACGACGCTTTCTTGAACCGCAGCTTCGCCGGTAATTTGGGTTACCGCTTTTCCGATTCGAATCAGCTTCGCCTCACCGTCCGCAACAACTCGAGCTTTGCCGGCACTCCCGGCCAGACACTCTTTGCCTCCACCGTTCCTTTCGCAGTGGATGCCACCGCCTTTGACAATCTGAAGCAGCTTTCGAGCAATCTCACCTGGTCCTTCAGCACCGGCTCGCACTGGACGCATCGCCTCTCCGGCATGGAATCACGCATCCTCGACACCAACGCGTTCCCCGATTTCAGTTTTTTCGCCGCCGATCAATTCAATCGCTCCGGCCTGCTCGAGCAGTCCACGTATTCTTTCCGTCAGGGCGCTGCCACTGCCGGCTATCAATACGAAGTTGAAAACGCGTTTCCCAACAGCCTTGGCGGCACGCATGCCCGCCGCAACAACCAAGCCGGCTTTCTCGACGCACGCTGGCAGCCCGCCTCGCGGCTCACGCTCAGCGCTGGTGCCCGCGCGGAAGCCAACTCCAATTTCGGCGCACGCGTTGTCCCCCGCGCCGGCGTAGTCTATGCGCTGCGCTATTCCCAGGGATTTTGGGGCGACACTCGCGCGAGGCTTTCCTATGGCCAGGGCATCGAAGAGCCAAACGTTTTCGAATCCTTTAGCACCGACCCTTGCAATCCCGGGAATCCATCATTACGTCCGGAACGCAGCCGCACCCTTAACGTCGGCTTGGACCAGTTCTTCAGTGCCAGCCGCTTTCGTGTTTCCGCCAGTTTCTTCACGAACGAATTTCGCGATCTCATCAATCAAACTGTCGGGCCGGCCAATTCCTCCTGCTTCACCGGTAACGAAATGCTTTTCTTCAACACCGATCTGTCGCGCGCTCGCGGCGTGAACTGGTCCGGTGAGGCCCACCTCAATCACTGGCTCACGGTGAAAGCGAACTACTCCTTCGATGATTCGCGCGTGCTCAAGACGGTCCCCAACGCTCCTGCCGTCGAGCAGCCCGGCAATCATCTTCTCCGCCGCCCGGTTAATTCCGGCAATCTGTGGCTCAACGCCAACTATCGCCGCCTCAACTTCAACATCGCGGGTTTCTTTTCCGGAAGGCGTACGGACAGCGATTTCCTCGGGCTCGGCATCACGCGCAATCCCGGCTATGCCCGCTTCGACCTGGCCACCAGCTACAACTTCGTGCGCGGCTTCTCCTTCTACGGCCGCGTCGCCAATTTTTTTGACAAGCAGTATCAGGAGGCCATCGGCTATCCCGCGCTCGGTCGCGACTTCCGCCTCGGCCTCAACTATCGCTTCTCCGGGAGGAATTGAAAGGCCCCGGGCCGGATGGGCGGGGCTTGCCCCGCCCATCCAGTGCTATAATTTTTGCTTTCTTATGGCGAAATCCGCTCCAGAGGCCATTTTGATCGCAGCAGAAATTCTGGCCAAATACGAGCCCGTCATCGGGCTCGAAGTTCACGTCCAGCTCCTCACCAAAACGAAAATCTTTTGCGGCTGCTCCACACGCTTCGGCGATCCGCCCAATACGAACGTTTGCCCGGTGTGCCTCGGCCTTCCCGGCACTCTTCCCGTTCTGAACAAGCGCGCCGTCGAAATGGCCATGCGCGCCTCGCTCGCGCTGAACTGTACCATCCGCGAACGTTCGCGCTTCGCCCGCAAAAACTATTTCTATCCGGACCTCCCCAAGGGCTACCAAATCTCCCAATACGAACTGCCACTTGCTACCGGCGGCTGGCTGGAAATCGAAGTTGCCGGCGCAAGAAAGCGCATCGGCATCACGCGGCTCCATCTCGAGGAAGACGCGGCGAAAAATCTTCATGAAGGCTTCTCGCAATCCGCCACCAAGGCCTACATCGACTACAACCGCTGCGGCACGCCGCTGGTTGAAATCGTTTCCGAACCGGACATCCGCTCTCCGGAAGAGGCCTATGCCTACCTCACGGCGCTGCGCCAGATCATGCTGTACACCGGCGTCAGCGATTGCAACATGGAAGAAGGCTCGCTCCGCTGCGACGCCAATGTCAGCGTGCGTCTGCGCGGCGCGCAGGAATTCGGCACCAAGGTCGAAGTCAAAAACCTCAACTCTTTCCGTTTCCTGCAAAAGGCGCTCGAATACGAAATCGAGCGCCACATCGGTGTCCTCGAATCCGGCGGCCGCCTCTCTCAGGAGACGCGCCTCTGGAATCAAGCCGAGGGCCACACCGTTTCCATGCGGTCGAAGGAAAGAGCCCACGACTACCGCTATTTCCCCGAGCCCGACTTGCTCCCCGTGCACATCGGCGCGGCCTGGCGTGACGAAGTTCTTCGCTCGCTGCCGGAATTGCCTGAAGCCAAGCGGGCGCGCTTTATCAGCTCGTACGGCATCACGCCGTACGACGCCGAAGTGCTCACCAACACGCGAGCGCTGGCTGATTATTTCGAAGCGGTCGTCAAAGCCGGGGCGCCCGCCAAAGCCGCCGCCAATTGGATGCAAACCGAACTTCTCCGCCGCTTGAAAGACTCCGGCAAGGAAATCGAAGCCAGCCCCGTCGCGCCGCAAGCTCTCGCAGAGCTGGTGAAGCTAGTGGAATCGGGCCAGATTACCGGCAATGTCGGCAAGAAAGTCTTCGCCACCATGTTCGAGTCCGGCCGCAGCGCCGCGGAGATCGTCGCGGCGGAAGGCCTCGGCGCGCAGGTCAGCGCAAGCGCCATCGAGCAAGCCGCCCGCGAAGTCATCGCGAAAAATCCGGAGAACATTGCAAAATTCAAGGCCGGCAACGAGGGCGTCTTCAAGTTTTTCGTCGGCCAGGTGATGCGCGCCACGCGCGGCCAGGCCAACCCGCAGGCCGTCAACGACATCCTGAAGAGGCTTCTTTCGGAAACCAAGTGAGTCCGGCGAATTTATTGTTCGTGGGCTAGGGCGGCGCTTATGCGCGCAAAAATTAGAACGATCGTCTCGTTCAAGAGCGTGGCCTTTAACATGACCGAACCCAGGAGCTATTTCATCAATCCCAGTTGCTTCGGGGACGATGTGGCGAAATGGCTGATCCGTGAATTAAACAGCAGGGGCGTAAATGTTGATGGTGATCCTGGGCAGGAGGACTTCGGATGGTATTTCAACTTTCAACTTACAGGTTCGGCTCACACCTTTGTGGTTGGGCACCGTCCGGGCGATAAAGCCGATGAGGTAACTTGGATCGGGTGGATCGAACGGCATCGAAGTTTCATTGGCTCCCTGCTTGGGACACGCAAGCGTGGAATCGATCCCTCCGCAGCAGAGATAGTACATTCCATCCTTTCAAGGTCGCCACAAATTCAAGATGTTCGATGGCACTTCCAACATGACTTTGACAAAGGACAGGAAGATCTTGGGGCGTCCGCTCCCCAATCGGCACCCTGCTAGAATCTAACTCGAGGAATTTCTCATGCTCAAACTCGACGACAAAGCCCCCAGCTTCCGGCTCCCATCCGACGAAGGCAAAGACGTCGCGCTGAAAGACTTCCAGGGCCGGCGCGTCCTGCTCTTCTTCTTTCCTAAAGCCAACACTTCCGGTTGAACCATCGAAGCGTCCGAGTTTCGTGACGCAAAAAAGAAGTTTGATCAGCGCAAGGTCGCCATCCTCGGCATGAGCGCGGATTCCGTCAAAGCTCAGGCGTCCTTCAAGGCCAAGTACAAGCTCAACTTTCCCTTGCTGAGCGATCCCGATCACAAAACTATCGCAGCCTACGGCGCCTGGCAGCAGAAGCAGTTCATGGGCCGTCAATTCATGGGCATCGTCCGCAGTTCCTTCCTCATCGGCAAAACCGGCAAAATCGAAGAAGTCTGGCCCGCCGTCCATGCCAAAGGCCACGCCGCCGAAGTGCTGAAACGCATCGCAAAACAGTAGCCTCGCTCGCCATCCAACTCTGGCGCGTCCTCTCTCTGCGGAGTGCCCCTTGGTCCAGTACCATTTTGGAAATCCTGGCCTTTCAGCCGTTTGACGATTACGTTTTTAAGCCCCATAAAAGTGTTAGGGGCTCGGTGTGTCCCCGGGCCGAGGAGGGGGCGATGCTACGCAAACGGTTGCTGGTCCTGCTGGGTGGATGTTTTTTGATGGGCTCAGCCGCTTGGGCGGACGATGTGGGGTACGTCGATTGCTCCAGCCATCCGGAAGCCACGCAGGTCTTCGCAAAGGCGAGGCAAACTCCAGACATCGTGGCGTCCGTATCTTGCGGGGAACGCTTTACGATCCTGGTCTACGGTTTTATCTTCTCCCGCGTTCAAACGAGAGACGGCAAGGTCGGTTACGTTTACTCGAATCTGATCTCGGTGGATCATTCCGGAGCTTCCGTGCCGCAGCCAGTGGCAGCACGAGTGCCAGCGGCTCCATCGCCCTCAGTTACAATGGCCGCAGAAAGAACAAGCGTTCCGCGGACACCAGCGATAAACGCGCAATCGGCTCCGCAGCAGACTACGCAGCCGGTGCAGCCGGAGCCTGCTGCCGTCCCTGCTGCTGTCTCCCAGCCTCAGCCAGCACCGGCTCAGCCTGCTCCGGCTCCAGTGGCATCGGCTGCCACGGCATCCGCGCCCGAACCCACTTCCAAGGCCCCGGAATCGGCTGCGGCAACGGTTGCGCCGAGTCCGGTTCCTCCGGCAGCGGCACAGCCCGCGCCCATCCTGCCCACCGCAGCCCAAGTGGAAGCTGCAACTTCGGCATCTGCGACCCAGCCCGCTTCGAACGTCCCAGAAACGGCGGCTGCCCAGCCGAGTCCGGCCGCTGCTGCCCAACCTCAGCCTCAGCCCGAATCGGCTGAACCGGCAGCACAGCCTGTCCGGAATGCAAACGTGAGGTCAACCTGGGAGAAGCCTGTCCCGGGCGCGGGCTCCCGCCGTAACTTCTTGTTGGAGCTTTTTGGCGGCTTCTCCTACGCCGGATTGAAAAGCGGTGGAACCATGACCAACTTCCTGGGCGGGATGGGTTCCTTTGGCTACAACATGACCTCATGGCTGCAGATCGTAGGGGACAGCAGCTACAACACCGTCACGGTCAGCGGCACCAAGAACGTGCTCTATGGAAACCATTTCGGGCCGCGCTTCTTCTACCGCCGACCAAATCGCTGGGGCATAACCCCGTTTGCGGAAGCCCTCGTGGGAGGATCGCGCCTGGACTCCACCATCGCCGGCTACAAGACTTCCTCCAACTGTATTTCGTATAAAGCGGGAGGCGGAGTGGATATCCGCGCGTCGCGGCACTTCGAAATCCGGTTACTCAACGTCGACTACTACCGGACCTCCTTCGGCGCCAACACGACGCAAAATTA
>QHYN01000247.1 GCA_003224145.1 Acidobacteriota bacterium
ATCCTCTTTCACAACGAAACAAATGGCTCCTGTCGTTGCCGCCAACGAAGGCAAGAAGCCGCTAAGACTGGGCCTTATCATCAGCATAGGAAAGGATCCCGATGCCGCAATCGGAAAGGTACGCGATCTGGGCCTCCCGACGTGTCAGGCCTATGCAAGCGATTTCGAACCTAGGGACGCGGCGAATCTTCGGCAGGCGCTGGACAAATACAAGATCGAGGCGACGTCTCTCGTGGTGGGCGGACCAGGGCGCGAGGTTTGGGACTTTTACGACGGGCCGCTCACGATCGGCCTGGTGCCGCGAGAGACGCGTCCCGCGCGCATCGTGCATCTCAAAAAAGCATCCGACTTTGCCAAGCAGTGCGGCATTCCCGCGGTTCAGACCCACTGCGGATTCATCCCGGAAAACCCGAACGACCCTCTTTACAAAGAAACAGTGGCCGCCATGCGCGAGGTCGCCGACTATTGCAAGCGCAACGGCCAAAATTTTCGTTACGAAACCGGGCAGGAGACACCCATTACGCTGGTGCGCGCCATTCGCGACGTCGGCCTCGACAATCAGGGCGTCAACTTTGACCTCGCCAATCTCATTCTCTACGGCAAGGCTAATCCCGTCGACGCCATCGAAACCCTCGGGCCCTATGTTCAGGGAATTCACGCGAAGGATGGACTTTGGCCCACGAACCCACGGCAGCTTGGTGAAGAAGTACCCATCGGCAAAGGCAAAGTGGATTTTCCGCGCATCATCGCGCGCTTAAAAGAGCTGAAGTATGGCGGCGCGGTGACCATTGAGCGCGAGATTTCAGGCACCCGGCAAGTGGAAGACGTCCGCTCTGCAAAAGCATATTTGGAATCATTGATCGGCTAGCGTCATTTTTTCTAGTTCGTCGGCGAAAGACCGCGTGTAGTTGTAGGGGCGCGCGTTAGCGCGTCCCCGCTATCCGCACCGATGCGGACGCTTCCAGGGTGCTACCCGTTGCAGCGAAAATCCTAGTAGCATTCGGAGGAAACGTGGTGATGCAAGCACTGGGAGGACACATGTCAGGCGATGCAAAACAGCAGTGCAACTCCGCAGAGAAGCTGGACCGCCGCAAATTCATCGGTGCGGCCGCCGCAACTACTGGCCTGATGTTCATCAAGCCGGCACTGGTACGTGGCACGGCCGCGAACTCCGTAATTCGGGTCGGATTGCTCGGTTGCGGCGGGCGCGGCACCGAGGACGCGACGAATCTTGTCGATACCGGCGGCGCGCGCGTGGTCGCGCTCGCCGACTTGTTTCAGGACCAGCTCGACGCCGCCCGCGCAAATTTCGACAAGCTGCAGCAGGCCAAGGGCTACGGCACTTTGGGAGCCTCGCAACTCTTCGTCGGCCCAAACGCCTATCACGAGATTGCGGCTTCCAAGGAAGTGGATGCCATCGTCATCGCCACGCCTCCTTATTTTCATCCGCAACACCTCGAAGCCGTGGTCGCCGCCGGCAAGCATGTCTATCTCGAAAAGCCCGTCGCCGTGGACGTTCCCGGCGCGAAGAAAGTGATGGAAATCGGCAAGCGCGCCGAAGGCAAATTGAGCCTGGACGTGGGATTCCAGATCCGCGACTGTCCGCCCTTTGTAGAAATGGTGCGCCGCATTCACGCCGGAGCGCTCGGCAAGATTGTCTGCGCCGAAGCGTACTACCTGACGGGATACATCGACCGGCCGGCTTGGCCGAACGCGTCGCCCACGGAGCGCCGCGTCCGCAACTGGCTGTACGACCGCGTGCTTTCCGGCGATATCATCGTCGAGCAGAACATTCACGTGATCGACATCTGCAATTGGATCCTCCAGGCGCATCCGGTGAAGGCTTCCGCAACGGGCGGCCGCCTCGGGCGGCCAAACGACGGCGACGCCTATGGCAACTACCACGTCGTCTTTCAATATCCCGATGGCGTGGACGTCACCTTCAGCTCGACGCAGTTTGCCAAGGGCTGGTGGGATGTCAGCGAACGCTTCTTCGGCACGAAAGGCACTTCGCAGTCTCCTTACAGGGGTCCACTCGGAATCTGGGGCGATGAGCCATGGCAATGGGAAACCCAGGCCGCGAAGGACACCGGCGAAAAAGGGTTCTCCGTCACAGGAAAATTCACCTCCAATCTAGAGTCGGCTGATCCCGAAAAAAAGAAAGCCTTCGTCGAGAGCATCACCAACGGAAGTTTTCACAATCAGGCCGCCAAAGGCGCGGAGTCCGCGCTCTCGTGCATGATGGCGCGCTCCGCCGCGTACACGGGCCACGAAGTCACCTGGGACGAGCTGATGAAATCCACCGAAGTCTGGGATCCAAAGATTGACCTGAACAAATTGCGCTGAGTCTTTTGAGGTGCACCGATGCGCCATCCATCACGCCGTGAATTTCTGAGATCTTCGGTCACAGCAGCTTGTGGGGCGGCGGGCCTGAGCGCCGGCCTTCCGGGGTCTCTGGTGGCCGCGACCGCCGATACGCCAAGTGGAGCGGCTAAAGTTCCAGCGGAATCCACCGCCCTTCCCATCAAAAAGGGTGTGCTCCTCGGCATGCTGCCCGACAAACTCAGCTACGCGGAGCGATTCAAACTGGCGCGCGAGGTTGGTTTTAATGTCGTGCAGGCGCCGACGGAAGCCGACGAGCACAAGGCCGAAGAGATCAAGAAAGCCGCCGACGGCGCGGGCATCCGCATCGACTCGGTGATGAACATGGACCACTGGAAATATCCACTATCGTCGAGCGATTCGGAAGTCGTTGAAAAAGGCCTGGCGGGCATGCGCACGTCGCTACATAACGCCAAGCCGTGGGGCGCCGACGCCGTGCTGCTCGTTCCCGCTGTCGTGAACGCGCAGACGTCGTACCGCGATGCGTGGACGCGCTCTCAAAAAGAAATTCGCAAGCTCATTCCCCTGGCCGAAGAACTGAAGATCGTGATTGCCATCGAGGAGGTGTGGAATAAATTTCTGCTGAGTCCCCTCGAAATGGCCAAGTACATCGACGAGTTCCAGAGCCCATGGATCCAGGCATGGTTCGACGTTGGCAACGTGGTCCTTTACGGCTACCCACAAGACTGGATTCGCACCCTCGGCAAACGAATCGTCAAGGTCCACTTGAAAGACTTCAAGCGCAAGGAAAACGGATACGCTTGGGTGAATCTAGGTGATGGCGACGCGGACTGGGCCGAAGTGCGCAAGGCCTTCGCCGAAATTGGTTACGCCGGCAGCGCCATCGTCGAGCTCGAAGCCGGTGACGAGGCCTACCTCCGCGACGTCAGCCGCCGCGTCGACCGGCTTGTTCTCGGCCGCTCCTAAGCGTCGGCGCAGCAGTATCGGATAAGATCAGCCAGCCGGGCTCGGAGTTGGTTGGGCCTTTTCCATGGACGGAGTAGCGGCCAGGTCGTTGCCGCAGTAGGGACAGAATTTGTCGAGTTCGGCGACTTCGCGTTTGCACTGCGGGCAGGAAGGCTGTAAGTTGCATTTGCAGTTGGGACAAAAATTGAAACGTGCGCTGACCGATGTGCCGCACTGCGGGCAGGAATAGGGCAGGGGCTCGCGCATCAGGAAATAGATGACCAAGCCGATGAGGCCCCAGGTGGGCAAGAAGACCAGGATCAGGATGGTCCAGAGCGCCGAGTTCATTCCGCGGCGGCTGGCATCGCGATTGACGTACGCGACCATGAAAATGAACGTGGCCATCACCAGGGAGACCCCGGTGACTATTCCGCCCAGCACAAAGGAAGCCCACACCGGGTGATCCCGCAGTTCCGGCGGGAACATGTCGTTGCCGTAGGGGTTGTAGCGCTGCGCCAGGTTGAAGGGAATGGCGATGCCCAGGGCGATTGCATAGAGCACGCCCACAACGATCATCAGCCAGCGCGGAATAATCAGGAACTCGTCCCAAAAGCGCAGATTCTCTTTTTTCCTGCGAAGACGGATGAGCCGCATCCGTTCGTTGAAGGAACTGGTCACTTTTTGTGAGTAGTCCGACATCTTTTCTCTTTCTCCACTCGCCCTTAATCCGGGCGCATTTCCTCAAAATCTGCGGCCAAAAAAGCCCGCCCTTCCAATGCCCTCAACTCCTTCGCTTTATCCAATCAGGTTCATCGGATTGCCGCGCGTTTTCCAGGACCAGGACAATCACCGCGAACACCGCGGGAATCGTCCACCAAAGGCCAAAACCGATTTCCCACACTAGCCTGGGGACACCCGTGAGCTGGCCGAACCATTCGAAGAGCCGCCACACGTAGGGCGCGCTGGCAATCCCAAAAATCCACGACGCGGCGCAAGCCAGCCAGAGCATGCGGCGGTGCGGTTCGCGCTGGCGCAATTCCATGGCGCGAAGCCGCACGCGGAATTGCGTTCGGCTGGCTAGGTCGCTGGGGACGGAAATTGCCGCCGTCCGCAGCCCTCGCAACGCTTGATCGGTCTGTCGCGCGAATTCCCCGCAGCTCTCGCATTCCTGGAGATGCGCGGCAAGCAGTTCGCGTTCGGCCTGTGAAAGGTCTTCCACGCGCTCCTTGGAGATGAGTTGCTGGGCGCGCGTGTGCAGGTTCTCGCTCATGCCGTGCCTCCTTGTAACGCTCCCCGCAGTGCATCGAGTCCGCGATACAAGCGCGACTTCACAGTGGAGACGGGAATGCTCAGCACGCCGGCCATTTCTTCGATCTGCAATTCCTCCTGGAATCGCAGGACCAGCACTTCGCGATAAATCGCGGGAATTTTTTCGAGCGATGTGTGAAGGTCTGCTTCTTTTTCCCGGCTCAACACCTGGTGCAACGGCGAGGGTTCTTTTTCATTCGCAAGCTGGAGCGGGTTCTCTTGCTGCGGGTCGGTCAACGCATCCAGGCTTTGCGTCTTCTTGGCGCGCTGCCAGTCAATCACCAGGTGGCGCGCGATGGCGAAAAGCCAGGCCTCGAATTTCGATTTGCCGTCGTATTGATGGCCGCGCTCGAGCACGCGGATCCACGTCTCCTGGAAAAAATCTTCGGCGCGCGCTTTGTCGCCAGTGACATACACGAGGTAGCGGAACAGCCGGTATTGATACTGTTGAATCAAGCGGTCGAGCAGGTCCGGATCACGCTTTTGCAAGCCGCGCGCGATGGTCTTCGCTTCATCGCGCATCAGCGTGGAAAACGTCACTGCCTGCCCAGAGAAATTCAGGCCCCCAGAGAGATTCAGGCCAAAGGCCAAACCAGCTTGCGGAGCAGTCAGGCATGAGGTCGTGGCGCTCATTCTAACTGGTATACGCGCCGGGGATGCGAAAAGACGCAATCGCAGTAGTTATCTTTAACCGTCGTCCTGTCAATGACTTGCCGGAGGGTCGAACAAGCCAGGCAATGGTGTAGACTTTCTCCCGCTATGTTTTGCTCGCAGTGCCATGCCGAATACCGCCCGGGATTTACTGTTTGTTTGGATTGCGACATTGCGCTGGTGCATACTCTGCCCGAGGTTGTGCAAAAGGTTTCCAAAGCCTCTCCTAGTGGTTCCGTGGAGATGCTTTGGGAAGGCGAAGACCTCGCTCTTTTCAAACGTCTTCTCGACGAGCTCGAAGCTGCTGGCATCCGCTACTTTGACCAGCCCCTGGGTATTTACCCTGGTGTACGGCGGTGGGACCAATTCCCAGTTCAGCCGATGTCACGATTCGGATACCAAGTGGCCGTGCTCTCGTCCGACCTAGTGCCGGCGAAACTAATCCTAGAAAGACTCCTGGAGGATCAGCCACACGACATGGAATTACCGGCGCAGGATGAAAAGGAAAACGGGACACCAGAAAGAACTGCGCGCAAGGAGGGCGCTTTGATCTGCGAAATTTGGTCTGGAAGCGACGAGAGTCTGGCCGAATTCCTGGAAGCTGCTTTGAAGGAGGATGGAATTCCAGTACGCCTTGAGAGGCAGGGAGCAACGGCGGGGATTTATACAACATCGGAGGATGGAGGCCACGCACGTGAAATCGTGAAAGAGGTTGTGGACGGTGTGCCGCCGGAGTGAACCGGATGTTTTGCGCTGACAATTGCTGCGCTGTCGCGCAGCAGTACTTGCCAAATGTAAGGCAGAATCGGAGCGAGGTGAAGCAAGCGGCTCTTGGCTTTCGCGTACATTCGGGGTGGGCCGCGATGGTGGCGGTTTGCGTGGAGAAGGGCGCTCCGCGCGTGCTTGCGCGCGAGCGCGTGCAGCTCGTCGAAACTTTCACGTACGAGTTTCGGCAGCCATATCACACCGCAGAAAAAATGTTGCTGGGACAAGCTCGCGAATTCATCGAACGAGTCCGGGACGAGGCGAGGCGGCTGACTCATCGCGCAGTTCACGGACTGCAAAGTGACCTGCAAAAGCAGGGCATTGCGCTCAAGAGGTGCGGACTTGTTCTCGCGTCAGGAAGACCGCTGCCGGAGCTGGAGAGAATTCTCGCCTCGCACGCGCTGATTCACACGGCCGATGGCGAGCTGTTCCGCGAAGCAATCCTTCACGGCTGCAATCGCTGCGACCTGAAAACGGAAGGCATCAAAGAGCGGGAACTCCTGGAACGCGCCGGACAAGCATTCCGTGTGAAATCTGCTGAGCTAATGCGCCGGATCACTGAACTTGGACGGCCGTTCGGCTCGCCTTGGTCGCAGGACGAAAAGTTCGCCACGCTGGCCGCTTGGCTTGCTTTGACGGCTCCATCGACGGGAGAACGCAAAGCACGAAGCGATTCTGCTGCCGCTTGACCTGATTTCACGTGACGGGCATCCTTGACCTCCTGAACTTCATTTAGCTCCTTAACTTCGAGGCGATTCGTGAGCAACGTTGATGCGATCAAGACGGTGGCGGTGCTGGGCGCGGGGACGATGGGGAACGGGATCGCGCACGTTTTTGCCCGGTCGGGTTACCAAGTAATTTTGCGCGACGTGGAGCAGGGGTTCCTGGAGCGGGCGCTCGACACCATCGGGAAAAATCTGGACCGCGAAATCAAGAAAGGAAAACTAGTGGAGGCGGAGAAGAGAAACGTTTTGGGCCGATTGCGGCCGGTGACGGAGATGGGCGCGATTGCAGTGGCCGATTTTGTGGTGGAGGCGGTGCCTGAAAAAATCGAAATCAAGCGTGCGGTACTAACCGAAGCGGATGGGATTCTGCGGCCGGAAGTCATTATCGCGAGCAACACTTCATCGATTTCGATGACGATGCTGGCGGCGTTGACGAAGCGGCCAGACCGGTTCGTGGGGATGCACTTCATGAATCCGGTGCCGGTGATGGTGCTGGTGGAAGTGATTCGCGCGCTGCAAACGAGCGATGCGACGTTCGAGACGACGATGAAGCTGGCAGAAAAGCTGGAGAAAAAACCGGTGGCGGTAAATGACGCGCCGGGATTCGTTTCGAATCGCGTGCTGATGCCGCTGATCAACGAAGCAGCATATTGCGTGATGGAAGGCGTGGCCACGGCCGAAGCGGTGGACGCGGTTATGAAGACGGGTATGAATCATCCGATGGGTCCGCTGGAATTGGCCGATTTCATTGGGCTGGATGTCTGTGTGGACGTGATGCACGTGCTGCACGAAGGACTGGGCGATCCGAAGTATCGTGCCTGCCCGCTATTGAAGAAATACGTGGCCGCGGGCTGGCTCGGCCGCAAATCCGGCCGCGGGTTTTACATTTATACTTAGGCAAAGATAGTGTATGGCTAAGTCAAATAGACAGGCGTCACTCAACTTCTATGACGGAGCCAACGGCCCAACCTTGATGTTTCTGATCCATGAGGATGCGGATCTCTCGGCGCTGAAGGCTATCCTTCTTGGTTTAGCGCAGGGCGAAGCAAGCAAAGTAAGCTTACGCTCTGCTGGAATCGTGGAATTTGCCAGCGCCATAGATGATCTCGTCTTCGTGCGAATTCTTGACGAACACGAACCGTCTCGAACGGTGCGAAAAGTACAAGATACCTTACTGGGTCCGCTGTTCGAGTTTCGCAGGTATAAGGAGGGCTGGCTCGAATGCGCAGAATTGATCGAGGGTATCACGGGGCCCGGCCATCAATATCTAAGCCGTGGGTCTAACGATGAAGCGCTGGTGATGGCCTGCAGAAAGTTGAGGTTCGGCCCGGGGCACCCGGGGTAGGGCGAACATAAGGCGAAAAATAGAGTTTGCTTTTTGTTCGCCATAGTGGTAGTTTGGGCCTTGTCGTTTTCAACAGGTGCAACGTGAGCGGTTTTGCCAGCAGTGTTCTAAGCTGTCAGGAGCGTGAGAGACTCGAAGAGGAGACCCGGTCATCCAACAAAGAGAAGAGGGATTCCTCGCCGTGCTCGGAATGACGAGTTGGCTGCTGGACTGATGAAGGCGGGTCACGAGGCGGCTGGCCAACGCGAGCAAAAGCAGAGCAGGACGGCAGAAAAAAGGGATAGCGTGAAAGTGCATGGAGTGGTAAGCTCCACACTTCGTTACGTCCCCGGCGGCAGTTTTGCGGCTACCCTTTACGAAGTCGGGCCAAAGCGAAGAGAGATTCCTCGCTTCGCCTGGAATGACGGGTCGACGGGTTTCCCTCCGCTGACTCGCAAGATTCGGCCCTGTAGGTTCAGTTTTCTACTTTCCTCCACCGAGGTGTGAAATGGCAGACGAGAGATCGAAAATGTTGGACGCGGCAATCGCGCAAATCGAGAAGAATTACGGCAAAGGCTCGATCATGCGGCTGGGCAGCAGGGATATTCTTGTGCCCGTGAGCGTGATCCCCAGCGGATGCTTGTCGCTGGACGCGGCGCTGGGCGTCGGAGGCTTTCCGCGCGGGCGCGTGATTGAGATTTACGGGCCGGAATCCGGCGGCAAAACGACACTGACACTGCACGTGATTGCCGAGGCGCAGAAGCTCGGCGGGCAGGCAGCGTTTATCGACGCAGAGCACGCGCTCGATCCGACCTATGCGCGAAAACTGGGTGTGGACGTGGACAATCTGCTCGTATCGCAGCCGGATAACGGCGAACAGGCGCTGGAAATCGCGGAAACGCTGATCCGCTCGGGGGGAGTGGACGTGGTGGTGGTGGACTCGGTGGCGGCGCTAGTGCCCAAGGCGGAACTGGAAGGCGAGATGGGCGAGCCGCAAATGGGTTTGCAAGCGCGACTGATGTCGCAGGCGCTGCGCAAGCTGACGGCGATTGTTTCGAAGTCGCGCACCTGCTTGATTTTCATCAACCAGATTCGCGAGAAGATTGGCGTGATGTTCGGCAATCCGGAAACGACCACGGGGGGCCGGGCGCTGAAGTTTTATGCCTCGATGCGCGTAGATATTCGCCGAATCCAGTCAATCAAAGAAGGCGACAAGGTGGTGGGCTCGCGCACGCGCGCGAAAGTGGTGAAAAACAAAGTGGCCGCGCCGTTCCGCGACGCGGAATTTGACATCCTCTATGGCGAAGGAATTTCGCGCGAAGGCGACCTGATCGATCTAGGCGTCGACAAGGGTTTGATCGAAAAGAGTGGCACGTGGTTGAGCTTCGGCGGGGAGCGCATGGGTCAGGGCCGCGAAAATGCGCGCGTCTTCCTGAAAGAAAACAAGGATATCCGCGAAAAGCTGGAACACGCGATGCGCAAGAAGCTTGAAATCCCGCAGCCCAGCAATGCCAGCGCCGCCCCCGGAGCGAACGGCCATGCCGCTCCGACACATGCTGAAAAGCCGACGGTGAAAACTGCCGCCGCGGGTGCCGGAGCCGATGCTTCGAAAGCCCGCCCGGCACGCTAAACAAATTCTGCACAGTTCATTGCCTTCTCAAATTGAGCAATTGCGAAATCTGCTCTTAGCCCACTCCCTGGAAACCCAGCCCTGGGTTCAGGTGGCCTCTTTGGTGACACCGTTCGGCCGTACAGGGTTCAAAACAAAGCACATAGGGTCGTACTGGAGCTTTATGGCTATTGTGGGCAGATTGCCTCCAAGGCTAAACTATGTCTCATCCTGAGAGAAGGTGTTCCTCTCAGGTACACGGAGAAGCGTGCCTAGCGAACCTAAATTGCATCGAATCAACAGCGCTTCCGATTGGTTCGCTGGGTGCAAAGATAGTTCAAGCGGGAGCGCGCGAGGTTGGCGGCCCGTGGCAACAACGAACAGTTTTTGAGAATGTTTGTTGACGCTGAAAGCAGCCTGAGGTAAAAATTCGGCCCCGGCATGATTTGGCGTGGGGCACTCCAGGGGTTGACCAAGCGATTCGCGGTGAGCCTCAGTCAAGAAGGTGGGAACGGTGAAGCAGTTCGGAAAAACTAGTATTTCAATCTTGTTGGCGGCGCTATGCGTTCCGCCACTGCCGGCCATGCCCGGCGCCGGAGCTCCGGCAACTCATTCCCACAGGTACGTCACTCGCTATCGCGGCGTACCCACCTTCGCGGATTCCACAAAAACCGATGACGGCGCATACGATGATCCCGTGGTCCGGGAAGCAGCCGTTTCCGCGCTCGGGCGCTACAACGGCGCGGTCGTGGCCGTGGATCCGAACTCCGGCCGCATTCTGACAGTCGTCAATCAGAAAATTGCTTTTGGCGACGGCTACATTCCGTGCTCCACCATCAAACCGGCCATCGCGCTTGCGGCCCTGGAAGAGAATGTCATCACGCGCGACACCATGCTCCGCGTCGGCCGCCGCAAGTACATGAACCTGACGGATGCCATGGCGCACTCGAACAACGTGTTTTTCGAGCAACTTGGCGCGCGCATGGGATTTGATACGGTTTCAAAGTATGGCCGCCTGCTGGGCCTGGGTGAACTGGCGGGTTACAACCTGCCGGATGAACATCCGGGTTCTTTCCCCACGGCACCTCCCGCCTACGGCGGCGTTGCGCGGATGTCCAGCTTTGGCGAAGGAATTCAGGTGACTCCGCTGCAGCTTGCCGCGCTCTCGGCTGCTTTCGCGAATGGCGGAACCTTATATTACCTGCAATATCCGCACTCCCAGGAAGAGGTCCAGAATTTCGCGCCGAAGGTGAAGCGCGAATTGAATATTGCTCCGATTCTTCCGGAAATTCGCGAGGGATTGCTGGCTGCCGTGCTCTACGGCACGGGCAAGTCCAGCTACGACCGGGGCGGAGACGAGCTGCCGATCGGCAAAACGGGAACCTGCGACGATCACACCACGCCCTCGAAAATCGGATGGTTCGTCACCTACGCGGATGAGACGCATCCAAAAATCGCCCTAGCTGTTCTTTTGCGCGGGAATACGCGCCGCGTGAAAGGGCCGACCGCTGCTCAAGTGGCCGGGCGCATCTACCGCAGGCTGCGCGAACAGAATTATTTTACTGCCGCTGCGCAGTCGGCCGTTCTCCACACGGGCAACTAGGGCAACTTCGTTTTCCATTCAGAGGCAGGGCCTTCTCACGCTGTGGGAAATCTCCCCCGGTGTTTTTCCCATTCTGTGAATCAAGCTGTTGGAGGATTGAGCGCATCCCCCTTGACGGGAGTTTGACCTGGAGCGCCAGTTAGTGCAAAAGAGGAGTGCGCGTTACTCTGGCAAATTGACGCCAGGGAAGAGTTCGGGCGAGCCGGGCAAACTCTAAGACATTAGGCGCGAGTGGTTTGGGGGGAAATGTGAATCGAGGCTTCATCATCGTGGTTCTGTGCGTGTGCTCTGCAGGGGCTGCCACGCTCGGATATGTGTTCCAGAAGCGCCTGGCCACCGCTGTCGAATTCGATCACCAGGTGCAACTGGCGAAGGAAGAAGCGGCGCGCATTCGCGAGCAAGTTATCTTGCCGACGGAGAAACGAGTTGCCGCCGGCCAGAATTTCGCTGCGGCTCTGGAGAAATTTGGGTTAAGCGCGCAAGAAGCTGCCAATGCTTCGGCCGCGGCTCAGCACGCTTTCAATCTTCGCCAGGTGCGCGCCGGGAATACCATCACGGTGGGCCGGTCGGTAGAAGGCAGGCTGCGAGAAATCGACTACAAGATCGATACCGACCGCATGCTGAAGATCGTCCCCGAGGACCGCGGCTTCACGGCGCAAATCACGGAAATTCCCTCGAAAACGGAAATCACATCGGTGACCGGCCGCGTGGACGATTCGCTCTTCAACGCCGTCGAAGACGCCGGTGAATCGGCGGAGCTGGCCCTGCGGCTGGCGCAGATCTTCGGCTATGATCTCGATTTCTATACTGACCCGCGCAGGGGCGACACGTTCCGCATCGTCCTAGAAAAAAAGAAATACTCGAACGGGGAGACCGCCGGCTACGGAAGAATCTTTGCCGCGGCGTACGAGAACGGGGGAAAGAAATATCAAGCGCTTCTGTTTCATGATCCTGCCGGAAGGCCGGGATACTATTCGGCGGACGGAAAGTCACAGCAGAAAGCGTTTCTCCGCTCGCCGCTGAAATTCGGCGCGCCGGTGACCTCGCATTTCAGCCGGGCGCGGTTCCATCCCATCCTGAAGACCTACCGCCCGCACATGGGAACGGACTATGGGGCTCCGGTGGGCACACCAGTGCAAACCATCGGGAGCGGGCGCGTGGTGTTCGCCGGCCGCAAAGGCGGCGAAGGCAATATGGTTCAGATCGCGCACTTCAGCGGCTACGAAACGATGTATCTTCATTTATCGCGCATGTTCGTGCGCTCCGGCGAACACGTCGAAATCGGCAAGACCATCGGCCTGGTCGGCAGCACCGGACTTTCCACCGGGCCGCATCTCGATTTCCGATTCATTCAGATGGGGCAGTACAAAAATTTTGAGAAGCTCGGCTTGCCGCCTTCCGATCCGGTTTCGAAAAAGAATTGGCCGGAGTTCGCCGCGGTGCGCGAGAAATGGCTGGAGATCTTGAAAACCCCCGAGCTACTGCAGGCGGATCTGGGTGCGTCCAGCGCGGGGACAACGCACTAATCCGTGCCAGGGCTCAAGCCTGTTTCAAGCTTTGATCTTCAATAGATGACAGGAAGTTTCGATAAGTCACAGGTCTCCTCCTCCGTAACGCGGAGCACGACCAGCGTGCGATCGTCGAGCGGGGCAACTCCGGCGCCACTGTGACCGTCAGTCTCCGCGAGAACGCGCTCCGTGATCGAGCGAGCCGAATCCTTGGGAGAGATACCAGCGAGCACAGCGGACAGGCGCTGCAGTCCGAATTCCTCCTGCGCGGCATTTTGCGATTCAAGAATGCCATCCGAGGCGAACAGAACCACGTCTCCCGGCTTTAAGTCGATGCTGGACTCATCATATTGCGTGCCGGGAAGAATGCCGAGGGGCACGCCTTCCAGGCGAATAGAGACAACGTGGCCATCGCGGACGAGCAGGGGATACGGCCCGCCCGCATTGGAGAGGGTCAGCCGCCGGCTGGCGGCATCGTACACGGCGAACAGCGTGGCGATGAAATGCGAATCGAGGCGGGCACTGTGCAGCCGCTGATTCAGTAGAGCAAGCATGCATGCTGGATCGCACGCATCATCGGCGACGATCTCGCGAATCGTGCCCATCGCCAGGGATCCATAGAGGGCGGCCGCTGTACCCTTACCGGATACATCGCCCAGCGCGATACCCAGGCGGCCCTCCCCGTACGGCAGAAAATCATAAAAATCCCCGCCCAACTCCCGCGCAGGAACATATGCTGCGGCCAAATCGAGGCCAGGCACCTCCCGCGCGCCTGTGGGGAGGAGTTGCCGCTGAATCTCCTTGGCGGTATCGAGATCGGCGCGCAACCGGCGCTCGTTCTCCCGTGCTTCCTCGTAAAGCCGCGCATTCTCGAGCGCGATGGCTACGTAGGAGCCTAAAGTGGACAACATGCGCTCGTGCTCCGCGGTGAAAGCATGCGGCTGTGCACTCTCCAGATCGAGAACCCCAATCAACCGGTCCTGCATCAAGAGAGGCACAACCAGCTCCGAACGGACTTCCACACCGGTCTCACATCGAATGTAGCGGGGATCTTCGCTCACGTCATGGATGCGCAGGGCGCGTCGCTGGCCTGCGGCCGTTCCGGTAAGGCCTTGATGGAGAGTGAGCCGCATGCGCGTGGGAATGGAATCATTGCAGCGCATGCCGAAGACGCTCTCCAGCAGTTGCGTCTGTTCATTCCAGAGCATGACGCTGAAGACGTCATAGTCAACGATTTTCTTGACGCGCTCGGCAATCCTCTGGAGGAGCTGCTGCCGGTCAAGGATAGAGGCCAGTTCGCGGCTCACCTCGTACAGAAGCGCCAGGGTCTTCGCCTGTTCCGGATAGGCGACAAACAAACTTTGCGGAACAGGGTCCGCATCACCCAGCATGGCAAACGATCCGAGGTTTGAGAGTTTGTCCACGGCCTAGGCGCCCTTGCGCTTGACCTTTATTGGATGCCGCAGAACAGGTGCGGTTTCATGCCGTAAACCGAGAAAGGGACCATAACAGAGCGAGCGTGGAATGGCTATGGGCGAATCCCGGCGGGAGCGGTTGTTGCTGGGCCGAGTACAGAGGACGGAAGAGGTCAGTGCTTTGCGCACTGCCGCGGGTCCGACTCCTGTGCGCGGTCGCGGCGTTTGTCCGGCTTAGAAAACAAGGCCTCACTGCAGCGACGCAGCGACAAAAGCTCCGTCTCGTCCAATCCGTAGCGCTCGATGGCGGCGCGGTAGCCCGTCCAATTGAAGGGCCGGTGACGCCGGGCCAGGGTCCGGAAGAAACGATCGAAAAAGTAAAAGCCAATGCCAAAGTTGGTGTCCATAAGGCCTTCGCCGTTCACTCTTCGATGATGAATGTCGTGCAGTCTTCGAGCTTTCAGGAACCACGATTTCAGAAAAGGCGCTCTCGTCATCCAGAAGTTCTCGAGGTGCATGCGGTCATGCAGATAGTTGAACATGAGAAGGGGCCAGCCGAGCAGGGTGCAAAGAGCAATTGCCTGGTATACGCGGGGGACGCCGAAGAGCAGCATCACTCCCCAGAAAAACAGCAGAATGATTGCGGAAGGAACAACCCATTCGAGGCCCACATTGCCCACGGAAAAACGGTTATTCGTGGCGTCTTGATATTCTGCGGCGCGCATGGGTTGCCGGGGGCCATAGATCAAGAAGTGATGGATCAGATGGCCCCGGCTGAGGGCTGGAAACCTGTCACTGTGCAGAAGCCGGTGCAGCCAGTAGCCGATGAATTCGGCAACCACGACCGAGCCGACCAGCGTTGCGAGGATTCCGAAAAGTGTCATGTGCAGGCGCTGGTAGCTCATGTGCGCTTCCCCTAACGGTTGCCGAAGCGAAACACGATGCTGATCGAGGCGCGAGCTGAATGCGTCGTGTTGTTTGAAAAACGCAGACCGATATAATCGAATTGAGGGCGAAGGGCAATGTGGCGCGACAGGGCGAAATCCACGCCGCCCCCCGTGCTCCAGGCAAATCCGTGGGTGCTGCCACCGCCCGCAGTGAGGCGATCTCCGCCCACCAACGCTTGGACGAATGGTGAGACGCTTTTCCCGCGGTTTGCCGACAAGCGCGGCCCCCCGAGGAACGTGTATGTGTTGGCGGTGACACCCGATTGGGAGAGGTGGTACACGCCAAAGTCACCCACAACGCCGAGCCAATCGTTGAAATAACCAGCGCCGGAAATACTGCCGCCATGAGTGTTGGCGCCGCCGGAGAAGCCCTCGCGGAAATAGGAATAACCCGCGGAGAGATCCGCGCGAGGAGCTTCCTGCGCGCACACCGCCACGGCCGAGAAAAAAGCAACTACAACGAGGAAAGCAAATTTTTTCATTCGATCTGGCTCCTGAGAAATTCCGGGAAACTCACCCGGTGACCGCAGGCTACGATTGGAGGAGGAAGACATTCAAGCGACAAGCAACGTCATTCAGGGATAGAGCCGATATGTCGCACTATGTCGCGGAGGGCACAGTCAAGAAGGGTTGAAATGGGCCGGTAAACACGTCAGGAGGGTGTTTTTCGGTGGCCACAGCGCAACGCATTCCCCGGATGCAGGCGTACTTTAGACGGAGAAGAAGGTGCAAGACCGCCGCAGTATTCCAATCATCGACGCCCTGGTCTATACGGAATTGGAGACGTATGAACTACTTCACTTCCCAGGTGTCGCCCGCCCGCAGCATCTTCCCGAGGTCGCCCGGGCCGCGTTTGGCGATGACTTCTTGAATCTGGTCCTTCATAACGTCTTCGTAGCGCGGCAGATCGTCCCAGGCGCGGAAAACGCCGATGGGCGTCGGGAAACCCGGCCGGTGCTCCATGTGGGAAAGCAGGAAAGCATAAGAAGCCCGTGGATGATGCGCGTCGTGGACCACGAGATCGCTCTCGGCGATGCCGTTGCCGAGCGGAACGACTTCAATGTCGCCGTCGGGTTTCCGGCGGATGCCTTTGTCGCGATTCTTGCCAAATACCAGCGGCTTGCCGTGCTCGAGCTGTAAAACCTGCTCGCTCCGGGCGTCTTTCTCGGTCAGCGAGAACCAGGCGCCGTCATTGAAGATATTGCAGTTTTGTAAAATCTCCACGAACGCCGATCCTTTGTGCGCGGCAGCGTGTCTCAGCGTGTCTTTCAGGTGCGATTGGAAGACATCGACCGAGCGCGCGACGAACGTGGCCTCGGACCCGATGGCCAGCGAAACCGGGTTGAAGGGGCGGTCCGGCGAGCCGAACGGCGTGGACTTCGTCAACTTATGAAATTCCGAAGTGGGAGAGTACTGCCCTTTCGTCAAGCCATAAATCCTGTTGTTGAAGAGCAAGACTTTGATGCCCACGTTGCGGCGCAGCATATGGATGGTATGGTTGCCGCCGATGGCCAGCGCGTCACCGTCTCCGGTAGCGAGCCAGACTTCCAGGTCTGGCCGCGCAATTTTGATGCCCGTGGCCACCGCGGGTGCGCGCCCGTGGATCGTGTGGAAGCCGTAGGTGTTCATGTAATACGGGAAACGGCTGGAGCAGCCGATACCCGAAACCACGACAAAGTTTTCTCTGCGGATGCCCAGCTCCGGGAACACCGATTGCACCGCGGAAAGGATCGCGTAGTCTCCGCAGCCGGGGCACCAGCGCACTTCTTGGTCGGTCTGAAAATCTTTCTTCGTGAGCGGAGGGAGAGCCGCAGTGGTCATTGAATCGTCTCCTGGATGCCCAGCATTTCATCGAACTTCTGTTCGAGTTCCGCTTGCTTGAACGGGCGGCCCTGAATCTTGTTCAAGCCGACGGCATCGACAAGATACTTTGCCCGGAGGATCCACAGGAGCTGGCCCATATTGAGTTCTGGTACAAGCACCCTTTTATAGCGCTTGAGAACATCGCCGACATTTGCGGGCAGCGGATTCAGATAGCGCAAGTGCAGATGGCCTATTCTGCGTCCTTCGGCACGCGCGGCCTTAACGGCGGCGGTGATGGAGCCCGCGGTCGAGCCCCAGGAAACCACGAGCAGGTCCCCTTCCGGGTCGCCTTCGGGCAGCACGTTCGGAACGTCCTGAACGATGGCCGCAACTTTTGCGGCGCGAATGCGAACCATATTCTCGTGGTTCAGCGGCTCATAGTTCACGTTGCCGGTGCCATCCTGTTTCTCAAGTCCGCCGATGCGATGCTCCAGTCCGGGAGTGCCGGGAACCGCCCAGGGGCGAGCCAAGGTTTGCGGGTCGCGCTTATAAGGCATGAACCCATCCGGATTGTTCGCGAAATGGACGGGGATCGACGGAATATCTTCCACGTTAGGAATGCGCCAGGGCTCTGCGCCGTTGGCGAGGTAGCCGTCGGAAAGGATAATCACCGGAACCATATACTTCAACGCGATGCGCGAGGCTTCCAGCGCAATCCAGAAGCAGTCTCCCGGAGTCGCCGCGGCAAGCACGGGGATGGGCGCTTCCGAGTTGCGCCCGAAAAGCGCCTGGAGGAGGTCCGCCTGTTCGGTTTTTGTGGGCAGGCCGGTCGATGGCCCGCCGCGCTGGATATCGCAAATGACCAGGGGAAGTTCGGTCGCGACAGCCAGGCCCAGCGCTTCTGTTTTCAACGCCATGCCGGGCCCGGAAGTCGCGGTGATCGCCAGAGCTCCGGAATACGAAGCGCCGATCGCCGAAGTAATCGCCGCGATTTCATCTTCCGCTTGAAAGGTGATCACGCCGAAATTTTTGTATTGCGAGAGTTCATGGAGAATATCGGAGGCCGGCGTGATGGGATAGCTGCCCAGGAACAGGCTCAGGCCCGACTTTTGCGCGGCAGTCACGAAGCCCAGCGCCAGTGCCTGATTGCCGCTGATGTTCCGATAAACTCCGGGCGTCAATTGCGCGGGCGGAATCTCATAACTGATTTGAAAGGCTTCGGTCGCCTCGCAGTAGGAATAACCGCCTTTGAGCGCCAGTTTGTTGGCCTCCACGAGCAGTGGTTTCTTCTTGAACTTTTCGTCAATCCACCGGACGGTCGGCTCCGTGGAGCGGTTATAGAGCCAGTAGCACATGCCCAGCGCGAAGAAGTTCTTGCAGCGATCCATCGCTTTGGCATCCAGGCCCAGATGCTGCAACGCCGCGCGCGTCAGGCGTTGCAGTTCCACTGGGAAAACGCGGTACTTGTCGAGCGAGTGGTCTTCGAGCGGGTTGCTGGTCATCTGCGCCTTGCGCAGGTCCGTCTCCTTGAAACTGTCGCTGTTGACAATCAGAATTCCGTTCGCTTTCAAATCCGCGATGTTTACCTTCAGCGCCGCGGGATTCATGGCAATCAGCACGTCGATCGCGTCGCCCGGCGTGTAAACCTCGTTGGATGAAAAATGAAGCTGAAAGCCGCTGACGCCGGGGATGGTCCCCGCAGGCGCCCGGATTTCCGCGGGATAATCGGGAAACGTGGCGATGTCGTTGCCGTACAAAGCGACGGTGTTCGTGAACTGGCTGCCGGTAATCTGCATGCCGTCGCCAGAGTCGCCCGCGAACCGAATGACCGCCCGTTCGATGACTTCCCGTTTGGTCTTTGGTGTTGGTGGAACCTCTGTGAGTGTAGACATTCTTGGCCTAAGCCTCCGCTACCGATGAACTCCCCAGTTTCCCCCAGGGGAGTGCGGCTCGATCGAAGGACGAGGCGGCGCGGGAAAAGGACGGTTTCGCAGGCAGACCGCCGAGAGCCGACAGTTAAAGGATACCACACTGACTCGCGCCTGGAGTCTAAACTCCTCTCAGAAACTTTCAGAGACTAACACCTCCTTCTTTGCAAGATTCTGCCGCCGCGCAAGTCTCCTCACGCACAGCGCTTCTAGAACCGGCGGGAAAGCGACGCCGGCAATTTGCGGCGAAAAAATATTTGCGCTTGACGTTCGCTTTCTTTTCGCCTAGAGTGCCTGTGTAAGAATCTTGCGAGTGGAGGCCCGGCCATGACTCTGACCAAGCGGCAGAAAGAAGTTCTTGACTTCCTCGTGGCCTTCGAAACCAAGCATGGCTACGCGCCGAGCTTTGAGGAAATCGGCAAGGGGATGAAGCTCACGTCCCTTGCTACCGTGCACAAACATATCACCACACTGGAGAAGAAGGGCTTCATCCGCCGCGGCTACAACCAGAGCCGCTCCATCGAAATCGTGCAGTTGCCCAAGCCGGTCAAGGAACAGGTCATGGACCGCAAGGTTCAGGAACTTCCGCTCGTGGGGCGCATCGCCGCCGGCCGCCCGTTGGAAGCCGTGGAAGAGCGGGAAACGCTGTCGCTGGGCGATTTTGCTCGCGGGGGCAATTCTTTCGCCTTGCAGGTCAAAGGCAACTCCATGATCGAAGACCACATCATGGACGGAGACTTCGTCGTTTGCGAGCAGACCCAGGTCGCCAACGCCGGCGACATCGTTGTGGCTCTCGTTGGCGGTGAAGACGCGACCCTGAAGCGCTTCTATCGGGAAGGTCCCGGCAAGATTCGCCTGCAGCCTGCAAACTCGGAAATGGCTCCCATCGTTGTCGCTGCCAACGACGTGAAAATTCAGGGCCGGGTCATCGGCGTTCTGAGGAAATACTAGCTTTCGCTGCCGGCTCTAATTCTCTCCATAACATACTCCCATTGCAGCCAAGATTTGTTGCGCCTACAAGGCGTCGCGTGCATCTAACTCGTGTCTCGGTTATCCTCGTTGAACCTCGGGCGGTCAGTAAGCAGCCGCACGAGAGGATGGCGTGCCGTAGCCAGTTGGAAAGTAGAACTTGTCCGCGAATCACCAAACCCTCCTGATTGTTGATGCCGACGAGGCATCCCGCACACAACTGGAAGCGCTGATGCGCTCGGCCGGCTATGAAGCAGCGGCTTTTCCGTCTCAGGCCGAGGGGCTCAAGTTCGCCCAGGATGCCGGAGTAAATTTGCTGCTTCTGTCCGCGGATATTGCGGACATTCAGTGCTGCAATGCGCTAGCGGAAATCAAGGGTAGTGCTTCCACTGCGGGAATTCGCGTCATCCTTCTTACGCGGGGCGGCGCAGCGGAGCGCGCTCGCGCCCTCGAACTCGGAGCGGACGACGTTCTCTCTGCGCCCTGGGAGGCCGCGGAATTGCTTGCGCGCGTGCGCGTGCAACTGCGCCAGAAGAGCGCTATCGAGCAATTGCAAGAGAAAACGCGCATTGCCGACGAAGGCCGCGAAGTCGCGCAAACCGCATTTCAGGCCCTGGCTGTGACCGAGAAGATGACCCGCGACGCCTTCTCCCTGGAACGCGGGCTCAAAATCGGAGTGTCCGCACTATTCGCGATTGCTCTGCTCATCGCGGGAATGTTCCTTCTCTTTTCCCGTCGCGCCACAAAGGAAACCAAACGAGCCTATGCCGTGATCGCCCAGCTCGAGCGCGGGGCTCGCCGGCAGGACCAGTTGATGGCGGAGACACGCAGCGCGCGTGCCGTTCTCCAGAATTCCGATCCCCTCGAGCAAAAGCAGCACCTTCAACAGCAGTCGGAGGAACTTCGCAGGAAAATTTCCGGTGCTGAATCGGGCGAAGTCACTTCTCTGCACAAGCAATTGGACGAAACCAACAGCCGGTTGCAGCGCATCGTATCGGAGACGCAGACTGCCGAAGACGTGATTCGCGCTTATGCTCCGAGCGTCTGCCTGATCCACGTTTCCGTGTCGTTCCTTGATCGCGGTTCCCGCCGGCCTTTGCGTTACGGCGGGATGACCCCGGAAGGCGAGCCCTTGAAAGACAGCGACGGCAATCCCGTTTATATGCTGGACGGGCGCGCCCCCGAAGTTCGCGCCGATTTCTTTGGCACCGGGTTCATCGTGGGAGACGGCCGTATCCTCACGAATCACCATGTCGCCCAGCCTTGGTGGAAAAATGAAGAGCTCAGTTCGGTTCTGGCGCAGGGCCTGGATCCCGCCATTGCCGAGATGACGGCCTACTTTCCCTCAGCCGACGCCGGTTTCCCCGTCAGCATCTCGCAAATCTCTGAAGAAGCGGACCTCGCGTTGATCAAGGGCGATCTCTCGGTTCTCAAGCGCCCGGTTTTGAAATTGGATCCGCGCAAAGAGGCCGCCGTCAGCGGTCAGCCGCTGATCTCCTTGGGCTACGCCACGGGGCTCAGTGCTATTCTCGCGCGCGCTGGGGAACAAGCTGTCAATGAAATCGTCAAAGTCTCCGGCGGCGACCCTAAGAAAATCGTGGATGAGCTGGTTCGCCGCAAGCTCATCCGGCCGCTTATTACCCAGGGGCACATCGGTGATGTGCTCCCCGACAAGATTGTCTACGACGCTCAGACCACTTCGGGTGGCTCCGGCGGCCCGTTGATCAACCGCGATGGGCAAGTCATCGGCGTGACGTTTGGTGTTGTCAGAGGTTTCGGCGGCTCGAACTTCGGCGTGCCGATTCGCTACGCCGAGCCGCTCCTCAAACCTTAGCGATTCTTGTTTTCGATTCTCGCGCATGAATCGCCATTGCCGTCTCTGTTAGTCTATTTGAATGATGAAGCGCAGGATCGCTCCTCTTCGCTTGCAGCTCGTCGGCCTGCTCGGCATTCTCCTGGCATGGCCCGTTCCGGCGCAGGCCTACGCCGTCCTTTCGCATGAAGCCATCATCGACGCGGCGTGGGAGAGCCACATCAAGCCCTTGCTTCTGGAAAAATATCCTCAGGCCACGGAGGAAGACCTGAGTCGCGCCCAAGCCTACGCCTACGGCGGCTCCATCATTCAGGACATGGGCTACTACCCTTATGGCAGCCCCTTCTTCAGCGACCTCACGCATTACATCCGCGGCGGCGATTTCATCCAGGCGCTTCTACGGGATGCGCAGGACATCACTGAGTATGCCTTCGCCCTCGGTGCGCTGGCGCACTATGCGGCGGACAACGACGGCCATCGCATTGGCGTCAATCGTGCTGTGCCTCTCCTCTATCCCGGGCTGCGCAAGAAATATGGCGACAGCGTTGCTTACGAAGACGCCAGGCTCGCCCATGTCAAGACGGAATTCGGCTTCGACGTTCTCGAGATTGCGCGGGAGCGCTACGCCCCGGACAGCTATCACGATTTCATCGGTTTTGAAGTGGCGCGCCGCGTTCTTGATCAGGCGTTCCGGGAGACCTATGGCCTCGAACTCAGGACCGTGCTTGTCAGCGAAGAAAAAGTTCTCAATTCCTACCGCCGCGATGTGAGCAAGCTCATTCCCAAGGCCACGCGCATTGCTTGGCATCTTAAGAAGGACGAAATCAAGGACGACATCCCGGACGCCACAAAGAAAAAGTTTCTTTACAATCTCTCGCGCTCCAACTTCGAGCGCGAATGGGGCCGGGATTATCGCAAGCCCAGCCCGGCCGAGCGCTTTCTTGCCTTCCTTTACAAATTAATACCCAAATTCGGCCCGCTCCAGATCCTTCAGTTTCGAACGCCAACTCCGCAAACCGAACAAATGTTTGAAGCCAGCTTCAATGCCACGCTCGACCGCTATCGCAAGCTGCTGACGGAAACGGCGCAAGGGACGCTGCAATTGCCCAATGACAATTTTGACGTCGGCGAGCACACGGCTCCCGGAATGTACCGTTTGAACGACGAAGCCCACGCGAAGCTGCTGGACGAGCTCGCGGAAACAAAGTTTGCGGGTGTCACCCCGGAAGTGAAAGCGGAACTTCTGCACTTTTACGCCGACCCGGATGCGCCCTACTCGACCAAGCGCAATGCCAAGGCTTGGGCCAAAGTTCGAGCCGAGCTTCAACAGCTGACATCCTCACCGCCGGTACCGGTAGTCGCTAGGTCAACACTCGAATGAGACCGTGGAACGCGCAGCAAGAATCCTCACGAGAGAGGCCATGACATTGCAGTTCAAAATTTCCATGCCTATGCACCGCCGCATCATGAAATTGCTCGTGACGCCTGGCCGACACACTTATGCAAAAGACCTCCTGGTGATCATCGCGCCGTGAGTTCCGGAGAGCTTCGCAAACACGAGAAATTTCGCTCACGTTTTCTCCGCAATCAGCGCGACCTCATCGTGTACACGCCGCCTGGCTATCATGAGCAGCCCGGTCATAATTTTCCCGTCCTCTATCTTCACGACGGCCAGAATCTTTTCGACGGCGCCACCTCTTTCATCCCTGGGCAAGACTGGCATGTCGGTCAGACCGCTGATCAATGCATTCAATCCGGCGCGGTCGAACCTCTGCTTATCGTCGGCATCTACAACACCAAAGCGCGCGTCCGCGAATACACGCCCACGCATGTGCCCAAGCTCGGCGGCGGGCGCGCCGACCGCTACGCCAAATTCCTCATCGAAGAGGTGAAGCCCTTCGTGGAGCGCGAATATCGCACGCTCTGTGGGGCGCAACAAACCGGAATGGGCGGCTCGTCGCTTGGTGCTTTGGTCTCACTCTATGTTGGGCTCAAGCATCCCTCCATTTTTGGAAAAATCGCCGCACTCTCGCCTGCGGTTTGGTGGAATCAACAGTTCATTCATCGCTTTACGCGCTCCCTCCGCGTCGAACCCCGCCCGCGCATCTGGCTGGACATCGGCACGCGCGAAAGGCCGCGTGTCGTGCGGGACGTCGAACACTTTCGTGACACGCTTCTCGAAAAAGGCTGGCGCCTCGGCCGTGATTTGCACTACGAGCGTGTTGAGGGCGCGGAGCACAACGAAGCCGCCTGGGCCCGGCGCGTCGGACCATTTCTGCAATTTCTCTTTCCCGCTCGCCCCGCCGCTGTATAATCCGCCCTCTGATTGCTCGTTTTCCGGGGTGTTGAATGCCGGATGGCCCGCCTCTCACCATTTTGTGCGTCAGTTCCTACGAAAAGGGCCAGGAGTTTATCCGCACCTGCAAGAACATGGGCTGCTGCGTCCTTCTCCTGACCGTCGAAAAACTCCGCCACGCCAACTGGCCGTTCGAATGCATCGAGGAAGTTTTCACCATGCCGGAAGACCTTCCCCTCCAGGGCTTGATTTACTCGGTGAGCTACATGGCCAGATCCCGGCCGATTGATCGCATCGTCGCGCTCGATGAATTTGACATGGAAAATGTCTCCGCGCTCCGCGAGCATCTCCGCATTCCCGGCATGGGTCTGACCACGGTCCGCTACTTTCGGGACAAGCTGGCCATGCGCGCCCGCGCGCGCGAAACCGGCATTCTTGTGCCCGAATTCGTGCACGTTCTGAATTATGACCGTCTCCGCGAATTCATGAGCCGCGTGCCCGGTCCCTGGCTTCTCAAGCCTCGCTCGCAAGCCTCCGGCATTGGCATGAAGAAGATTCAGAAGCCGGAAGAGCTCTGGCCGTGGCTCGATCAGTTGGGAGATCAGCAATCCTTTTATTTGCTCGAACAATTTGTTCCCGGGTCGGTCTACCACGTCGACAGTGTGACGTCCGAGCGCGAAGTTGTTTTTGCCGAGGCGCATGCGTACGGCGCGCCACCGCTCGAAACCTCCCATCATGGCGGCGTTTTTACTACGCGCACGCTTCCCCGCGATACAGAGGAGGCACGCGCCCTGCACAAAATCAATCACGACTTAGTAGAAGGTCTGGGTTTGCTCCGCGGCGTAACCCACGCCGAATTCCTGAAGTCTCACGGCGATGGAAAATTTTATTTCATCGAGATCGCTGCCCGCGTCGGTGGCGCTTACATTGCGGATGTCATCGAAGCGGCCACCGGCATCAATCTCTGGCGCGAGTGGGCGCGCCTAGAAGTGGGGGCAGGGAAGCAGCCCTACCAGCTTCCGGCGACACACAGCGATTACGCCGGCGTCATTCTTTCTCTGGCCCGTCAGGAGCATCCGGATACTTCGGCGTACAATGACCCCGAAATCGTCTATCGCGTCTGCAAATTTCATCACGCTGGATTCGTCCTCAAGGCCTCAAGCAACGAACGGATTCAGCAACTCCTCGATTTGTACTCCCGCCGTTTTGCCGAGGATTTCCTGGCCACCCAGCCGGTGCCCGACAAGCCAACCGCTTAACTCGATGTCTTGCGCCTCGGTAGTTGGTCGTTCTCCGATTAGTACCTTACAATTGTCATTGACTAATAATTGCGCGAATTAAGTAAGGCGGGGTAGGATTCGTGAGCGAAGGGCTACATGGAACAGGGAACTATACTGACGTCTCTTCTGCTCTACCTTCTTGCGCTGCCCACAGTGCCGGCGTCGCGGCCACTGGAATCAACGTTTCCTAAACTTATACCTTCACCTCAAGACGTACAGGAAGCAACAGTCGGTGCTCAGGCCGATGAGGCCGATTCCCTCGTCGTGCCGGACGGCACTCCCCTGCGCATCGAGGTCTTAAAGGGGTTTTCATCTGAGAAAGCAAAAGAGGGGGATGTGATCGATTTTGCCGTCGCTTTCGAAGTTCGCGCAGGCGGTGTAGTTGTAGTTCCGCAGCGGACATCCCTTGTTGGAAAGGTTGTATCCGTGAGTCGTCCTCACCGGAGAGCCAAGGACGGCCAGGTAAAGGTAGCCTATGAAGCCCTTACCTTGCCCACTGGCGAGACTGTGACGGTGCGCCCAATTTTAAATCCCCCGCATAAGGGCGCAGTAGCAGCGAAAAAAGCAGCGGAAGTAACGGCAATAGGTGCTACGTTGCTCTTTACCGAGGGACTCCCGCTCCTAACTCTTCTTGATAAAGGGAATGAAGAGGTCGTTCCGGAGGGAACGCTCGCGGTCGTCTATCTGAATGGCCCGCTGCACATAAGCCGCAAAGCCGTGATGGCGCATCAGCCCGCCCCTGCTTCAGGCTATGCCTATATCTATGTCGAACAGGGTGTCATCGTTCAGAGGAGGGATCTCAGTCATCCGAAGTTATTTTGTGGCGAGACGCCCATCTACGATGCGGTCGGAGGATTGCAACTAGAGCTTCGCCCCGGCACCTATTGGTTTAGCACGAACGATAAGAATGATCGCCCGGCCCGGGTCGACGTGCTCGGGAGTCACGAGTACTTTATCGGGAGAAACCGCCACGGACTATTCGCGAAAGAATTCCAAGCTAAAAAGGGTCGTGTTTATCCTCATCGGTCCGCGCATAAAGATTTGACCAACCTTACGCCGGAGGAATACCGCGCACTGACCGCGGAATTCGCTAACAAGATAAATTGACGGGATGGGCAGCCGTATTCATCAGCGCTGGCACCGACGGGCTTGACTCCAGCAAAGGCCTGATTGGTCCCATCATCGGAAACGGACCCACCACCCGCCACACACTCCGCTTTACATTCCCTGCGAACTCTTGCACAATCATTCGGCTTACCCAGCCTTGGACACCCTGCCCAGAAGTCTAGTAACTGTCTGGAACAGCGTTCGCACTGTTTGTTTGCCGGGCGTCCTTCCGAGGAATAGAGTTTGCAGTACCCCTCGGCGGGAATTCTGCATGGGGTGGTGCTGTCCCTTAGGGAGGTCCGATGTGGGGTAATAAGAAACCGGATGCGCCGCAAACAGGGCAACCGGATCAAAAAAATTCATTTTCGAATCAGCCTCCGAAGCCTGCTTCGGCGGCTTGGGAGGGTAAACCCGCGATGAGTACAGATGCGATGCGTCCATTGGGTGCAACCGCGGACCGCGCCACGGCGCGGCTCGGGGCTAGTTTGCACGTGAAAGGGGAGATCTCTGGCAACGAAGATCTGCTGATCGATGGCTCAGTCGAAGGACTGGTCCAGCTGGATGAGCGGAAACTGACTGTCGGAGCCACGGCAAAAGTAACCGCCGACATCATTGCCCGCGAGGTGGTGGTGTACGGCACCGTGAAGGGCAACCTTCGCGCGAAAGACAGAATTGAAATCAAGAAGGATGGTTCGGTCAACGGTGACCTGACCACCGCCCGAATCATGATCGAAGATGGCGCTTACTTCAAAGGCTCCATCGAAATTGACAAGACCGACCAGAAGGAGTCCGGCGGCAACGCTTTTGCCCGCGCCTCTGCAGCTCCCGCAGGCGCCACCAAAACCATTTAACCTTCATTCCTTACCGCGAGCTTTTCCAGAGCGCTTCGGTCAGGCCGGAGCGCTCTTTTGTTTCACTACGGGTGCCTTCTTCCATCGTTTATTTCTAAACTTGACAAGTACCATATCTTTTGTATTGTCTTACCGGGTTCCTTCCTGAGCTTAGCGCAGGCATCGCCCGGAAAGAGTCTTCCGTATTGGATCTCCGGCGTTTCCGCGCGGAAGGTTTGCGGGGTCATCTTGTGGGACGATTCCGTCGTTGCGTCCCGATGCTGCTGCTTCCTCTGTTTGCGTCGGCGTGGGCCGGTTGCGGTGACGGCTCCTCTGCCGTGACTCAGCCGCCTCCGCCTGTTCCCGATTTTACGCTGGCGCTCTCTTCCAATTCCGTTTCTGTCCAACAAGGCGGTACAAGCTCCGCTCTCAGCGTTTCCGCAAACCCGATCAATGGATTCACGGGCATCGTGCAACTTACCCTCAGCGCGCTTCCCTCGGGTGTCACCTCGAATCCCGCCAGCCCTTTCAATGTCGCTGCGGGTTTGAGCACTTCCGTCGTCTTTGGTGCGGCCCCGAATGCCGCGACAGGAAATTTCACGGTTTCGGCGCAAGGCACGAGCGGCGCGCTCTCTCATTCTGCGAATCTGGCCATCACGGTCCAAAGTGGTGTGGCCTCCACTCTTCCGCGGACCACGTACGCGAGGACCAATGCGACGTCAGCCGCCGACGCTCCCTTCGGTGAACCGCGCCATCGCCACATTGGCTACGACCCCGCCAACAAGCACATCTTCATCGCCAACCGCGCGATGAATCGGGTCGAGGTTTTCTCTACGGCTAGCCAAACACGAATCGCGCAAGTTTCCGTTCCCGCGGCCTCGAGCGCCGATCTTTCCGCCGACGGCGCTACGGTTTGGATTGGCACCGCCCTCAACGAAATTGTCGCCATCGATCCCGCCTCGCTCACCATTAAGAATCGCTACTCGCTGACGGGTCTCATGCCCATTCCGAATGTGATTTTCGATCGCCCCGTGGAAGTTCTTTCTCTTTCGAATGGCAAGTGCATGGTTCGCCTGCGGCAGCCCGTTTCTTCGGAGGCTCTGCTCGCCCTTTGGGATCCCGCCGCGAATTCTCTGACCGACTTGACGCCCGCTGCCCCTGCTGTTTTCCAGCAGGGCGTCGGGGCTCTGGCTCGCTCTGGCGATCATTCGAAAGTTCTTGCTGCCGCCAACGACTCCAGCGGGGAATTGGCACTTTTCGATTCAGCCGGAAACGTCGTTGCGGGCCCTCTTACGCTGGGCACCGCTTCCATCCCGTGGCTCGCGGCAAACGATGACGCCAGCCGCTTCGCCGCTGTTTTCGTCTCCGGCGGAAACACGCAAATTCTATTCCTGGATGCCTCACTCCATCAGGTTGCCGCGTATGCTGCTTCGACAGTCCACGGTGTCACGTTCTCTCGAGACCGAAAAAACTTGTACGCCGCCGAGTCTTCCGCTGGCTCTTCGTTCATCACCGTTCTCGATGGTCAATCGGGGCAACTTATCGGTAGAGTGCCGGACGTCCCGATTCAGGGCATCTCCTCGGAAATCGAGGACGCCGACGAAACGCAGCTTCTTTTCGCTCTTTCGAATCGTGGCGTCAGCTTCCTCGATGCTTCGGCGCCAGGCACACTTTCACTTACAGCGCCAACTGTAGCCTCTGCGCCCAGTGTGCTGCCATCCGAAGGGCCCACCACCGGCGGAACCTCGATAATTCTCAGCGGCCAGAATTTCACTTCCCCCGTTCAGTTGAAGTTCGGCTCACAATTGGCCGCCAATCCCGCCGTGACTGGTTCCACGCAAATCCAGGCGTCCTCTCCGTCCAGCATTTCTAACGGTGCCGTCAGTCTCACAGCCTACTTCCAGAATTCCTGGCTCGCGCTCGCGCCCGACGCCTTCAGTTACGGTCCTCAAATCCTGGAGATTCTTCCCAACGCAGGAACAAGCGCGGGCGGCGACTCGGTCCAAATCTACGGCTACGGCTTTGGCACGGATCCCACAAAAATTACGGTGAAAATTGGTGGTACGGCCGCCACGGTGCAAAGAGTCGAAAATGTTACCAGCATCGCCTCTTCGCTGTGCCTCGACACCAGCTACCCATTTCCTCTGGAACGCATCACCGTGCAAACTCCGTCAGGCTCCGCGGGCAAGGCCGACATCCTCGTTTCCTCTCCTGCCGGTTCCGCAACTTCGCAAAAATCGTTTCAGTATTTGCAGAGCGTTCATTCGTATTCGAAACCCGCCTTTTTCAAATTCTTGATTTACGATCAGCCCCGGCAGCGCATTGATTTCACCAACATCGATCACGTTGATGTTTTTGATTTGCAGCAAAATGTATTTCTTGCTCCGATCCAGCCTCCCGGCGGACCGCCTCCCAATGCCGGTTTGCGCGGTCTCACGCTGACGCCCGACGGCTCACAGCTCATCGTCGCCGATTTTGGCGCGCAAAATGTTTATCTTCTCGATCCAGTGAAAGGAACCGGCACGACGGTCTTCGTTGGCGGCGTTTCCGGTTTCACGAATTCAGGCCCTGCCCGCGTCGCCGCGACGAGTACACAAAGCGTTTTCGTTGGCCTCAGCGGCGAAGGTGGCTCTTCCGGCGCATGCTCCACTTGCCTTGCGCAGATGAACCTCACCGTGAGCCCGCCAACCATCCAGACTGCTCCTCAGCCGGAAGTCACCAGCCTTACAGGTGCGCCGCTCATTCAATCCAATGCCGCGGGCGACCAGGTTTTTCTCGCGTTCGCTTCCGCCCCCGGTGGCCCTCTCGCTTCTTGGAACGCCAGCTCTCCCAATCATTTCGTTACGTCCTCTGCAAATGCTTCCGCCGTGGACCTGGCAACCGCCGCCGACGGCTCCACGTTCGGCCTTCTGGCCAATGGCACGACGGAAATCCACGCTGCCAATCTTTCCCTTTCTTCTATTCCGGTTTCTCCGGAGCTCACGCAAATCCCCGGCCGCGTTTCCGTTCCCGGGATTGTTCTCCATCCCTCAGGGGCCCTGATTTATCAGCCGTATCTTACGGGTGCGCCCGGGAGTCTGGGAGTGAAGGGCGGCATCGACATTCTCGACGCTCACTCCGGCATGCTCCGTTTGCGAATTTTCCTTCTGCAACAGTTTATGACCGATACCGACGGCCTTCACGGCTCCTTCCTGGCCATCGATGAAAATGGCGGGCGGCTCTTCGCCATTACTTCTTCCGACGGCACGCCGCAAAACGCCGCCTTGACCGTTGTTCAGCTTGCTGTTGTTCCGCTCGGCATCGGCACGATTCAGCCTTCCACGGTTTCCGCGGCCGGAGGCGCCACACTTACTATTCGCGGCAGCGGCTTCGTGAACGCTCCCACCGTGGCCATCGACGGAAAATCAGCAACGGTCGCTTTCAAAGATGCCAACACGCTTTCGCTCACAATCCCGAGCCTCACTCCCGGCCCTCAGAAAATCACCATTACCAATCCCAACGGGGAAACTGTTTCTCTGGACGCCGCCATCACCGCAAACTGATCGAATCTGCCAGAGTCGGCGTTGCGCAACTACGCGCGCAGATAGTCGGGCCGCCAATTTTTGATGAGCTGCTTGATGGCTTTGCGCTCCGTCAGCTTGTCGTCCAGCACTTTGCGCATCAGCGCCGGCAATTCTTCATCGCTCGCGAACCGCAAGGAAATGAATTGGTCCGTGGTGAGTTCATCGGCGCGCCAGCGCAATTCCTCAGGCAAAATCCGCTCATAGCGCAGCCGCTCTTCGAGCCGGATCAAACGGTCCTGCACCCGCAGTGCGAACAGTCTCCCGTACAGCACGCCCCAAAATAATGCGGCTGCGGTCAGAACCCACTCCAAACCACCGATGGAGAACCCCGCGACTATCCAGCGATAAATCGACCATCCAAAATTAATGATGAGCATCGGCAAGGCAAAAAAATGGTACAAGGGCACGAACTTTCCGTGGTTTGTGAAATTTTGTTCGCTCATTGCTTCTCCTCCGTAGGGCTAGACTGAATTACCGCAATCCCATTTTGTTACGGCACAGCCGCCAAGTTTATTTCTCAAAGTTCGACACTGAAGACTCTTTCCAACTATCTGTGCATCTCACATTCTTCTATTCGCCTCGCTCACAAGCATCTGGACCATTTGCTCTGTTCTCCAGTATCCTGAACCGAAGCCACCTTTTTGCAAAGAGAGGCCGCAAATGGCCAGAGCGTTTTGGGGCGGAAAAATCATCGCCAAGAGCGGCGCGACGGTTGTGGTCGAGGGCAATCACTATTTCCCTCCGGATGCGGTCAAGAAACAATTCCTCAAATCCAGCGACCACACTTCCATTTGTCCTTGGAAGGGGACCGCCCGCTATTTCCACGTGGAAGTGGACGGCTTGCGCAACAACAACGCCGCCTGGTATTACCCCGATCCCAAGCCCGCTGCTTCGGAAATCAAGGACCGTATCGCCTTTTGGAAAGGCGTGCGCGTCGAAGCTTGATTCTTCTTGCCATCCGCGGCCTTTTCATTTGCCGATTTCATTCTTGAACACCGCTCCGTTGTGCATCACAAATTTCACGTGCTCCAGCTCGCCCACGTCCTTGAGCGGATCGCCCGAAACCGCAATCACCTCCGCATACGCTCCGGGAGCCAGCACTCCGATTTCTCCTTTCATGTCCAGCATCTCCGCGGCGCGCGAAGTCGCTGACTGAATCGCGTCCATCGGCGCCATTCCCAGGCCCACCATCCGTTTGAACTCCTGCGCGATCGGCTCCGTCCACGGCATTCCGCCCATGTCCGTCCCATAAACAATCTTCAAATGCGCTTGCAGCGCTTTCTTGAACGTGATTTCGTGCACCGCGGCTCGCGCGCGGTCGCGTTTTCCTCCGGGCGTATCCGCCGGCGCCCAGTCTTCGTAATACGGCGACAGCGTCGGGCAATACCACGTTCCTTGCTTCTTCATTTGCTCGATCTGCGCGTCCGTCATTTCCAGTCCGTGCTCGATGGAATCGCACCCGCCGTCCAGCGCCCGCTGCAACCCAATTCCGTTATACGCGTGGCACGCCACTTTCTTTGTCCAGCCATGCGCTTCGTCCACGATGGCCTTCAGTTCTTCCACCGTCAGCGTTGGCTGCGACACGAGGTTTCCGTGCTTGTCCACCCACGACCGGTGCGTCATGTACACCTTGATCCAGTCGGCCCCGTGCTCCAATTGCTGGCGCGCCGCCTTGCGCGCCTCCACGGGCCCGTCCACGATCTGCGCCCCCTTGGGCATCTCCAGTTCCGGCGCGTATCCTTCCAAGTTGTAGCCGCCCGTCGTGGAAATCGCGCGCGTGGCGCAAAAAAGCCTCGGGCCCGGAATCGTTCCCTCTTCAATGGCCTGCTTGATTTCCACGTCTCCGTATCCAGCGCCTTCGGTCTCCACATCCCGCAACGTCGTAAAGCCTTGCTCGAGCGCGCGCCAGGCCGCAACGGTCGCGCGCGCCACCCGCAGCGCAATCCCCGCCTTCAAAATGTTCGCATCGTATCCGCCTTTCGCCGGATCCTCACCCCACAGGAAAATGTGCGTGTGCGAATCAATCAGTCCCGGCAGCAGCGTGGCGTTCGATAGATCAATCACCTTCGCATCTTCAGGAATCGCCGCTCCTGCTTCGGTCACTTTCTCGATGCGCTCCCCGCGGACAAAGACCAGTTGGTTTTTTCGGGGCGTCTGGCTCACGCCATCGATCAACGTCCCCGCGCGAATCACCGTGAGCGTCCCCGCCGTTTGCGGGGCGCTCTGCCCGCTGGTACTTTGGCCGAGCGATGCAATGCCACTCGCCGCCAGCATCGCCGCGCACAGAATTCGCTTCCTCATCATTCGTCACCTCCCAAGGCTTGGCCTCACCCCACAAAGCCCGGTAAGCTTGCCGCAAAGCCACAGCCAATTGCAACGATTTCGCCAAACTTCTGGACCCATCGAAATAGTTAGGACGTAGCGAGTTCCAGAATGGGAATTGTTGGTATACACCCCGGCAGTTTTCGTAAGAGTGGCAAACAAAGGGGTTACAGGATACGGAAAATGGAAGAGTGCGGAAGTGTTTGAAAAGAAAGGGCGGAAAAGAGGAGTTTGGGAGGCAAGATTCTCGGAATGGTGACGGAAGTGGAGTAGACGAGCGACGCGGCGATGGTGGAGGCGAGAAATCACGACCCATGATAGCGCGTAATATACAGCTTGTCAACTAAAAAGAAAGTATTTATCTTGAACAAATTACGGAATCGTTCGAATGGGCGCGTAAGAGAAAGAAAACACAGGGGTAGAGCTCACAGGGGACGGGGGATTGCGGAAGGCGGAGGCCCCGCGCGGGATCCCTCCACCACAGGATGGGCCTCAAGCATTTGCTTGCTTCCCTTGAAATCAGTTCCTAAGCGGCTAAGGCCGTGCAGAAAACAGAGCCTTTCTGTCGGACTTAAAGAGCCTGTGTGAGGACCTCCAAAGCGATGCTTCAGGGGCTGAAGCGCCGGCCTCCTAAAGAATCGGAGTAGCCGTACAAACTCTAAGGACAACGAAGAGAGATTCCTCGCTGCGCTCGGAATGACACCGTGGGCGGGGAGCCCGGCGCTAGGGTTACGTGCCGAGAATATTCGGCTGGAGGCGCGAGTAGCCTTGCTCGAGCGCCCAAAGGGTATGCGGGATCGCCGCGAGGTCGTCGACCAATGGCACGGCATGGCCGTCCTTGGTCAGGTCAATGGTTCGCAAATAAAACTTGCACGTGTCGCACGCCTCGACCCGCACGTGCGGAGAATCCTCTGCAACGTACACCGGCAACTTGTCTTCCGCCTCCTCGCCGCAGGTTGGGCACAGGATACGCCGGAACTCCAATTCGTGCGAGCAGAACGAGCAAAGCAAAAACCGTTTTCCACCGTCGCCTTCGGGCCGCAGAACGCCCAGCAGCGGCCGCGAGCCGCAAAGCGGGCACAGCCGCGTGGCTCCCACGAGGGGCGCCCGCGGCGTCAGCGCCGCGCGAAACTCGGCGTACGGCTGCAAAAACGCCCGCGGAAGGAATTGCGCGAACGCTCCGACTTGCTGGTCGTGCGTTCCCGCGTGCTTCCAGTATGCTTCGAGGCTTGCGATCCAGGAATCCGAGGGAAGCAGCGCCATCTGCCGCGCGGCTTCCGCGAGTGCGGGCGGCGCGTGCTGTTCGATGACCGAGAGATAGCTGCGGAAATGCGGAAGAAGGACCGTCAAATCGAGTTCGTCACGCACTCCGGCCACAAGCGCGCTGCCCGATCCGAATACGCTCGAAGCCGCAATGTTGGCTCGCAGCTTTTTTTGAAAGGCCGCGACGGGCTTGTAAAACTCCAGGAACTCCGTGGCGGCGGAGTGCGGCGAGGCCAGCCGGCCGGCGCGCGCGATTCGCGCGTCGTACTCGGCCCCACCGGTCTGTCGTGCGGTCATTTGCGCGGGCTGGAAGATTCGCCCACGATTTCGTCATACCAGCCGGGGTGGTAGCGTTTGGCAAAGGCGATGGAAACGTCCCCGCGGATGACGGAGCCAAACGCGCCGCGCTCGGCAAAAATTCCCATGTACAAATGAATCATGAAAAGCCCGATGGTGAACAGCGCGGCCGCCGGATGAATGAGGATGGAAAGATACCGCAGGAAGCGCAAATTCCAGGGAATGTATTCGGGGAACCATAGCACGACGCCGCTCGCCAGCAGGGCCACGGCGCTCCAGAAAAATCCCCAGAACAAGAATTTCTGTCCCGCGTTGTAGCGTCCCGCGGGCGGCATCTTGTCGTCCTGATTCGTGCTGTAGTAGCGCACCGCCGCCCACCACTTCCGGTCCGCGTCGGTGTGCTTCATCTGCGGCGCCCACATCACGTACATCATCCACACGGATGCAAAAAAGATCAGCCCGGCCCACGGATGCAGTATTCTCGATACCGGCGCGCCGCCCAGAATCACGGCCATCCAAAATAGCCAGGGCGACCAGAACGCCAGGCCCGTGGCCAGCAAATACATGTAGGAGGCTGCAGCCACCCAGTGCGTCAGTCGCTCGCGCAGGTTGTACCGGAGGATGTGTCCGTGAGGAATAATTTGTTCAGGGTGGCTCACGTTTTTGTCCCTCCCGGCCCAATGTCTTCTTCTTCGCGCGCTTTTGGCCCGTAGCGCAAATAGTGCACGAACAAGCCAATCAATCCACCGATCATGGCCACATTCCCCAGCCACTTGAGCGGTCCCTTCCACAACTTCACGGTCCACGGCACGTGTGGATTCGAGGGCAAGCCGCCATAAATTTCCGGATTCGAAGCGTCGTGCAAAACGTAAATCACACCAGTGCCGCCCACACCTGGAGGATCGTAAACGCCGGCGTTCGGAAAATTCGAATGCTCGCGGAGCTGCTTCGCGCGCTTCTCCGCCAAGTCCTTCATGTCGTCCTTGGTGCCAAAGTGCAAGCAGCCCGTCGGGCACGACTTGATGCACGCTGGTTCCAAGCCTTCGCTCACGCGGTCGGTGCACAGGGTGCACTTGAAGACGCGATGCGTCTTCGGATTCATCTTCGGAATATCGAAGGGGCATCCGGTGATGCAGTACCCGCACCCGATGCAATTGGCCTGCTGGAAATCCACGATGCCGTTGGTGTACTGCACGATGGCGCCGTCCGCAGGACACGCCGCCAGGCAGCCGGGATCGGCGCAATGCATGCACTGATTCTTGCGCATCAGCCACATCAGCGAGCCATCTTCGCGCTCGTGCTCGTTGAAGAGAATCAGGTTCCAATAATTCCACCGCGTTTGCGGCATGGTCTGGTAGGTGTTGTCGAAAACGGTTTCGCCGAACGGGAGGTCGTTCCATTCCACGCAGGCCACTTCGCAGGCTTTGCAGCCGATGCAAGTCGTGGTGTCGATGAGTTTGCAGACGGTGAATTCGCGCTGCGTGTCCTCGCCTGGAACGCTTCCTGCATGTCCTGAAATTTTCTGAACGCGTAGTGTGGCTTGGCTCATGGCTGCGCTCCTACGCCTTCTCCACTTTCACGAGGAAGCCTTTGAATTCCGGGGTGTACGCATTCGGATCGACCACCGTCGGCGACAGGGAATTCGCAGGCGTCCTGGCGGTCTTGCCTTCATCTTCGGCAATTCCGCGGTAGCCCCAATGAATGGGGATTCCGATCTGATAGGTTTCCTTTCCGTCGATGGTCATGCGCTTGATGCGCTTGGTCACCATGGCTTTCGCTTGATACACGCCTCGCGCGCTGGTTACCTTCAGCACTTCGCCGCCACGGATGCCCATTTTATCGGCCAGCTCTGCAGGAACTTCGATGAAAGGTTCCGGAACGAGCTGCACGTTCATCGGATTGTTCTTCGTCCAGTAGTGATAGTGCTCAGTCAAGCGGTACGTGGTGCAGATGATGTTGTAATCCTTTGCCGTGCCGAACTTGTCCGCCTCGGTTTGGAATTTCTTCACCACCGGATTGGTCGATTGCTGCGGATGAAGCGGGTTCTCGATGGGGCTCTCGATCGGCTCATAGTGTTCTGGGAACGGCCCATCGGCCATCGCTCCCAGCGGGACGAACAATCTCCCCACCCCTTCGGGGTTCATGATGAACGGCCCCATGTGGTCTTTCGGCTTGGAATCCGCCTTGAAGTCGGGAACATCATTTCCGGCCCACTTCTGTGTTGCTTCGCTCCACCAGACTTGCTTCCGCGAGGAGTCCCAGGGCTTCCCCTCCGCATCACACGACGCGCGGTTGTACAGCACCCGCCGGTTTGCCGGCCACGAGAACGCCCAGTTGGGATAAATTCCCAGGCCGGAGGGATCTTCCGTTCCGCGGCGCGCCATCATGTTTCCCGCTTCGGTGAACGAGCCGGAGTACAGCCAGTTGCCGCAAAGCGTGGTGCCATCGTCCTTCAGCCAAGCGTAGCCAGGAAGTTGCTGCCCGGCTTTGATCTGTTGCTTGGTGAGGGGATCTTCCAGATCCGCCAGCGCCTTGCCGTTGATCTCTTTGGCGACCTCGGCCAGGGCCGGATTTTGCGGATTGGTGTAGTTCCATGACAGATGCAGAATCGCGTCGGGGAACTTCCCGCCTTCTTTTTGATACAGTTCGCGAACTTTCAGATAAATGCGCGCCAGGATTTCTTGATCTAATTTTGCATCGCCCGGCAGCGGCAGCGCGGCATTCTTCCACTGCAGCCAGCGCGCGGAATTCACGAAGGTTCCATCTTTCTCCGCAAAACCCGCGCACGGCAGGCGGTAAACGGTGGTCTGGATTTTCTTCATTTCGTCGGCGGTGATTCCGGGCGACTTCCAGAACTCGCTGGTTTCATCCGGATAAATTTCCCCGACGACCAGCCAGTCGGCTTTCTTCAAAGCGTCGATGTTCTTCTGCGAATCGGGACCGATGGCCACGCCGTTCATGCCGAAGGCAAAGATCCCTTTGACGATGCCGCGGTACATGTTGTCCCAGATGTAAGCCCAGGAGAAGTTGCGGTCCACCTTTGGCAGGAAGTGGAAGGCCCAGTCATTCTGCTTGGTGGCGGCGTCGCCATACATGGCCTTCATCAAGCTGACGGCGAATTTCGGCGTGTTGGACCAGTAGTTGAAGGAGTCCCATGCCAAGGGCTTGGCCGGCTTGGGAGTGAGACGCTTCATCCAGTTTTCGAAAGAGGTATCCGTGGGCGTCGGCACTTTTAAATAGCCGGGTAAAATATCAAAAATGCCAGCCATGTCCGTCGCGCCCTGAATGTTCGAATGCCCGCGCAGCGCGTTCACGCCGCCGCCGGCGCGGCCCACATTGCCCAGCAGAAGTTGCAATATCGCGGCGGTTCGAATGATCTGCGTTCCGGAAGTGTGCTGGGTCCATCCGACAGCGTAGATGATCGTTCCTGCTTTCTTCATGTCGCCGTTTTTGCGGATGGACGTGAAGAGATCAGCGGCCTTCAGAAATTGTTCCTTGGGGACGCCCGTGATGCGCTCGACCATTTCCGGCGTGTAGCGGCTGTAATGTTTCTTGAGAAGCTGGAAGACGCAATGGGGATGTTGCAGGGAGAAATCGTAGGCGAGTTTTTCCGGCAACGCGAGAGCCGGCGGCGGTGAAGCAGGTTCAGGATGAGCACCGACCTCAGCCACTTTTTGTTCCGTGATGGCTATGACCGAGCCATCGGCGCCCGCGTAATTCCAAGTCGATTTATCGTAGGTTTGCGTCTTGGCGTCGAATCCCGAAAACACGCCGTCCGTATCGCCCGGCAACTGGAAGCCGGGTTTGATGATGAACGCCGCGTTGGTGTAGTTGACCAGGTAATCCTTAGCGATGCGATTGTTCTCGATGGCGTAGTGAATCAGACCGCCCAGGAAAGCGATGTCCGAGCCGGCACGAATTTGGCAGAACAGATCCGCCACGGAAGCGGTGCGCGTGAACCGCGGATCGACCACGATCATTTTTGCGTTGCGAGTGCGCTTGGCTTCGATGGGCCACTTGAATCCGCAGGGGTGGTTTTCAGCGGGGTTCCCGCCCATGATGAGCATCATGTCGGTGTTCTTGATGTCGATCCATCCATTGGTCATCGCGCCCCGGCCGAACGTTGGTCCCAAACTTGAGACCGTGGGGCCGTGTCAAACCCTGGCCTGGTTTTCTAAGTGTACGACCCCCAGGCTGCGCATGGTTTTCACGATCAGGTAGTTAAACTCGTTCGTATCCGTGCAGCCGCCGGTCCAGGCAATGGATTCCAGGCGATTCACTCTATTTCCATTGGCATCCACCTCGATAAATGTCTCATCGCGCGTTTTCTTCATTTTTGCAGCGATTTCATTGAGTGCATCGTCCCACGATATCTCTTCCCAATCCGTTCCGCCGGGGCGCCGCACTTGCGGTTTGGTCAGGCGCCGCTCGTTCAGGATGTCCTGTTCGAGCGAGGCGCCTTTGGGGCAAAGCGTACCGCGATTGATGGGGTGGTCCGGATCGCCCTCGACGTGCACGACTTGTGCGGTTACGTTCTTCGCGCGGTCGCCAATGGTGTAGATGATGACGCCACAGCTCACGGAGCAATACGGACACGTCGAGCGCGTCTCGTTGGCTCGGGCGATTTTCAGTGTGCGCAGTTGCGCATACGCGAGCTTCAGATCGAAACCAAACAGCGCGGCGGCAGCTCCACCAACAGTGCTAATCTTCAGGAAATCACGGCGGGTCGGGCTCATACTGACAACCCCCATCCGCAGGGAGGGAAGGTAGGGAAGTATCCCGCGGAGACTCCTTCATAAATCGTGGGTTGCCACCTGTCAAGCGTCATTTTGCGCAATCCGGATCGCTGCAGGTGCTGGCGCGGTTGGCGCCATGCCGGGATCGTAGAATGCTGCCGAGCTAAGATCAGCCTATTCCAAACAGCTCAAATAGACGAGCAGCCGCGGAGCAATGAGTGTACATTGCGTACTCCGAGGAATGCCTTTGACGGCCTCGCTGTTTCTACCTTTTTCTACGGCTCGGCATCCAATATCGCAAATCCCGGCAGCAGTGGAACAGTGTCCCCGATGAGAATCGCCGAGGTGGTCCGATGAAATACGACTTTCTGGTGGAAACCTATCAAACAGAGCGCATCAAAGTAGTGAGCGTGTGGAGCGAATTCCGTGAAGAAGATCTGGGGTTCCGGCCAAACGCCCAGGACCCGCGTGGCCGAAGCGTGCGTGAACAGATAGTGCATCAATGCGTGAGCGAGGATTTGTGGTTCCGCACGATGTTGGGAATCGACGTGGGCGCGCCGCCGTTGCCGTCGCAGGAGACGCGAATGGGTTTTATGCGCCGGTATGCGGAAGACAGCGCCAAACGCCTTGCGGTGCTGCAAGTGAAAGACGAGCCGTGGTTCGAGGGCGAGACGATGTTCTTCGATGTGAAACGCTCACGGGCGTGGGTTATGACGCGGCGCATCGCGCACACGGCGCATCATCGCGGGCAGCAGATGGCCATGTTGCGGATGCTGGCGCGCGATCTGCACAGCAACTATGGCCCCACCGCAGATACGGGGGGCCTGATGCAGAATC
>QHYN01000114.1 GCA_003224145.1 Acidobacteriota bacterium
CAAGGAAGGAGCATTTCCCCGCGAGGCTCGGTTCTGCACAATTCTTGTGCTTCCTAAATCTTTTAGAATGAACACTTCCATAGGTGTTGATTCTAAACAACTTAAAGTTCTTTAGAATGAACACTCAACACTTACAAAATCCTAGGGGAGGGGGGTGCCTCCCCTACCCATCTCTCAAGTCATGCCAGGGCTTCCGCCTAAACTCCGCGCCTGTGAGGCTTTGTTCTTCACCATCGAAGAAATCGGACTTTGCGGCGGGCCGCCCCTGTCGAGCGGTCGAGGGCTTCCCACTTGCGTCTCCGCCGGTTTCGCTTGAGAGTTCGCTCGTCCCGCCTCTATAATGTTTCTTTGCGCGGGGTCCGGGGAACCACCGTAGTTCCCGGACTCCGCAAACTTTTTTCGCAAACTGACCACCGAAGGCCATGTCCGACCCGATCAGCGAGATTAAGCAGAAACTTCAGAAGGAAATCGACCAGCTCTCCCATGAGCTCAACGTCCTCCTCCCCAAGGAAATCGCCGTCGCCCGTGCCCACGGCGACCTCTCGGAAAACGCCGAGTACAAGTCCGCCAAAGAACGCCAGAGCTACGTGAACGCCAAGATTGGCCACCTCAAGAAGCGCATGGGCGACCTCGGCATGCTCAACCTCACCAACATCCCGAAAGACCGCTCCGGATACGGTTCGCGCATTGTTGTTTTGGACGTCCACCGCGACGTCAAGATCGAATACAAGCTGGTCAGCAGCGAGGAGGCGGACGCCGAGAAGGGTCTGATTTCCACAAATTCCCCGATTGGCCGGGCCCTGCTCAACCGCAAGGTTGGCGATGAGATTGAAGTCACCACTCCTGCGGGCAAGAAAGCCTTTGAAGTCGTCCGCCTCCTCACCATTCACGACGACGAGTAACTTTCCTGTGGCTCCCCGCGTCTCACGCCATGTCGCGCTCGCTATTGGAGGGGCCTTATGATTTGGGGAACTGGCCCGGCGCTCGGGCTTCTTACATTTTGTGGTTACCTTCTTTTCCTAATCGGTGCAGGAATCGTGTGGCGCAATCGAAACAACTTTCTGGCCTGGGTCCAGAATGAAGTCTCCTTTTTCCACCGCAGTTTTTCACGGTATACGCCTCTCGGACCTTTCTACATTCCTCGGGAAGAATCCCGCTTCAAAGTGCTTCCGAACTATGTTTTGAACTCCCTTTCGCGACTTCCGCGCACCAGCATTAATGGGGGCACCGTTTTGCTGCTGATCGGTTTGGTTCTCTTTTTTCTCGATTTCTACATTTAAAGCGTTTCTCTTCTTCGATTCGTGTGGATTCTCCCTCTATGTTCTCTGTGCTGACTTTTTTCCTCTTTGCCTTCGGATCCCTCCATCATATGGACAAATGGATGTCCCTTTGCGATTCTCATTTCGATGAATCCTGCTCTGATCGTTCATGGCGGTGCATGGGATATTCCTGAAGAAGCCATGGAAGCCTGCAAAGCTGGCTGCCACCGCGCGCTTGCTGCGGGCTGGTCCATCCTTTCGCGCGGTGGCTCCGCCCTAGACGGTACCGAAGCGGCGATCATGGTCCTGGAAGACGATCCGGTCTTCGATGCAGGTTACGGTTCGCACCTCAATCTCGACGGTCGCGTCGAATGCGACGCCATCGTCATGAATGGCGCAACGCTTCGTGCCGGCGCTGCTTCCGCACTCCAGCGCGTGAAAAATCCCATCCAGGTCGCTAGAAAAATTCTCGAACATTGCCCGCACATGATGCTCGTCGCAGAAGGCGCGGAGCGCTTCGCCAAGGAACACGGAATCGCGCTATGCAGTCCGGAAGACCTGGTCAGCGAAGCCGAGCGCGAAGCCTGGATGAAATGCAAACAGGATAAACACGCCCCGATGTTTCATCGAGGACATGAACAGGGAACCGTCGGCGCCGTCGCCATCGACCGAAATGGAAATCTGTTTGCCGCCACTTCCACCGGCGGCACTTGCTGCAAACTTCCCGGCCGCGTCGGCGATTCACCGCTCATCGGCTGCGGTTGTTACGCCGATTCCGAAGCCGGCGGCGTGTCCTGTACCGGCTATGGCGAAGCCATCATGAAAATTGTGATGGCCAAGACCGCCGTCGATCTTTTGCGTCAATCGGAAACTTGCGTAGATTCGCCGGCAGACGCTTCGTGCGGCGTTTCCTCCGCTCAACTCGCTGCTCGCCAAGCGGTCCATCTGCTCGCGAGACGCACTCACGGGACTGGGGGCCTCATTCTTCTCGATCGCAACGGTAATCCCGGATTCGCTTTCAATACTCCGCGCATGGCCTACGGCTACGTCGGGTTTGACGGCAATTTCATTACGGCCGTTTAGTTCGGCCTAGTTTCCCTCCTTTTTATAGAGCGGCGCGTTTACGTCGCCATCTTGTTCCACTGTTTTGTTGTGGAGGAGATTCATATTCATAAGTGTCTGCCCTGGGAGGGGCACGCCGCCCCGAGTGTTTTCTACAAAGAGTGCGGAATGGCTTGAAAACAAAAGAGTTGCATTTTTAAAGAGTGCAAAAGAGTGCGTAAGCGATTGAAAGCCAAGGAAGATGAGATGAATAACGAGTGGGGAGTTGGGCCGGTGTCCGGGCTGCACGGTAGTACATCCTCGGCAGTTCACTTGAATGTGAAAACAAGGGACTTTCAAGATTTGCAATTCGTAAGTGGCTGATAATACTGAGGCGGGATGTTGAGGATTTCGAGGGATAGGACGAACTGGCCAAGCAGGGCTCGGGAGGATCAGGCGGCGCTGGCGGCCGAATTTCACATGGCATGTTACCACAGGCAACCCTATGGGAGAGGGCGGAGGTATTTTCCAACTGACGTGGTGGCGCCGCCTGGCCGTGAAGCAGACGGCGAAGCTTGAAGGGACAAGAGAAAGCGGGAGATGCAGGGTTTTCCTGATTGACAAACGTGGGGATTGGGGAGCAGGATTCGGACATTGAATCGGTTCAATACAGGTATTGAACCGATTTAAGGGGCCCACCTCAAATTTGCTTGGAGGTCCGCTAACGGGTGAAGGTCTGAAACGCGAGCTTTGTCCTCGAGTCCCCAGCTCCCCCCAAGTCTCGCAGCTCCCAGAGTCATTCCACTTCGCTCGCGCACGGCCCGATAAGCTCCAGGAGGAAATCCCAGTGAAATTTGCACACCGAAACATCCTAACAATGCTCGCGGCTGGCGTGGTATGCCTTGCGGCGCCATCCGTGTTCGCACAGGGCTCCCTCGAGAAAGTGGCCGTATCGCTTCATAATGGCTGGTTCGTACAGTCATCGGCAAACACAACCGCGACCGGCGCGCAAATTTCGACGCCGGGATTTTCCACCGCGGGGTGGCTGCAAACTTCGATTCCGGCAACTCCCGTTGGGGCACAAGTCGGAAACGGCATTTTCCCGGACCCGCACTTGGGTCTGAACGCACAGCAAATACCTTGCTGGCCCGCTCAAGGAGACAACTATGCCAACGATAACTGGCCGAGGGGGTGTCCGTATGGCCCCGTGGATTGGTGGTTTCTGAACCAGTTCACGTTGCCGTCGACGCTCGCCGGGCAACACATTTATCTGCATTTTGACGGGATCAACTACCGGGCGAACCTGTGGGTTAATGGAACGCAAATCGACAAAAACACGCACATGGTCGGAACCTATACCGGGTGGGAATACGACATCACGAATGTGGCCAATATCGGAGGAGCGAACGCCGTGGCCCTGGACATTCAAGGACCATCGAGCAACGATCTCGGGATTGTGTTCGTGGACTGGTACCCACTGCCGGCGGACCGTGACGAGGGCATCTGGCGCGACGCGTGGGTCACCAATAGCGGCGCAGTGAAGGTGCGATTCCCCCAAGTGCAAACCAGCGTTGCTGCAGACCTGAGTTCGGCGGCGCTGACGGTCACTGCCGAATTATCGAATCCGACCAGCTCAAGTGTCACGGGCACGCTGAGCGGAACCATCACTCCTGGCAACATCACGTTCTCCCAATCGGTAACGTTGGCGTCGGGAGCGGCCAGTCAGATCTTTACCTTTACGACGGCGGGTTACCCGCAGCTCAACATTTCGAGCCCGGCCCTGTGGTGGCCGCACAACCTGGGCCCTCAGAACCTATACCAGTGCCAAATGACGTTCACGATCGGCACGACAGTTTCCGATACCAATACGTTTAATTTCGGGATTCGGAAACTGGACACCAGCTTAGGGCCTGTCGACCCCACCGGGAAGCAATGGCGCTCGTTCAAGATTAACAACGTCCTGGTGCTGATCAAGGGAGCGGGCTGGGCTCCGGACAACATGCTGAAAGCCACCCGGGATCCCACGCGGCTCAAGGAAATCTTTGACTTGGTCAGCGATATGGGCATGAACGCCCTGCGGTTTGAAGGAAAGATGGAAGATCAAACGTTCTATGACACTGCAGACAAGTACGGGATCCTGCTGATGGCGGGCTGGGTTTGCTGTAGCCAGTGGGAGAAGTGGGGTTCCTGGAGCACGGAGAATCAAACGGTGGCCAATACATCGCTGGACACGCAGATGCGGGCGTTACGGAATCATCCGAGCGCGTTTGTGTGGCTGAACTCGAGTGACTTGCTGCCGCCCGCCGGCAACGAGCAACAGGAGGTGAATATCGAGAAGGCGGATAACTGGCCGAATGCGGTCGAACCCATGGCCGAGTATGGCACCTCTTCGGTTACGGGGCTCACTGGTTGGGAAGAGGGGGGGCCCTACGAATGGGAGCCGCCGACGTTTTGGTATTCCAGCACGAACCTCGCTTGGGCACACGGGTACTTGACGGAAGGAAGCGTCGGTCCTGACGTTCCTGCGATGGAAAGCATGATTACCGGGTTGCAGGAAAATCCGATCAACTATCCGGAAGACTCCACCTGGGACTGGCACATGGGAGGCACACCCTTTAATGATCTGAGCGTGGTGAACAGCGCGCTGAGCAACCGCTACGGCTCGGCGCCGAATGCCACTGACTATATTCGCAAGATGCAAGCACAAAACTACGAGGGCTGGCGCGCGCAATTTGAATCGTACGAGACAAACCGGAGCAAGACGAATGGGAGCGCTTCGACGGGAATGATCGTTTGGATGCTGACCAGCGGGTGGTTCTCGCTGCACTGGCAGACCTTCGACTGGTACTTGCGACCGTCCTCCGCTTACTTCGCCATCAAGCTGAGCGCACAGCCGCTGCACGTTTCGTGGGACTACGATTTCAATAACAACATAACGGTGACCAACGATAACAACCAAGCAGCCAGCGGCCTGACGGTCACGGCGGACGTGCTGGACCTGAATCTGGTGAACAAGTATCACAACTCCGTGACGCTGACCGCAGCTCCGGCCGGCAGCACCGTGGCGTTCACCATTCCCCATATGTCCACGCTGGGGATCACCACTACCACATATTTTGTGAAGCTGAAAATGACAAATTCGAGCGGCCAGACGCTTACGGATAACTTCTACTGGTACTCGACGACGCCGGACACGCTAAAGAACGCCTGCAAATGGTACGTGTGTTTGCAGAGCCATGACGCGAACCTAACGGCGTTGGCGGCTTTGCCGAATGTGACCGTCAGCCACAGCGATACGATCACCACTAATTCGGTGACAACGACGCTGACCAATCCCAGCACGAATACAACGGTCGCTCTGCTCATCCGGGCACGGGTGACCAACGGCGGAAACGAAGTGCTGCCGGTGTTCTGGAGCGACAACTATATTTCGTTGCTACCGGGAGAAAGCCGCACCTTGACGGCCAACTTCGAGACCGGGACTCTGCCTGCGGGATCGAAAGTGCAGGTGGACGGCTTCAATATCAACCCGAACTGAACGGAGGGGCAGAGCTAACGGCGCAACGAAGCCGTTGGCTATTCGGCGAGCTGGCATTCCCCCTCAAATTCGCACGAAAACAGGTCACCAGAAAGCGCGCAGGTGTATGTGCCTCTGCCTTTGATACCCTTGCGTTTGCCGCTTCCGCCGGTAAACCCCCAATTTCCTTTAATTTCTACCGAAGCGTCTTTGGCCGTCGCTGTACCCTGATACCCCACATAAAGAACTTGTCGCCGCTTTCCATGGTCGCCACGTGCGAGCCACGAGCACGCGACGTATCGCCACTCACGTCGGCTGTCGCAGTGCTTACGCCGTCCTTAGATTTATCCGTTCCGATTTCCAATGGCTTGGTCCAAGTGCATTTGACCTGCTCGATGCCAAGGCTGTGATCCGGGCGATCCCCTACCGGAACCAGGTGCACGGGATCGGGCTTGCCACACTGGGCTGTTCCGGAAACTTTGATTTGGGCAGCCGCCGTCGTCGCGCACAAGCACACCGCAACGCCCACGATGAAAAACTGACGCATGGGAATGTACCTCCTTCGAGATTTTTGGCGGCCTTCGGAAGTACCTGGAGCTTATTTCCGTGTCCGCAGAGTGTCAAGGCGAAGAATGCTATTTTCCGCGAACGCGGGCCGAATCATTCATCCAAGGCACTCAGACTGCTGGACGCTCAGTCGTCGTCTTTTTCAGCCCGGGGCGTGGCGGTATCGTCAGGGTCGGCGATGCCCAGCCGCATGGCCTGGTACGCCGGCAATTGCGCCGACCCGGGCATCGCTGAACCGTTTCCTCGGCAGGAGAACCAGATGATGCCGTTCAACGTTTTTGGGTCGGCCATGTCGGCGTGCGCGAAATTCTGCTGCAAGGATTTTTTCATCCACTCCGCAGATGCCTTGTCTTTCGGCTTTTCTGTCATCAAATTGTTAGCGGCAATCGTTGGCAGCACGGCTTTGTACGGCGTCAAATCCGGCGTCTCCTGAAAAATATCCATCGGCACGGCCGAAGCATCCAGTTGATTCATCGGAGCAATGCCGAGCAGCATTTCAATCGTGCGAATCATGCTGACGGTATTGTGGAATTTGTGAATCAATGCGCCTGGCTTGTTGTACGCGCTGATCGCCAGGGCCACGGACCGGTGCGAATCGACGTGATCCGGTCCGGATTGCGCGTCATCTTCCACCATGAAAATTGCCGCGTCTTTCCAATACACGCTGGAGGAGATCGCCTCCACCAACCGTCCTACGGCATAATCGTTGTCCGCAACCATAAATTGCGGCGTCGGAAATCCTTTCTTCATTCCAGTTGTATGATCGTTGGGAAGTCTCAGGATGCTCATCGCGGGCATCGGGTCGGGTTTCCCCGCTTCGCGCTGTGCGACGAATCCGCGAAATTCCGCGAGCCATTCGCCCAGTCGGGAATTGCCGTTGCAATTCGGATTGGCGTTCCCCGGTGTAACCGCTGCATCTGCATTTCCGGAAGGATTCAGCGCGGCCTTGTAGCAATCCACGGTCATACTGTCCGGCGCCGTGACGTCAAAACTGCGGAAGCTCGGACTGAGATGATTCTCGAGCGAGGGTTTGTTCGGTATAGCGCGCACGGCTTTCGAAATATCGGGATAATTTTTGTGCCGTTTCTGTCCAGCCGCCTCGACATCCATTGTCGAAATGACGGTCACGAATTCTCCATAATTCCGGTGCGTCAATCCCGCGCGCGCCGCGGCATCCCAGAGATACAGGGTTTTCGGTTCCGCCAGATCCGTGAACCCCTGGCGATAGGGCAGATGTTTTTGCAGCAGATCGGTCAAGGCAGCCAGCGCATCGCCTTTGAATTTCTCGATTTCTAATTCGCTAGGCGGCTCGTAATCCGGGAGACGGTTGAATCCTTCCCAGTCATAGGTGCGGCCGCGATCGGAATACTCCCAGCGAAACGCCTTGTCCACGTAGTCGGTCGAGAAAGCCGCCGTCGACCAGTTGTGCCCATCCGGGCTCGCTTCCGAATTCACGAAAAAGCG
>QHYN01000248.1 GCA_003224145.1 Acidobacteriota bacterium
CACATATCAGCGCGGCAGCGGACGCTAATTCTGATGGCTGGCAGGAACTCGCGCCGCAACTCGTTTCCGCTCCTGTGCAAGTGGATCTGCTGCATCTGCCAGCGAACGGACAATGCCTGCTCGAGCAACTCGGTTCGACCTCGTTACCAGCCGGTGATTATCAGCAAATCCGTCTGATTCTTGTGGCCAACGCCGTGCCCAGCGGCCCGGTTCCGTCAACCAACGCTTGTTCTTCGCTCGGCAATATTTTCAATTGCGTCGTGGATACGACCGGCACTCACACGTTGGATTTGAGCAGCGAGGCAAATACGGGATTAAAGATTCCGCCCGGGCAAGTCATGGGTGGGCCGATCCACGTGGCTGCAGGGCAGTCTGTGGACCTGAACATCGATTTCAACACGTGCGCTTCCATTATCAAGGAGGGCAATGGAAATTTTCGATTGAAGCCCACACTTACCGCGGGTGTCGTGAGTGCGAACACGACCGGGATCAGCGGACAAATCGTGGATAATGTAACGTCGCAACCCATTGCCGGAGCAGTGGTCACGCTGCAATTCGCGGACATGTCCGGCACGGATCGCATCGCCATGCAGGAGCTGACGGATTCGAACGGACACTTCGGATTCTGTCCCCTGACCCTGCCAGTCGGGGCAGTGCCCGATGTAGTAGTGGATGCAATTACTTCGTCCGGGACCGCTTACGACGTTACAGTGGTTTTCAACGTCACCGCAGGGACGAATCTCGGCGCCGTTCCGCTCGTGGCAGAAACGCCCGCGACTGCCGGTGCTTCGACCGGTCCCGGAACGATTCAGGGTGCAATCACGGCAATTAATGGAACAACGGGAGCGAGCATCGACGCCACCGTCAGCGCGTTACAAACCGTGACAGTTTCGAGCACCAGCCACACCTTCACCGTTCCCTTGTTCCCAACGTCGAATTCCAGCATTCAGGTGAATTCGGGCACATCGTGCGCAACGGGAAGCCCTGCGGGAGCCTTCTGTGGAAGCTACACCTTGGTTGTTCCAGCAAGCAATCCCAATGTGGGCACAATTTCAGCAGGCAAAGTCACATTCACCGCACCGGCGTCAGGAGATGTTCTTTACACGGTCGAAGCGGACGCAACAAATCCTACATCCAACGCGGCGATATGCTCACCGGCGTCTCAAACTACGAGCAAGGACTCGACGAATATGCCTCTCAAAGTGACGCCCGGGGCAACGACGAATGCCGCGCGGATCGATTTTAGTGGATGCTCGTGAGCTGACGAGTCTAAGGTGAGATTGCACTGTCGTTGAGCGCAATCTCACCCGGCTTCACTCTGATTCCGACGGACACATACCCATGCTCGAAGCACGTCCCCTGCTTTCCTCTCCGGGAAAATAAACAAGAGACGCGGGCCATTGACACGGTTTAATATAGGCGCGGGCGAAACGCCCGGATGTCCAGGATTCTCGATTCTCATTCCCGCAGGTTCGAGGGGTTCCATGCCACGACTGTGTTCGTTTCTGTTGATGGTTATCGCGCTATGTTCGATCCTCAGCGAAAGCGCCCTTGCAGCCGACACTCCGACGGACGCGTCCGGGCGAACTTATCTCCACGAGAATTGGCAGATCCAGTCGTCGTGTGATGTGAGGGCGAATGGTGAGCAGATCTCCGAGGCGGGATTCGACGTCGCCGGGTGGCACAAGGCCGACATTCCGGCGACGGTGGTGGGCGCACTGGTGACGGATAAAACCTATCCCGATCCCAATTACGACAAGAACCTGAAGTCGTTTCCGGGGATGGATTATTCGGACAGGCCGCTTTTTGCCAATCAGGATATGCCCGAAGGAAGTCCTTTCCGCTGCTCCTGGTGGTACCGGACGGAGTTCACGGCGCCTGCGCATGCGGGGGAAAATGTCACATGGCTGAGTTTTCTGGGGATCAATTACCGGGCCAACCTCTGGGTGAACGGACAGAAAATCGCGGACACGAATGACGTCGCGGGAACCTACCGCGCATACGAATTCAATGTGAGCAAATTTCTCAGGCCCGGAAAATCCAATGCACTGGCGCTCGAGGTTTTCGCGCCTGAAAAATACGATTTGGGAATCACCTGGGTGGATTGGAATCCCACTCCTCCCGATAAGGATATGGGGATTTGGAAAGAGGTCTTTCTGACGTCGAGCGGGCCGGTTGCGGTGAGAAATCCGTTCGTGGCATCGAAACTGGATGCGGTCTACAAATCTGCCGAGTTGACGATCAGCGCGGAAGTGCGGAATGTTTCGAATGGCCCGGTGAAAGGTGTGTTGCACGCGGAATTCGACCGCATCGAATTGCAGCAGCCCGTTGAACTCAATGACGGCGAATCCAAGGTCGTCAAATTTGCGCCAGAGCAATTCGCGAAACTCAAACTGGCTCATCCGAAGCTCTGGTGGCCCTATCAGATGGGGACGCCGGAGCTGTACACCGCGACGCTGAAGTTCGAAGTGGGGAAGCAAGTTTCGGATAGCGCGAGCGTGACTTTTGGAATCCGCGAAGTCACTTCCGAACTGACCGATCAAGGCTACCGGCTTTTCAAGATCAACGGAAGGAAACTGCTGATTCGCGGTGCGGCGTGGGCGCCCGATCTGCTGTTCCGGTGGTCTTCGGCCAAGCTCGATGCGGATCTCGCCTACGTGCGCGATATGCACTTGAACACGATCCGGCTGGAAGGGCGCCTCGACCGCGACGAATTCTTCGACAAGACCGACAAGCTTGGGATTCTGGTTATGCCCGGCTGGACCTGTTGCGATGCGTGGGAGCGTTGGAACAATTGGAAAGGGGATCAAAACCGAGTCGCCGCGGCGTCGTTGCGCGATCAGATCACGCGGTTGCGCAATCATCCAAGTGTGTTTGTCTTTTTGAACGGAAGCGACAACCCGCCGCCAGCCGATGTGGAGCAGATGTACCTCGGCATCGAGAAGGAACTGGAGTGGCCGAACCCGGTGGTGTCGTCGGCTTCGGAGCAGAAGACGACGGTTAGCGGAGCATCCGGCGTAAAGATGACCGGTCCTTACGAGTACGTACCGCCGGTCTACTGGCTGGCCGACAGGGAAGCGGGCGGAGCTTACGGCTACAACACCGAAACGAGCCCTGGACCGGCAATTCCCCCGCGCGAGTCGCTCGAAAAATTTATTCCCAAGGAACATCTCTGGCCGATTGATGATGTGTGGAACCAACATGCTGGCGGCGAGCGCTTCACCAACGTGAACATTTTCACGGATGGCCTAAGCCGCCGCTACGGTGCCGCAACTTCCCTGGATGATTACGAGCGCAAGGCCCAGGCGATGACCTACGATGGCGAACGCGCCATGTTCGAAGCCTATGCGCGCAACAAATACACTGCAACAGGCGTGATTCAGTGGATGCTCAACAACGCCTGGCCGTCTATGATTTGGCATCTTTACGACTACTACCTCGTCCCGGCGGGCGGATATTTTGGAACGAAGAAGGCTTGCGAGCCGATTCATATCCAGTATTCCTACGACGACAATTCCGTGGCGGTGATCAACGGTACCTACGAGGCACTGAAAGGAATCAAAGTAAGCGCGAAGATTTACAATATCGATGCCAAGGAAAAGGCTTCGCGGAACGCCACGCTCGATCTAGCCGCGGACAGCAGCACAAAAGCGTTTGACCTGCCCGTTCCGGATGGGCTGTCTGCGGCGTATTTCCTTAAGCTTGAACTTCGCGATGCGGCAGGGAAACTAGTCAGCGACAATTTCTATTGGCTCTCAACCAAGGTAGACACACTCGACTGGGCCAAGAGGAATGATACGGACTATACCCCGCAGAAAGATTTTGCCGACCTCACCGGATTGAACGGATTGGGGAACGCAAAAGTGGCGATTACCAAGGCAGTGCATGCAAGCGGACCGAACCGCTGGATAACAGTTTCGGTGGAGAACAAAGGTGAGGACGTAGCCTTCATGGTGCATCCGCGGCTCACGCGCGGCAAGGGCGGGGAAGATGTCGTCCCGGTGTTCTGGAGCGACAATTATTTCTCTTTGCTGCCAGGTGAAAAAAAGACCGTCACGGCGGGATATGAACGCTCTTCCGTGGCTGGTTCTACGCCGGAAATCGTTGTGGACGGGTGGAACCTTGAACCGACGATGCCTTAATGTGTCGAAGAGTTTGGTGCACCATCGGACCAGGGGCCAAAGCTTTCGGCAAACTTGCCGGGAGCAACTCAACACCAAGCGCTCTCCTGATCTCACGCGCCACTTGAGTCTGGACGGCAACGGTGTCCCTTAGATCGCGGTCATAACTTGCGGACCACAAGCAGGTCTGGTCGCGGGTCTCGATCAACTGGCCGATAATGCGAACGTGCTTGCCTTCGCGCCGAACGCTCCCCTCAAGCACAAGGTCGACGTGCAGCTCCTCGGCGATCTCGCGGATGGATTTCTTTCTCCCTCTGTATTGCACAGCGCAAGTTCGCGCGATCACGCCAAGCTGCTCCGGATTTAACTGGCTGAGCTGCAAAGTCATCTCTTCGGTCAGACCGTCGGCAAAACGGTCCATCCCGGGCTCACCGCTCAGATTTTCGAATGGAAGCACCACGAGCGTCCTGCCGGCATCGCACAAGCGGTTCCTACTCTCCCACTGCACCGGCGCGACAAAGCGGTAGCCCAAACGCGGGAGGGTTTCGATGAATCGAGGACTCTTCGCCAAATCCCCTAAAATGTTGCGGAGTTTGTTGACGGCTGTGTTCAGGCTATGGTTGAAAGCTACATAGGTATCCGGCCAGAGTTTTTCGCAAAGCGTTTTTCGCTCCACAACTTGCCCGGCACTTTTGATCAACATCTCCAGGATTTGGAAGGGCTTTTCTTCCAGTTGGATGCGCATGCCGTGCTTCCGAATTTCACGCGACTCGAACCCAACTTCGAAGGTGCCGAACCGTACCATGGAAGTTAAGCTCTTAGCATCTTTCATGGGCTCCACCCCGGGGATTTCCTGGCCTCGACCCCAGGTTGCCCGCGATCCTTTCCTTTCTGCTTGAGCTTCTAATCTAAATCTCTATTTCCCAAAGGGCTCGACGCTGATAAAGACTTGTCCTCCGGCTGATTTATTCCCCCCAAAACTAAGCCATCTAAGCCCAAGGAACATTGGGGTGAGTCTGAGCAGATTTGCAGCGCAACTCAGCTCAATCTTAGCCAATAGGCCAATTCGAAGGGAGGATAAACCGATGAAAGAGAAGTCGAATTTGCTCTCGAGGAGTACCAATCGGCGCTCATTTTTAAGGAACGGAACAGTGGCGGCAGGGGCAGCAACCCTAGGGGCTGGGCTGCTCGCTAGCCGGGCACCAGTCTTTGCTCAGGAGGGCCGGGAAGAGAAGAGCGGGAGGCTCACTCCGGGAGACGCTGCATTGCTGAGGTTCGCGGCCGCGGCGGAAATCCTGGAGACCGACTTCTGGGTGCAATACAACGAACTCGGAGGCATCCCGAATACCAGCGAGGTCCCGGGCGGAAGTGGCAATCCAGCCTACACGGCCGCCCTTCAGATGCTGGATTCGGACATGGCGCAGTACATCCACGACAACACCGATGATGAATTCACCCATCAAAACTTCCTGAACGCATACCTCGTATCGAAGGGAGCCGATCCCGTAAGTCTGGAGGCTTTTCGCACTCTGCCAGGTAGTACGGCAGCCGGGTCCAGCGGAAACCTGCGGCTTACAAATCTCACGCAGCTCACCTTGGATACAAGTTGGTGGACTCGCTACCGCAGCAGCACCCACAACCCCGACCTCGATCCCAATTTCACGTTCCCGCAAGCGATCCCAGACCTAAACAATGGGCAGCACACGGCCATTCCCAGGACCGACGCCGACACCAGCGATCCCAACTTCCTTCAGGTTATCGCGAATACGGCGGGTTTCCACTTTCCGACTATCGAACAAGGCGGCACCAGCCTATATCCCGCGATGGCGCAACGCGCGACGCATCCCGAAGTCTTGCGAATCCTGATCAGCATTGGTCCTACCGAGACCATGCATTTCCAAACCTGGGCGGATAAGGCGGGCAACGCGCCTCAGAAGACTGCCGTGGATCCAGTGACCGGTGTGTCGGTCACCTTTCCGGACCTGAATTCTTCTCCGTTTGGCGGCGAGGATTTTCAGACCAACTTGATCATGCCGGAGCCGTGCCCGTTCATCAGTCGAAAGCTGCCGCCTTGTTCCGTCATTCGCCCGACCGAAACAAAGGACATCGCCAAGGGCGTAGTCAAGTTCTTGACGGACATGGGGCTGTTCATCGGCCAATCGCCTGCATTTTTCGCGTTCATGCAGGACCTCGCTGAGGATGCGGACGAGGCCCGGCGCCACCGATAAGTGAAACGCGATCTGACTAGGCCAGCCTCGGCTTGACCAATGCTTTGAGCTACTCATCAGGGCCCGGGCCTTCTCGGCTTGGGCCTTCATACTTTGAGGATTGTCGCGACGCGCGCAACCATCCGCCACCCCTCCGCCATCCAATGCTGTAGAATCGTGTGCGGCCGCTGAGTATGGGGGGAACAGTACGGAGATCACTCGAATTTGTGATTTCGGAATGAGAGAGGGAGCATGGTCAACGTGAATCGTTTGTTCGCTTCAATCGTATTGGGACTGTTTTTTGTGGGTGCGGCTGCCGCTGACACCCTGGAACTGAAAAATGGCAAGGTTTTGCAAGGGAAGTATCTCGGAGGCACGCAAGTCGTGCTCCGCTTTGAAGTCAATGGGGAAGTACAGACCTTTAATACCAACGAGATAGTGGCACTGACCTTTACCAGTCATTCCGGAAGCGCTGCGCCGGCAGCGGCCCTCGCTCCTGCCGCCGCTCCGGCATCTGCGCCGGCGAGCGCCCCTGCGGGAGGTGACGTCACGATTCCCGCAGGCCAATCTCTTCTCATCCGCATGATCGACGGCGTGGACTCTTCGAAAAATCACGTAGGTGACGTCTTCCACGCCAGTCTCGAGACCGACTTGACCGTCGGGAATACCATTGTCGCCCGCAAGGGAACCGATGTGTACGGCCGGCTTGCTGAAGCGAAGGAAGCCGGTCATATGTCCGGCAGCGCTGAACTGCAGCTTGAGCTGACGCGCGTGGTGATTGACGGCAAGGACTACCCGGTGGTCAGCAGTGACTACAACTTGAAGGGCAAGGGCCGCGGCTCAGACACCGCAAAGAAAGTGGGCGGCGGCGCCGTTGCTGGCGCGATTATCGGTGCCATCGCGGGTGGCGGCAAAGGCGCGGCCATCGGTGCAGGCGTAGGCTCGGCGGCAGGCGCGGGCGTGCAAGTCTTTACGCGCGGCCAGCAAGTGAAAGTCCCGAGCGAAACGCTGCTCGAATTCCGCCTTCAGCAGCCAGTGACGGTGACACCCTCGCAAGGGTAACTCCATTTCGCGAACCACATTCCTTTAATGCGAGGAATCCTTCACGAAAGGCGAGCCGGTACTCGCCTTTCGTCATTTCTGCAACGATTCTCCGAGGCTGCTGCACCGTTGTCGGATTAGACCCATCCCGGAGAAATTCCCTTTTGCCACTCCTGCTGTTAGTGACTAAGATACCCCCTCGGGTGGGGAGATCATGCCGAAAGAGAAACCTCGGGTAAACATCGGAGAAGTCATCAAGACCTATCGCAGCCAGCGCGGCTTGTCGCAGGGTGACATTGAGCGCCGCACCGGGCTTTTGCGCTGTTACCTCTCGCGCGTGGAAAACGGCCACACCGTGCCGTCTCTCGAAACGCTTGCCAAAATCGCCGAAGCCATGGACATTTCGCTGGCAGACTTTTTCCCCGGCACGGAGACGCCGCGCGACCGCGAAACTCAGAAAGCCCTGGGCGAGCTCTCCCAGGATGAGATTCGCTTCTTGGCGGAAATCAAGAAGTACAGCACCACGCTTTCGGATGGCGACAAACGCCTCGTCCTGGCCATGATTCGCAAAATGGCCACGCTGATCCCACCCCCGGTGAGCAAGAAGGTCCTTGTGCGGCGTCCCATGGCTTAGCGATTCTTCTTGGATGCAGTCCCAACGAACGAGCGCGGCTTTTGGCCGCGCTTTTTTTTGAATCGATGTTCGTTAACTGCTCTGCCCACGGATAATGCGGATGGCATCCGGCAGCCCTGCATCGCCGCGGCCGTTCCCGCCCGCCGGCGATTCCGCAGCAGCAGCTTCTTCCAAGTCCGTGCTCTCTCCCGGCGCAAGGAAGAGGTTGGTTTCGACGGCGTGCTGCTTGGTGTAGAGGTCATAGTAGCGCCCGCCGAGCGCGTAGAGACTCTCATGTGTGCCGCGCTCGATGATGCGCCCTGCCTCGACCACCAGGATCTGCTCCGCTCGCCGAATCGTGGAAAGCCGGTGCGCGATCACGAACGTAGTGCGGCCGCGCATCAGGTACCGCAGGCCCTCCTGAATCAGCGCTTCCGACTCGGAGTCCAGGCTGGACGTAGCTTCGTCGAGGATGAGAATGCGCGGGTCGGCGAGGATGGCTCGCGCGATTGACACGCGCTGCTTTTGCCCGCCGGAAAGTTTTATGCCGCGTTCGCCGACCACCGTGTCGTACTTGTTCTCGAACGATTCCGCGAATTCGTCCACGCGCGCGATACGGCACGCGGCGAGAATTTCTTCTTCACTGGCGTCGGGCCGGCCGAAAGCCACGTTTTCGCGAATCGTTCCGTCGAACAGGAAAGTTTCCTGTAATACCACGCCGAGTTGCGTGCGATAGGAATCCAGCTTGACTGTCGCCAGGTCCACTCCGTCCACGAGCACCCTGCCGCTCGCCGGGGCGTAAAAGGCCGCGATCAATCCGATGATGGTCGATTTTCCCGCCCCCGATGGACCCACGAGTGCCGTGACCGTCCCTGGCTCCGACTGGAAGCTCACACCATGCAAAACTTCTTTTCGGGATTCGTAAGCGAAGCTCACGTTCTCCATTTCCACCAGGCCGTTCACTCGATCCAGCCTCCGTGTGCGGTGCGGATCTGCGTCCTCCAGTTTTTCGTTGAGGATTTCGCGCGTGCGTTCCAGGCCCGTAATGGCCTCCGTGATTTGCGTGCCGATGGCCACGATCTGAAAGACCGGTGCGACCAGGAATCCCAGGAAAATATTGAAGGCAAAAAATGTTCCCAGGGTCATCGACCCGGAAATAATTTTATGCGCGCCGATTTCCATGATGATGGCGCTGACCACCCCCATGAGCCCTGCCGCGGAGAAACTCATAAGCGATGTCGCGGTCAATGTCTTCAGTACATTGTCGAGCAGGCGCTGCACGCCGGCGGAAAACACTCCTTCCTCGCGCTCCTCCGCGTGATAACCCTTCACCACGCGCACGCCGCTCAGGGATTCCGTGAGCCGCCCGGTGACTTCTCCGGTAATTTTAGGCCGCGCGCGAAAAATGGGGCGGATCGTCGCAAACGCTTTGCTGATGGCGAAGCCGAAAACCAGCAGGACCCCAAAAGCCACCGCAGTCATCAGCACGCTGGTATGAATCAGGTACACCAGTGCAATGGCCGCGGTCATCAGGCCGCCAACGAACTCCACCAGCCCCGTGCCAATCAGATTGCGCACGCCTTCCACGTCGCTCATGATCCGCGAGACGAGCACACCGGTCTTGTTCGCGTCGTAGAACGAAATGGGCAGCCTGCCAATGTGCGCCTGCACTTTCCGGCGCAGCTCGGCGATCATTTTTTGCGCGGACTTCGAGAGCAGTTGCGTCAGCGTAAACGAGGTCAGTCCTTGAATGACCGTGGCGCCGAGCACGCCCAGCACGATGGGCGTTAGCAGGTTGACCTGCCGCTTGGTGATGACGTTGTCGATCAGATACTTCGTGGAAGCCGGCAGCACCAGCCCCGCGACGCGGTTGACGGCCATCAGCGCGAACCCCAGCGCAAGCAGACCGCGCCTGGGCTTGATCAACGCCCACACGTCGGGAAGATTCTTCCACGCGTTCTTGCGCTTTTCGTTCTTGGAAGATGGTTTGTCGTTCGTCTTGGTGGTCATGAATCGTGAGGCAAACCCAGCCCTCGCTGTTGGATGCAGGTCGGGCTCGAGAAACTACACTGCTACAAGGGGTGAGCTTCGGCAGTTCAGTTCAGTCGCCGGCGGCCCCGGTATGTCTTATGCGAGTTCCCCTGGCAGGCTCCATGTTCAGCACGCTGGCGATGAATTCGCTGATGGTGATGCCCAAGCGACCCCACAGCCGCCGTTTCAGGCTGGAATAATCTTGCGTGCCGCTGAAGAGATCTCCGACCAATTGACGGAACACGGGGCTGCGGCGAATGAACTGCACCATCCGCGTCGTCACTGCGCTTCCCAGAAACGATCCGCGGTAAAAGCGCCGCACGATCCGCGCAGCGAACTCCAGCTCTGTCGAGAACGCCGCCTTGATCCACGCGGGATATTTTTCCGGGCAGCCTTCGGCGAGCGAACGCCCCAGCAGTTCGCCGGAGCGAATGGCGTAAAACAGGCCTTCGCCCGTCAGGGGATCGACCCACGCCGCGGCGTCTCCGACCAGCGCCCAGTTTTTTCCTACTACGTTGCGTTCGGAAAGCGTTCGTTCCCGCGGTGAGGGAAGCACGTGGCTGTAGAATTTGGCGCCCTCGGTCGCAATGTTGCGCTTCTCCACGAAAGTCTGCAGGTGCCCGCGAAGCTCCGCACTGGTATGCGCAGCCATGCTTCCGCAAATCCCAACCGACAGATGATCGTTGCGCGGGAACGACCAAATATATCCTTCAAACTGCGGCAGGAATTTGATGGTGATGGCATCGGCGTTCTGCGGCACGAAATAGCCCTGGGTCATCTCCAGTTCGTCGCGCTGCAGCGCCCGGGTCCCTGGCAGCAATTGATTGCGCGCGCCCGCCGCCAGCACCAGAAAATCCGCTTCGTGCCACTGGCCTTCGACGCAGTAGCGCGCCTTCGTGTTTTCGGTATCCACACTCATGACGTGGGATCGCTGCACATGGCAGCCTGCCGCCTGCGCGCGATCCAGCAGCAGCCCATTCAGCACCGTTCGCGAATAGATCACGATCGGGTGCGGCATTTCCAGCGTCGCGTGATGTTCCTGACTGCTGATTAATTCGACGGAGTGAACCAGCTTCTTTGGGTAGGCATTGTCGAGCAAAAACGGAAAGCATTGAATGGCTTTGTGCGTGAGCCCGCCGCCGCACGGCTTTTCCCACGCCAGGTGCTCATCAAACAGGTTTACTTTGTGCCCCGCGCGAGCGAGCTGTTCGCCGCACATTGCGCCAGAGGGGCCGCCACCGATGATTGCAATCTCCGCCATGGTTATGTTTCGTTGCGGCCCTCGAATTCCTTCTCCCGGTGCGAAACTCGCCTCAAGGAATTCCTTGGATGACGGGCCTCGGAAACGGGCCCTCAGGTGACGGGGAAGATCACCAGGCAAAAACCTGCCAGGAGTATAGCACCGAATACCGCGGCAGCGCCGACCGAGCGTGTCTCGCGGCGCACCACGTTCACAGCGAGCCGCTGGAGCACGAAAATCAGTCCGAAGTACACGGAGAGCAGCACCATCAGGATCTCTCCGGTGTGGAGGAGGAAGACGCCTCCCATCAATGCCAGCCACACGAGCGCCCGGAATGCTAACGCTTTCGCAGTACGCACCCATCGGTTCGCGGAATTCTCGCCGCCCAAGAGGATTTCTTCCGCCAGATGCCACGGCAGGAAGGCGAGAAACATGCCAGGCATTCGTAACCAGCGGGGAATGGTCAGCCAGGCCTCGTAAAACGTGAGGTCCAACCAGGCCCCGAACAGCAGGATCAACACAATCGCAGCCACCGCGGTGGCAAGAATGTGTCCAACCGCAATTTTTCGGGACACGCGAAGAATTTTCCAATTCCATGCGAGGAGCGCAAGTCCGCCGAACAAAAAGAAGCTGGCCAGGTAATCCCCCTGGAAAACATGAACGAACCGCAGCGGCACTCCCAAACGCAAGGCAATCACCGTTAGCACAGACACCAGAGCGACCTGGGGCAGGGCAACGGCCGGTCTTACCGCAGGCGTTTCCTCTGCTATTTCCACTTCCTGTTGACCTCCGGCTGCTTCTACCAAAAACGGACCGGCTAGCACAACGAGCCCCACAGTTCCGAGCAGGAAACCATAAAGCGCGAGATGCGATGGAAACGGTACATTGTTATCCGCGTGAAGAAGGTGCGCCGCCCACCGTGCGTCATGCGATAGCGTCGCGGAGTCAAACAGCAAACTCACGTGTGTGGCACGAGTAATCACCGCGTATTCGCTCGTGCCGTCGCTGCGCGACCGGACCAAATCTTCAGCATAACCGCGCACGCTGGCCGGCTCCCACGCCGCACTGAGCACCAGGGAGTTGGCAGGCAGTGGCGTGGAATCCCTGAACAGTTGTATTTCCGGAGACAGGCGCTGCGTGCCCATCGGCGCCGGCGAAATGGCGATCACCCCCGCCACTGGAACGCGGGCGCCAACACGCACGGCAAGTGCCCCACCCATCGAATGGCCCGCAAGAATCGTTTTTTCAGGGACGATTGCGCGCCGTTGCATCAGCTCTTGAACCAGCGCTTCCGTGCATTCTTCTGCGCGCTCTGGCGTAAACGGCCCTGGCGTCCGTCCATGCCCCGGCAAGTCCGGCACAAAAACCCTCAGGTTCTGGTTCGCGAAACCTTGTGCGACATACCACATGATCCTTTTCGTGGCGGATATTCCATGCAAAAGTACGACAAAGCCCTGCGCGTCACCGGAACTCGGCTCGACCACATCCACGCTCATCTGACACCCGCCCGCGCTGGCTAGCACACTGTGCGCGCGATAGGGTTGCATGCGGATCAAAGCTATTCCGCCGAGCAACAGAGGGATTCCGGCAATCCCATGGATCAGTTTTCGTCGGTTCATCCAGGCCATCGCTCCGTGAATCGAGCCGCGATTCGCGCGTGATAAACTACCTTTTGACGAAGGAGCGGGAATCTTGGTCTTACTCGTTCGCATGGAGATCCCTTGACCTCGGCAATCCTGACCCTGGAGGAAGCGATTCTGCGGTTTGGCCGCGAGAAACGCAACGGCCGCCGCATCGTCTTCACGAACGGCTGCTTTGACCTGCTGCATCCCGGGCATATTCGCGGCTTCGAACTCGCACGCGCTCTGGGAAATGTGCTCATTGTCGGGTTGAATAGTGACGCGAGCGTGCGCCAATTGAAAGGTCCCGGCCGCCCGGTCATGCCGGAGCGCGAGCGTGCCGAAATCCTCGCGGCATTGGAGTCGGTAGATGCAGTCATCATTTTTGATGAGCTGACCCCGCGCCAAGTGATTTCGCAACTGCTCCCGGATGTTCTCGTCAAAGGCGGCGATTGGCCTGGCGATCAGATTGTGGGCCGCGAAGAAGTGGAAGCTGCAGGCGGGCGGGTCGTCTCCCTTCCTCTCGTGCCGGGCTATTCGACGACCGCGATTCTGCGGAAAATCCGGGAAGGGGCGCGCGCGCCACGCGCGGAATCCTGATCATCCTCGCATGATACTTCCTGCCGTCCGCGAAAGATTGGAGGCTTTGCTCCGCCATCCTGCGATGGAGGGCGCCCTGGCCGCTTTGCGTGCAGGCGGCAGCCATGTTTCGATCACCGGTTTGCACGACGTCGCCAAAGCTCTTGTTGCGGCGTGCCTGACGCACGAATTGCGCCGCCCCGCTTTTTTCGTGACCGATTCGAATCGCCGCGCCGAATCCTTGGCCGATACGCTCCGTTTCTTTGCCGGGATCTTCCCGGGAGCTGTGGGTGGCGTGGCCACGCTCCCCGCGTTTGACCGGCTTCCCTGGGAATCGCAAAGTCCCCACGCTGATATTCTCGAACGCCGCGCTGCTACCCTCTTTCGTCTTGTGGACGGCGAAATCTCCTTGGTGATTGCGCCCATCGCCGCGGCGCTGTGGCGTTATCAGGATCCTGCCGCCTATCTCTATCTCGCGCGCACGCTGGCAAAAGATAAGGAAATTCCCCACGAAGAACTCGTCACGCACCTCGGTTCCGTCGGCTACACGCGCACGGAAATGGTGGAGCTGCCGGGCCAGTTCGCCGTTCGCGGGGGCATCATTGATGTCTTTTCGCCCGAAGCGCCGCGTCCTGTGCGCATCGAACTGCTGGGCGACGCCGTCGAATCCGTGCGCGAGTTCGACCCGCGCACTCAGCGCTCCATCGCGCCGGTTGTACGAACTACGCTCCTGCCTTTGACCGAATGGTCCGTGCCCGCGCCGGAAAATCTGAGTACTGGCGATTCCTCGGATTGGGAAACACCATCTTTCTTTGGTTCGCCCAAGGAGCCCGGCCCCAGTGCACTCTTCGAGCTGGCAGAAAGTTCGCTGCGTCCTATCGTTTTCCTCGATGAGCCGGAGACTTTGCGCCAGGCCGCCGCGCAGCATCTTGCGGCCGCGACGGAAAACTACGAGCGCCATGGTCACGCCAATTCGTCTCCGGCCTCTCACTATTTCTGGTCGGAAGAGCAATCTGCCGCCGCGCTCGGCAAAACATCCCAGATTCACGTCGAGCAACTCGCGCTTGCCATCGGTTCCACGCCACAGTTCGAGCTTTCTTCCCGACCCAGTTCCCGTTTTCATGGCGACGTCGTTGCTTGCATGGGCGATGTGAAGTCGCAGCTGGCATCCGGCGGCAGGGTTTTCCTCACGGCCGCCAGCACGGGCGAAATCGAGCGTTTCGCCGACATTTGCCGCGAATACGAAGTGCCTTACGTGCTCGGTGAATCGGAGGACGCTGCCGCCGGTTTCACCGCCGAAGGCGCACAGGAATCCGCAGGCATGCTTCTGATCCGCGCGCCTTTTCCTGAAGGCGTGACGTTTCCGGACGTCAACCTCACCATCTACGGCCACGCCGACCTCTTCGATGTCACTCCCGCCGTCGAGCGTCCCAGCCGCAAAATCCGCACCTCCGGCTTCTTCAGCGATTTTGCCGAGCTCAAACCCGGCGACTTCGTCGTTCACGTCGATCACGGCATCGGCCAATTCGAAGGCCTCCGCCAGATTGAGTCCAACGGTCATCGCGGCGAGTTCATGTTGCTCCGTTACGCCGAGGATGCGCGCCTCTACGTTCCCCTCGAGCGCATGGATCTCGTCCAGAGCTACCGCGTGCTCGAAGGCACGCATCCTCCGCTCGATAAACTCGGCGGCACCGCCTGGAACACCCGCAAGACTCGCGTGCGCAAATCGGTCGAAGACATGGCCGACCAGCTGCTCGCTCTCTACGCGCAGAGAAAAACCACCCCGGGCTTCACCTTTTCGCCCGACGGCAATTTTCAGCGCGAGTTCGAAGATGCTTTCGAATTTGAGGAAACTCCCGACCAGATCACCGCCATCAGCGATATCAAGCGCGACATGGAACGCGGCGAACCCATGGACCGCTTGCTTTGTGGCGACGTCGGCTACGGCAAGACCGAAGTCGCCATGCGCGCGGCTTTCAAATCCGTCATGGATAACAAGCAGGTCGCCATTCTTGCGCCGACCACCGTCCTCACTTTTCAGCATTTTGAAACTTTCAAGAATCGCTTCGCCGCGTTTCCCGCGCGCATCGAAATGCTCAGCCGTTTCCGCAGCCCTGCCGAACAAAAGAAGGTTCTTGCGGATTTGGAAGCGGGAAAGGTGGACATCGTCATTGGCACGCATCGCTTGCTTTCCAAAGACGTGAAATTTGCCGACCTCGGGTTGCTCATCGTCGACGAAGAGCAGCGCTTCGGTGTGGCCCATAAAGAGCGGCTCAAGGAATTGCGCAAAAACGTCGACGCCCTCGCCCTCTCCGCAACGCCCATACCGCGCACGCTGCACATGTCGCTCGTCGGCCTTCGCGATATGTCCCTCATCGAAACCCCGCCGCGCGACCGTCTCGCCATCCAAACGCTCGTCGCTCCGTTCCAGGAAGATCTCGTTCAGCGCGCCATTGAAACGGAGCTGGCGCGCGACGGTCAGGTCTTTTTCGTCCACAATCGCGTGGAATCCATTTATTCCCTCGGCGCCATGGTGGCCAAGCTCGTCCCCAAGGCGCGCGTGGTCGTGGCTCACGGCCAGATGGGCGAAAAAGAGCTCGAAGGCGTGATGCTCAAATTTATTCGCGACGAAGCCGACGTCCTCGTCGCCACCACCATCATCGAAAACGGCTTGGACATTCCCCGCGCCAACACCATCCTCATCAACCGCGCTGATCGCCTCGGCCTCGCTGAACTTTACCAACTCCGCGGCCGCGTCGGCCGTTCCAGCCAGCGCGCTTACGCCTATCTCCTCGTTCCACCGGAAGCCACGCTCTCCGACATCGCCCGCAAGCGCCTTGCCGCCATGAAGGAGTTCAGCGAACTCGGCGCGGGCTTTCGCATCGCCGCGCTCGACCTCGAGCTTCGCGGCGCCGGGAACATGTTGGGTCGCCAGCAGCATGGTCACATCGAGGCCATCGGCTTTGACCTGTATTGCCAGATGCTGGAGCGCGCCGTTGCCAAACTCAAAGGCGAAGAAGCCGCTCCCGATCTGCGCACCACCCTGAGCCTTGGCTTTGACGTGCGCATCCCGCAGGACTACATTCCCAGCGAGAATCTTCGCCTGCGCACTTACAAGCGCATTTCCACCATCGCCACCGAAGAGGAGAAGCAGGATGTTCGCAAGGAGCTGGAGGACCGCTTTGGCGCCCTTCCCTCATCCGTAGAAAACCTTTTGGACTACGCCGTCCTCAAATCCATGTGCGAGCGCCTGCGCATCTCCGCCGTCGAGCGCCAGAGCAGTCGCATCGCCGTGCGCTTCCACGCGGAGACAACGCTGGATCCAGCCGGGGTGGTAACCGTGGTCCGCTCGCGCCCCGGAATTAAGCTCGATCCCAGCGGCGTCCTTTGGATCGAGTTCAAGCGCGGCGAATCCGTCCCCGCGGTTTTGAGAAACGTATTGCTCGGCCTTCAAGCGCAGAGCTAAACTGATTACTTGCTAATGAGGCTTGCCCAATATAGCGATGCATCCAGGCGTGTCATCCCGAGCGCAGCGAGGGATCTGCTTTTTTGTCCTTCGTGCGGAAAACTGGGCTCACCAAGGAAAAATTTGATGCAAAAACTACTTCTAATTCTGGCGCTCTGCGCCGCCTTGCCGCTCGCGGCACAAGATAAGCCCGAATCCACCTCGCAAGCTAATCCGCCGGCCACCCCTCCGGCCAAGCCCGCCGTTCCGGCACAGTCGAGGCCCAAAGCCGCGGCGCCGGCTCAGCCCGTTGGCCCCAACGCCGGCAAAACCATCGAAGAGATTATTGCGCGCGTCAACAACGAGATCATTACTTTCACCGAGTACCAGAAGGCGCGGCAAACCGCCGAAGATGACGCCAAACAGGAATGCCAGGGCCGCTGCACTCCGGAGCAATTGCAGGCTGACATTGCGGACCGTCAGAAAAATACGCTTCGCGACCTCATCGACCAGTCGCTCCTCGTCCAGCGTGCCAAGGACATGGGCGTCAACGTCAAGCCCGACGTCATCAAGCAGCTCGACCAGATCCGCAAGCAAAACAGGCTCGATAGCATCGAAGCGCTGGAAAAGGCCGTTACCTCGGAGGGCATGAACTGGGAGGACTTCCAGAGTAACATCGAAAATCACCTGCTTACCCAGCGCGTCATTGGCAACGAAGTGGGTTCGCACATCAATATCACCGATGAAGAAATCACGAAATACTACGAAGCGCATAAGTCCGAATTCGTCCGTCCCGAGCAAGTCGCGCTCCGCGAGATCGAAGTCAGCACTCAAAACAAGAAGCCCGAAGAGCTGCCCGATCTGAAGAAAAAGGCCGAGACCGCCCTCAAGCGCATCCAGGACGGCGAAGACTTCGCCGAAATTGCGAAACGCTTTTCGGATAGCAGCACCAAAGACCAGGGCGGATTTCTGGGCGTTTACAAGCGCGGCGAGCTCGCCAAGGAACTCGAAGACAAAGTCTTCAGCATGAAGAAGAACGAGCTAACCGCAGTCATGGAGACCAAGCAGGGCTATCTGGTTCTCCAGGTGCTCGAACATTACGACGAAGGCCAGCAGTCACTCGCGAAAGTCCGGAATGAGATTAACGAGAAGCTTTATAGCGAACGCCTGGAGCCCTCCATGCGCGAATACCTGAAAACGCTGCGCGAGCAAAGCTACGTCATCATCAAGCCCGGCTACCAGGACATCGCCGGTGGAGGCAGCTCCGAAATCCAGGAAGTGAGCACCACCCCCGAAGTCAGCAAGCAGAAAAAGGGCCCCAAAAAATTCCTGCTGTTCGGCAAGAGGTCCGGGTCGAATTCCGGCCAATGAAAACGTCCTTCATTTCCGATCTGAACTCCGAGCAGAGCATCACCTCTTTTTTTCTCGTTTGTGAAAAAGAGATTCGCAACACCCGCGAGGGCAAACCCTATCTGCGCCTCGAGCTCGGCGACCGCAGCGGCACCATCGAAGCCCGCATGTGGGATCAGTTCGAATCCGCCGTCAAGGACGTCAACCGCGACGATTTCGTCAAAGTCCAGGCGCGCGTCGAAATCTACCGCAACCGGCTGCAGCTTGCTCTCCTGCAGCTTCGCCTCGCCAAGCCCGAGGAAATCGACCTCGCCGATTTTCTGCCGCAAACCAAAGCCGACGTCGCGAAGCTGTACGCGCAGTTGCTCGAATTCGCTGGCTCCATCGCCAATCCTTTTCTGAAAAAACTTGTTGCCGCAATCCTCAACGATCCGGCCATCGCTGCCAAATATAAGCGCGCCCCCGCCGCCAAAGTTATGCATCATGCCTATCTCGGCGGCCTGCTCGAGCACGTCATCAGCCTGTGCGGCCTCGCCAAACTCGCCGCCGCCCACTATCCCGAACTCGACCTCGATCTCCTTCTCACAGCCGCGATTCTCCACGACGTCGGCAAGCTCGACGAACTCTGCTACGACCGCGCCATCAGTTACACCGTCGAAGGCCAGCTTCTCGGCCACATCATGATGGAATTCGAAACCGTTTCGAAAGCCATGGACGCCATCGAAGGTTTTCCCACCAACTTGAAAACCGTCGTTCAGCATCTTCTCATCAGCCATCATGGCGAGTACGAATTCGGCTCTCCGAAACTCCCCATGATTCGCGAAGCCCTCGTCTTCCACTATCTCGACGATCTCGATTCCAAACTTGCCGCCGTTCGAACCGCCCTCGCGCTCGAGTCCGGCGAACCCGAATGGTCCGCTTACTCCGGCGCCCTCGGCCGCAAATTCCTCCGCCTCGACCAATTCTTGAAGTCCGCTAGTGCCAAAGCGGAAGAAAACGTGCCCAACCCAAAGCTGTTTCAGTGATGAAGATCTGCCGTGCGAAAAATTTCAGACCATTCCCACTTCGTATCAATGCGGCTTGAATGTCTTCCCGGTTTCAAGCAGCGTCTTCAGGCGGGAAAGAATACGTGGCCATCCATCGGCGCAGGCAGCGTAAGTGGGGTCATCCTCGGCCCACTCGTCATGCGTCACCGTTACTTTGGTGGCTTCGGTCTCGGGTACCAGTTCGATCGTTGCGCGTGACGCCTTATCATTTTGGCCCATTGCGAAGGTGTACTGAAAGACTTTTGGCGCCTCAAACCGCAGGACCTTCCCTCGGACGTAGGTCATGGGCTTGCCATCGGGTCCCGCACCCACCCATGCGAGCAAGCCGCCAGGCTTAAAGTCCGCTTGAAGCTCAGCGCCCGAGAAGAGGATGCGGTTCGACTCCCGCGACACAAAGCCTTCCCACACCTTCTCCGGCGTGGCGGCAATGTAGAAGATATATTTCAGTGGTGCTTGATGGGCCATGATTGCTCCTGACTCTCCTGCGCCATCTTATATCCACAGGCAAAAACCCAACAAGGCAGTGGTGCCATGGGTTCTGGCTGATTGCCCTCATTACCTGAGATTTTAGAACCCTTTGTCCGGTAAGCGCGTTTGTCGGTACTAACCCGACCGGCGAGCTGATAACTTCCGGGTTCCCCGTGATCCAGGCACAATCCCGAGGTGCACCGCTAACCTACGTCTTTCCTCGCGTGTCACGGAACGAAGAAATATCGAACGAGGTGAAAAAAAATCGGTGCCGCGAAGCACAGCGAATCAATGCGATCGAGAATGCCGCCGTGGCCCTCGATGATCGCGCCGAAATCTTTCACGCCGACGTCGCGCTTGATCGCGCTCATCACCAGGCCGCCGGCGAAACCGAGCAGGGCAATCACGAGCGACATTCCTGCCGCCTGCAGCGGCGTGAATGGCGTGGCCCACCAGAGGGCCGCCCCGAGCGCTGTCGCCGTAAGTATGCCCCCGACAAAACCTTCCCAGGTCTTGTTCGGGCTGACCCGTGGCGCGATCTTATGTCTCCCGGAGAGCTTTCCCCATACGTATTGCAGCACGTCGCTCATCTGGTCCACGAGCACGAGATACAACAGCAATCTTGCATCGTGGCCCTCGAAGCCGGGAATGTTCAGGATCAGCAACGCCGGCGCGTGACTCAGGCAGTACGAACAAATCATGATTCCAAACTGGATTTTCGCGGCGCGCTCGAGGAAATGTCCGGTGTCGCCGGCCATCGCCATCCGAGTGGGAATGAACAGGAACGCTACCGCCGGAATCATGATCGCGAAGAATCCATACCAGCGGATTCCGATCAGGTAATACTGAAGCGGAGTGATGACGAAGAAGATCCAGAGCAGCGTTCGATGATCGCCGCGGCGCGTCGGCATCAGCGTGATGTATTCACGCAATGCCAGGAGAGACAAAAGCGCGAACAAGACCAGCGAACCGACTCGGCCAACCAGCAGAGTCAGCGCGAAGATCGCGCACATCTTCCACCACGCGCGTGTCCTCGCATTCAGATTGTCGATCGTTGCGCGCGCCGCATCGCTCTTTGCCGTTTGCTTGAGTACGGCTCCGATCGCGCTCGCCAGAACAAGAATGCCCAGCACGCCGCCAAAGAGCCATGCCAGCAGCGGATCTTGCATGCGAAGAAACCAATGGGCTGTTGCAACTTGCTGCGCTAGATAGCCCGGCGAGCCTGTACTCACGATTCCCCTTTCCGGCGAAGCGTACACAGCGCCGCAGAAGCCCGTTCCAGGAATCCACGTTTGTCCTCGGTCTCTCCAACGTGCAGGGGCACTCCAAACGTCAGCAAACTTACCAACGGCACCGGCAATACTTCACCCTTCGGTAGAATCCGGTTCAAGTTTTCAAGGTAAGCCGGCACAAGTTCAACTTCGGGCCTCCTCTTCGCGAGGTAATAGAGCCCGCTGCGAAACGGTGCGATGGTTTCTCCCGTCCCTCGCGTACCCTCCGGGAACAGAATCAGCGATTCCGTATCTCCCATCGCCTCTGCGAGCCTGTCGATCACCGTGCAAGCTGCTGCCCGTGCCTCCTCCCTGTTTCCCCCGCGATGAACCAAGACCGCGCGAAAGACTTTTTGCGCCAGGTACGCTTTCACGCCTTTCTCCCAATAATCCTGGGCCGCCACGGGCCGTGTTTGTTTGCGAACCTCACTAGGCAGCGCCGACCAGAGCACCACGAAATCCAGATGGCTCGTGTGATTCGCAAAGTAAATCCGCTGTTTTACTTCCGGCCGACACCCGGCCCACCGCACCTGCACGCCGCTGATCCCGCGCGCCACCGCCGCGATCACACTCGCCAGGGGATGGATGCCAGCGCTCATTTCTGCGCAACATTCACGGAAATTTCCAGCAACGCGCGCCGCGCCCGATTAAGAATCGTCAGTACAAGCAGGAGGATCATCGCGAAGAGGGCAACAGGGATCGCGCGTTCGATATGCACGCGAAACCCGAGCAGCAAACCCATCAGCCCGAAGAGAAATGCGCGGTCACTTTTTCCGAGCGGGCCGTCGTAACGGCGGGAAGCGCCGATCTGCACGCCAATCACACCAGTCATCTCGGTTAGAACCGAGAGAATTACAACACCAATCACCAGCCAAGGATCGAATTCCGGCACCGCCGCCAGCGGCAGGTAAAGCCCAACGTCTGCGACCACATCACCAAGCTCATTGAGAATCGCACCCAGCGCGCTCTTCTGGTTGTGTTCGCGCGCGAGCATCCCATCCATGGCATTGAGTGCCATCCTTACGAACAGCACCGCCGGCAACACCAGCAACATCCGGCCGCCATGCGTCCTCGTGATCATGTGTCCGGCACCGAGAGAAAGCAGCAGTGCGGCAATCGTGACCTGATTCGCTGTCACGCCGATTCGCGCGAGCCCATTCACCAGCGGCCGCAGGAGATTCTGAAATTTCGGTTTCAGATCGTAGATGCTCGGCATAACTTCCTTCCGCCGCAACACGCGGCGTCACCGAAAAGCAATCCTGCTCCAATAGAAAGCGTAAAAAAGAACCCAGAAAGATCCATACAGAACGGCGAGTTGCGAGGCCGTCCATCCTCGCGATCTCCGGAGAAAAGTTCCAGCAAGGCCAAATCCTACCCATACGGTCAGGAATCGTTCTGCTCGCGCCGGAACCGTGCATGACAGAAACGCCGCACTGCCTAGGAACTCCGGCGCCTCGACGGCATAAATCTTGTAAGGAATCCCTGACAGAGGTCCGAGGAAGACTGCACCTAGCCTATGCATTCGATAACTTGCATCCACTTGCGCAAACATCCGCGCCGTGACAAACGGCACATGCGCAACCGCTTCGCGTGCACTCCTCGGGTCGCGCGATGACCAAGCGAACAGAAGCATTCCGGCAATTACGCTTCCCGCGATGGCCGCCAGAATGTGCCGCCAGGCTCGACGCGGCTCTAGCATTGCTACCAGGGAGATCGCCACATCCGGCACAACAAAAAAGAAGGTGCCTTCCGCAAGCCCCCAGAGAAAAGCCGAAGCTACGCCCGGCATCCCCACGAGCCGATTGACCCACGAGGGTTGCGGGCCTGGAGCGCCTGCCTGCGCGTCGGCGGTAACAGTTGGTTCGGCCAAGGATTGCGACCCCGTTTGCGTGATTCTAGCCCACTTCGGAGAGCAAACCACATGCCAAGAAAAGAAACTGTTTTGCTGCCGGACGCGCGAGCCACTGAGAGCACACCAGCTGGCAAGACTTCACTGGACCAAGTGGACTTCCACATCCTGTCCCGCGGCGTATTGCTGCATGAGTGTTGCGAGTCTTTGCGTCCAGCGATCGAGGTTTGCGGAACGCTCACGCGCATCGGTTACTCATCACCAGGAGGTGGCAATCCGTATGTCGGCGTTCGCTCCGTTCGCAAAGGAACTGAGCGTTCTGGACGGATGGTCGGCAAACCGGAAGTCCTATATAAGGGGATGTCAAGCGAAAAATAGTTCTCCCTGAGCCGCAAGCCGGAAGTGTTCTCGCGGCATCCAGCCCGCACGACGTTCATTCTTTTTTTTCCTTTAGCTGCTTGACCGTTTTGGCCCGTCACGGAGCGGCCCTGTAAGCCGCGGAGCGACGAGGCTCTGATCCTTCTTTT
>QHYN01000115.1 GCA_003224145.1 Acidobacteriota bacterium
GTACCTACGCGAAGCTCTTCATCCCGGAGTCGCGTTTCTTTACGGCTGGGTGCTGCTTCTGGTCATTCAGACCGGCGGCATGGCTGCGGTCGCCGTCACGTTTGCGCGCTATTTCCTCGAGCTCACGCATTGGCCCTTCAGCGATTCCTTCATAGCCGCCGCCGCATTAGCGTTGCTCACCGCCATCAACTGCTTTGGCGTCCGCGCGGGCAGCCGCGTGCAATCCACCATGACGATGACGGCCATTGCTGCCATCGGCGTCCTCGAGCTGTTCAGTTTTCTTCGCGGCGGGCCATCGCAAATTTCATTTCACCCCATTCTCGATCAGCCGCCTTCCCTGAACCTCGCGCTTGCCTTCGGTTCCGCGATGACTCCCGTCCTCTTTGCTTACGGCGGCTGGCAGACGTCCAGCTTCCTCGGCGGCGAAGTCCGTGACCCGCGAAAAACTCTTCCGCGCGGCCTCGTTCTCGGCGTTCTCAGCGTCATCGCCGTCTACACTTCCGTGAATTTTGTGTACGTCCGAGCTTTAGGTCCAGCGGGACTTGCCGCGACAACCACGCCGGCCTCCGCCGTCATGCGCGCGGCATTGGGCCCTCGCGGTGGCGCGCTCATCGCCGCGGGCATCGCCTTCTCCGCCTTCGGCTTTCTCGGCCAATCCATCTTGACCGCCCCGCGCGTTTATTTCGCCATGGCCGAAGACCGCGTCTTTTTTCGCAGCGTCGCCCGGATACATCCCCGCACGCACGTCCCGATCATCGCCATCGCCCTTCAAGGCGTCTGGGCTATCCTGATCGCCCTCACCGGAACCTACGCGCAAGTCGTCAATTACGTCGTCGCCATGGACTCGCTCTTCTTTGGACTCACCGCCGTCTGTTTGCTTCTGCTGCGCCGCCGCGACGCATCCTTTAGGCCAGCCGTAATCGACCACCGCGTTCCCGGCCATCCCTGGACCACCCTGTTCTTCATCACTGTAATGTGGCTCGTGGTGATTAGCACGTTTATGCGCGATCCACTGCGCTCGTTCATCGGACTGGGCATCGCCATTGCCGGGCTACCCGTATACTTTTTCTGGCGCGCGAAAAATCGGGAGGCCATTAGCGCATGAGCGGCTCCGCCCGCACCAAACGTTCGCGGTACATGGAATGGGCAAAAACTCGTTCGCACGCCAAATTCAATCTGGCCACAAGCGGCCTCATCGGCGTGCCTTTAGCCGAGTTCCCTCTCCGCCTCGACGAACTCGAAATCACCGCTCCTGGCGCTTACGGCTACACCCCGCTGCAGCAGCGCCTCGCGCAACATGCAGGTGTCCCTGAAAAATGCATCGTCGCCGCCACTGGCACCTCCATGGCCAACCATCTCGCCATGGCTGCCATTCTCGAGCCCGGCGACGAAGTTCTCCTCGAGCAACCCGCCTACGGTCCGCTTCTCGATGTCGCGGAATATCTCGGCGCGGTCGTGAAGCGCCTTCCGCGCCGATTCGAATCCGGATTCGCCATCGACCTCGAAGAATTGCAGCGTACCATCACGTCCGCCACGCGGCTCATTGTGCTTACCAATCTGCACAATCCCAGCGGCGCGCTCATCACTGCAGAAACGCTTCTCGCCATCGGCAAGCTGGCTCATCGCGTCGGCGCGCACGTCTTGGTCGACGAGGTCTACCTCGAAATGCTCTTGGGCCAGGCTGCTCCATTTTCCTTCCCGATGGGCAAGTCCATCGTTCCGGAAAACGAAAATCCTTTCATCGTCACCAGCAGTCTTACCAAGGTTTATGGTTTGAGTGGCCTGCGCTGCGGATGGATCCTTGCTGCGCCCGATCTCGCCCAGCGCATATGGCTTCTCAACGACCTGTTCGGAGCCGTCGCCGCCCATCCGGCTGAGCGCCTGTCCGTGATGGCTCTCGATCATCTGGAACAATTTCGCGAACGCGCGCGAGAGCTAGTGGCCGCCAATCGCGCTTTGCTCCATGCGTTCCTTGATTCTCGCGATGATCTCGAATGCTTCCGCCCTCCTGCTGGCACCGTCGTCTTTCCTCGCCTCATTCACGGTAATCCCCACGCGTTTCTCAAATTGCTGCGCGAAAAATACGAAACCACGGTGGTTCCCGGCGAGTTCTTCGAAATGCCGCAACATTTCCGTATGGGCATCGGCGGTGAAACTCACGCTTTGCGCACGGGCCTCGAGCGCCTCAGGGCCGCTCTCGACGAATTCGCAGGAAAATAGCTCGCCGGGTCCGTGGCGGCCGCCCCTCACCAGATCCGCCATTCCCTCAGAAGTCTTTTCCCTCAATAAAGATGAAAGTACCCGTCATGCTCGCCCAGAAGGACACTGGCGTTGAATAGCTTTGACAAATTCTCCGCCGTTAGGATCGTCGCTTTCGGCCCGTCTGCGATAATCCTGCCTTCGCACAGCAGAACCACCCGCTCAATCTCTGGAATGATTTCCGATACGTGATGCGTCACCAGCAAAATGCCCAGTCCCGACTGCGCCAGGCCCCGCAACGTTTCGCGGAGTTGCAACTGCGCGCCAATGTCCAGCGCATTGCTCGGCTCGTCAAAGAGCAGCGTCCGCGGCTCGTGCACTAGCGCGCGTGCAATCAGCGTGCGTTTGGCCTCGCCAGACGACATGTGCGCCACGGGGCGCTCCGCAAGGTGCGCGATGCCCAATCGTTCCAGCACGGCTTCAGTCCGCGCCAACTGTTGCGGATCAGGATGGTGGTGCGGAAAAATGCGCGTGCTGCTGAAAAAGCCGGACAGCACCACATCCCTTCCAGTAGCGTCGGTGGTGCACGAAGCCAGCAGGTCCGGGGATACGATTCCCAGCAGCGACCGCAGCTCGAAAATATTCCAACGTTCGCGCCCGAGGATGGAAATCGAGCATCCGCCGCGCACCAGCGGATAACATTCCCGCGTCATGGTCTTGATGAGCGTGGATTTCCCGCAGCCATTCGGTCCAAGGATGCACATGTGCTCGCCAGCGGCAATTTCCAGGTTCACTTCGTTGAGCGCGACGCAGTCACCGCGCATAACCGTTACGTCTTTGAAAGAGAGAAGGGGTGGGGTCACAGCGCTCCTTAGGTTCTCATGGTTTCAAATGGCAGGGTCATCTTAACCAAGAGTTGCAGAGAGGCAATGCGAGAAGGATGGTGACCGCACCCGAGAACCCGAACGATGGCCGGCCCCGTTCTTCAGAGGACCGCTTCCATCTCATTTTGGCGCACGCTGCCTGGTGCTCCGGGAGCCTAAAAACAAAAGGAGGTGAAAACAGCTTCGTTTTCACCTCCCGGGGTGGGTGGGGTGTTGCACGACAGAACTCTCGGCAGCTCAGCAGGCCTGCCCTGCCAGGCAGGTCTGCGGCCTCACTCGCGTACTGCTTTCAGCAATTCGATAGGAGACTCACCACCAAAGAGCTTGTCTTTCAGCGGTTTGTAGCACCGCAAAGCGCTCCTGTCAACGGCAAAAATCTCCCCATTCTGTACCGCGGCCGAAAGGGTCAGTCGGCGCACCTTGGTAAAAGAAATTCGTTCACTTTTTTTGGGCTTCCCTTTTTGGCTTGTCCAGGATCTCCCGCACCATGCAGCCAAGCGTGGTTGGACTGTACGGCTTTTGCAGGTATTGCGCGTGAGCTGCCGCCGTCGCCAAACTCTCGGGATCCTGGAAATACCCGCTGGTGAATATGGTGGGGAGGAGCCCGTACCTCTCCACCAGTTTCTCCGCGGTCGCGGGACCACCGAGTTTCGGCATGACCACGTCCAGAATGGCAAGGGCGGGCTCTTGGCTCTCGCACAGCCGCAACGCCTCCATGCCATCGCCAGCCGATAGCACACGATAGCCCAGGCTCACCAGCGTCTGGCGCGCCATCTCGCGGATGGCTTCGTGGTCCTCTGCTAACAGAATCGTCTCTGTCCCTCTCATCTCCGCCAGAGAAGCAACCCGCGCCCTGGCAGCAGCGTCCGTCACTTGTGGCCCCTCGATCACAGGAAGGTACACGCGGAAAAGACTTCCCTGTTCGGGCTCGCTGTACACGTGGATAAACCCACCGTGCTGTTTCACAATTCCATAGACCGTTGCCAGTCCCATGCCGGTGCCTTTTCCTCGCTCCTTGGTTGTGAAGAAAGGCTCAAAAATGCGCTCGCGCGTTACATTGTCCATCCCCATCCCAGTATCCGAGACCGACAAAACGGCATAGCGGCCCGCGGTCACACCCGGATAGAACCGGCAGTAGGAGTCATCCAGCTCCACCATTTCGGTTTCCACCGCCAGGCGGCCCCCCCGGGGCATCGCATCGCGCGCGTTGAGGCACAGATTCATGAGCACTTGCTCGAGTTGAGCCGGATCGGCACGGAGCGGATCAACTGTTGTGGTGAGAACTTTCAGCTCGATATCTTTTCCGATCACCTTGTCGAGGAAGCTCGTCAGGCCGCCGGCAATGGTGTTCAGGTCCACGGCGCGCGGTTGCAGTACCTGCCGCCGCGCAAACGTCAGCAGCTCGCGCGTCAGCGCCGCGGCACGCTCCGCCTGCTCGCGGATTCTCGCAAAACGCTCTGCGACCTGCGGGTTCTCACGATTCTGTTCATAACCCAGTTCCGCCCACCCCAAAATCGCTCCCATCACGTTGTTGAAATCGTGCGCGATGCCACCCGCCAGTTCGCCAATAGCTTCAAATTTCTGCGCCTGCCGAAGCTGCCTCTCCATCGCTCTCAATTCGGTGACGTCTTCGGCGATGAATTCAATCGTTTCCGGATTGCCTGGAATGGAAATATGCCGGAGATGTACGCGCACCGCCACGATGCCCCCGTCGCGGCGCTTCCATTCCGTCTCCGCTCCGTGTACCAGCCCGCGTGCGCGGCAGTCGGCCACGTGCTGGGCATATTGCTCGGGAAACCGGTACACGTCACTTGCCAGGTTGAGCGCATGCAGATCTTCCACGCGGTTGCATCCTAGAATCGACAGCAAGGCCGGATTGACATCCTGAAAGGTGCCATCCACGGTCGCACGAAAAATCCCGTAAGCTGAATTTTTCACCAGGTCCAAGTAGCGCGCTTCCGAGATGCGCAATTCTTCCTCGGCCCGGTTGCGCTCGCTGCGGTCGAGGACAACCGAGCAAACGGCAAACACGCTTCCGTCTTCGCCGCAGAGTGGGTAATAGCTGGTTAGCAAGTGTTGTTTGCTCGCGGGTTTTCCCGGGGCGGCTCTCTGCCGTTCAACGTTGAGTATGGATTTTCCCGATTCAAAAACCTGCTGCAAGCACTTGGCGATCTCCTTCCCGAATCCCGGCGTGATTTCCTCGACGGACCGCCCGGTATGTTCCGCGGGAGAAAGATTGTTGAACCGGGCCAGCGCGTCATTCACCCGCAGGAAACGCAAATTGCGGTCGTATACCGCCAAGCCTACAGGGGCGCACCGATAGATCACTTCGAGTTCCGCGATCTTTTTCCGCGCGCTCGCCTCACTCTCTGCCAGGGCCCGCTGCAGCCGGGCGATCTTGTCGCTTTGGGAGGTGCTTGCTTCTCCCGCTGCGCCTGTTTTCATAGGAACCACCTCAATCCAAAGGGAAGACGACACTGATCTCCGCCCTCCACAGCAGCTCGCTGCATTGTGCGTCGCTCTTCATCAATCGGATACTGTTTCTCCGACCGGTGACGCTGGTTCCGCTCGCGGGGAGCCGACGCGCAATCCGGCCTCCACGGTGTCCAGCAATTCCGAGAACGTACTGGGTTCCTTTGCACGCCAGAAACCCACATTCATGCGGAGTTCCAGCGGGCCCCACGGACCGATATCGCGGTTCAGCACGGCAATGCGCCGCTCCAAACGCTGGCAAAGCACCGCCCCGCTGGGTTCCACCGCGTCGATTGCCAGCGCGGCGAATTGTGATTCTCCCAAGCGCGCGACGATGTCCGTCCGACGGAAACTGCCCGCCAGCAGTGCCCCGATTTCGCGCAAGGAACTCTCCGCTGCGCTGGAACTGAATTCTGCGCGGATGGTGGACAGATTTTCGATTCGCATGCAAAGGAGAATCAGCGAGCTGTTCTTCTGCCCCGCGGTGTCCATCGCGTGCTCTCCGAGCGTCAGGAAGCCATCACGGGTATACAGGCCGGTCAAAGGATCCCTCAGCAGATCCGCGAGTCCCTCCAGTGTGTTGTGTTCCAAGGCCACTCGAACGACGCGATCCAACGCGTGTGTATTCATGTGTTCCTTAAGCAGGTAATTAAGCGCGCCTCGGCGCAGGGTTCGCTCCGCAAGGCTCTTCTCTGATTCTCCCGCTAACACGATGAGGGGCACGCCTGGTGCTGCCCGGTGCACCAGACGCACTGCTTCCAAGGGATCAGGATGTGCGAGGGAGAGCTCCAGCAGGATCACCTCTGGGTTCACAAGGTCCAGCGAGGCCAACAGTGTCGAAACTCCGGAAACTAGCGTCAATTCCAGGCCGTTTTGGGCCCCCGGAAATAGCTCTTGCAACGCTGCAGCCGCTTGTCCGGATTCTCCTTCCGCAAGCAAAATGCGAAGGCTCTTTTGTTTCATGGGCGCGGCCCCTTTTCTGCCAAGCCCCGCAACCGCACGAAGTTTCGCAGGTTCGAAAGCGTCGACGATGCGAATCCGCCGGCCATCGACTTCGGGAGACACTTCATGGTGAGCCAGCTCTCTTTGCGAGACTGGAGAGGGCAGTCTTCTGGCAACTCAATTGTATGGAAGGGGTTCGTTTATTCTGCCCTAACTATCCCAAGTGTCAAAGCAAACTCCGGAGTGTGTTACAGAAATGCTAAGAGGGTCGCACGGGTTTTCCCGTCAGCTGCAAAAGAAATGCCGTCAACCCCGCCAGGAGTGCGCCCGCGATGATGACGCCCTCCCATACAATTCCGGTGGCGAGCACCATTGACGCTGGTGCTCCAAACGGCGCGAGCAGCACTACCAACGCCGCTTCGCGAACTCCGATGCCTCCCTGCGTGATGGGCATCACAGCGGCAATTTTCGCGAGTGGCCAGGCAAACAGCCACACGCGTAGCGGCACTCGGAGTCCACAGGACACTCCCAAGAGCGCCGTCAGCAAGACGTATGTGCCCTGGACGGTGATTCCCAGCAGCCAGCCGAATACAAGCCGCTGCGGGCGTCGCCCCACCATGCGAATCGCATGACGCACCTGCGCGAGGCGGCGCCGCACGCGAATCGATCGTCCCCGCAAGAGCGGGCGGTGCAGCGTCCACACCAGCAAAACAAAAACCACGGCTGCAACCACTCCCGCAAAAAATACGTGCCGCGCGGGCGCTTGCAGCGCTTTTGGTAAAGAGCCCGGCAACAACATCACACCGATCGAAACCAGCGTGAGTTGAGCCGCCAAGTCGAGGAAACGGTCGGCAACGTTTCCGGTAATGATTGCGGCTGGCCGCGGGCTGTGCGAAATTCCCACCGCCAGACGCGCCACGTCACCGCCGATAACCGACGGTAGGAAAAGATCTCCGAAAAGTCCGCTGGTGTAGCACTGCGCGCTTCCGGCGAATCGAAGCTGCGCACCGGCTGTGTTCACCACCATGTGCCACTTGATGACTCCCGCGCTTAACGCGAAGAGATAAATTAGCAGCACGGCCACAAGCCGCGTCAGCGGCACTCGCGCCAGCGCTGTGCGCAGCGGTGCGACAGGAAGCAGGTAGAGAAGAATGCCGAGCACCAGCGCGGCAGCCGCCCAGCGCGCCAGCAGAAAATACCAGCTCCTGCGCAGTTTTTTCGGCTGGCTCGCCGCGCTCATTCTTGCTGGGCTGCTCTCCGTTCAAACGCCTCAGGCACCGAAAATATCATTGACCCTTTCCGCTACCGGGGAGTCGCACCGGCGGAAAAGGCTCGAA
>QHYN01000116.1 GCA_003224145.1 Acidobacteriota bacterium
CTCCTCGCGGGCTCCGGGACGTAGCCTGTCGATGCAAATCCGCCAAGCGCTCCTGCTCGGCCTGGCCTACAACCTCTACCGCTTGAGGCATCGACTCGCCCTCGAGGATGTCAACAGAGCCATCAACACTTACAAAAAAACGGGGGGAGGGGTCGAGATACCAGCCAGTTCCAATTTGGAGCTCAAACCTGTTTCTGCAGCAATTTTTCCACTCGCGCCACATCTTCCGGCACATCCACGCTCACCGCGTCGTGTTCCACTTCCGCCACGCGAATCTTCCAGCCGTTCTCCAGCCACCGTAGCTGCTCGAGTTGCTCGATGCGCTCGAGTTCGCCTTGCGGCAGCGTGGGATATTCCAGCAAGGCCTCGCGCTGAAATACGTACAATCCAAGGTGCTTCAGGTGCCGCACCTGAATCTTGCTTGACGTATCCCGCACCCAAGGGATTGGTGCCCGCGAAAAGTAAAGCGCGTTGCCATCGAAATCCAGCACCGTCTTCACCACGTTGGGATCCATGATGTCTGCGGGTGCCTTGATCGGCGTCACCACGGTAGCGATCGCGGCCCCTGGCTCTTCCAGAAGGGAACTCACCGCCGTGTCCACCGCAACCGGATCCAAAAGCGGCTCATCTCCCTGCACGTTCACAAAGACTTCGCCTGCTTCATGCGCGGCCACTTCCGCAACGCGCTCCGTGCCAGTACGGTGGTCAGTGCGTGTCATCCGCGCTTCGCCGCCGAAATCCTCCACCGCCTTCCTAATGCGTTCGTCGTCTGTGGCGACAATCACGCGGTCCACTTGCCTCGCGAGCTTGACTCGCTCGTAGACGCGCTGAATCATCGGCTTCCCGGCCAGGGCCACAAGGGGCTTGCCAGGCAGACGCGTTGAACCATATCGTGCGGGGATGACAACCACGACATTGGCCGAACCCATTTCTTTGCCTTCTTCCAGTCTTGGGAATAAGCTGTTCTTCGCCGCAGTCTCAGATAAGTGGAGAGTCGCAGCCGTGTGGCGATGCTATCACACGCCGCATACCCCAGCCCCGTTTCGTATTTGATGGATGGAATGATTGGCCTTGTTTTCAGAAAGCCGAGTGGTAGAATCCGAAATAGACCGAACCGCGCGGCCGCTCCGGGATTATGTCGGGGCGTAGGGGGTGCCGTGAAACGCGAGTTGTCGGTGACCGTCTTGCGGTCACGCTCTGAGATGTTTCGCGTTTTCTTTGTTTCCTTCCGGATGCTGCTCTTTGTTTGCTTTCTTTGCGTTCTAGCCGTTTCTCGGTCTGCCGCGCAAGCCCCTCCCGACGAAAACAAGCTCAAGGACGAGCCCAAGAAAGAAGAAGCGAAGGACCTTAGACTATTCGATGATGTCCGAAGAGATACGCCGGGCAAAGCATTCAAGCCCGGTAGCACTCTGCGCATTGACGTGGATATGGCGCTGTTGAACGTTACGGTCACGGATCCCTACAATCGGCTGGTCACCGGTCTCGAGCCGGATAACTTCCGCGTGTTCGAGGACAACGTCGAGCAGGAAGTGGTCACGTTTTCTGCGGAAGACGTCCCCATCTCCATCGGCGTGATTTTTGATTTTAGCGGGAGTATGTCGAATAAAGTGGGCAAGGCGCGCGAAGCCGCTTTGCAATTCTTTAAGACAGCCAACCCGCAGGATGAATTCTTCCTGGTCAGCTTCAACGAGCGCGCCGAATTGACCAGTTCTTTTACCAACAGCGTCGAGGACCTGCAGAGCCGCTTGATGCTCACCATGCCCAAGGGCCGCACGGCACTCCTCGATGCCATCTACCTCGGTCTCAGCCAGATGAGAAGTGCACACAACGCCAAACGTGCCTTGCTCATCTTATCGGATGGAGGTGATAATCATAGTCGGTACAATGAAAGCGATATCAAGCGGCTGGTGAAGGAAGCGGACACCCAGCTCTATGCGATCGGCATCTTTGACCCGCTCGGATATCGCAACCGGACGCCGGAAGAACTGAACGGTCCCTCGCTCCTGAGCGAAATCACGGAGATGACCGGGGGTCGCGTGTTCGCCGTCGAGAAATTGGAAGACCTTCCGGACATCGCCTCGAAAATCGGCATGGAGCTGCGAAACCAATATGTGCTCGGGTATCGACCAAGCAACAAAACTCACGATGCGCGTTGGCGCAAGGTCAAGATCAAGCTACGTGCGCCCAGAGGGCTTCCACCTCTTACCGTCTATGCCAAGACGGGATACTACGCTCCCAGCCATTGAAAGATTGCGGCGCTTCTGCGGTCCTGTGTGCTTTCTCTTACTGCTGTGTGCCGTCGCGGTCTTCGCGTCTCCCGCGCTCGCCCAGATTCCGATTCCCACACCCACTCCGCCTCCTCCCGGACAGGACGCCAACGCTGGCAAACAAGGCCCGAGCATCAAGATCAACGTCAACCTTGTCGTCCTGCACACCACCGTTCTCGATGACCGCCAGCGCTTCGCCGATGGCCTGAAAGCGGAAAATTTCCGCGTCTTCGAAGACAAAGTCGAACAAAAGCTGTCCGTCTTCCGCCGCGAAGATCTGCCAGTCAGCATGGGCCTGGTCATCGACAACAGCGGCAGCATGCGCGACAAGCGTCCGCGCGTCAACGAAGCCGCTATCACGCTCGTGCAGGCCAGCAATCCCCATGACGAAGCCTTCGTCGTCAATTTCAATGACGACTTCTATCTCGATCTCGACAAGGATTTCACGAATTCCGTTGCGGAACTGAAGGAAGCACTCGAACGCATCGATTCACGCGGCAGCACGGCACTTTACGACGCCATCATCGGCTCGCTCGATCACTTGAAAAAAGCTTCCAAGGACAAGCACGTCCTATTGATCGTTACCGACGGCGAGGACAATACCAGCCACAACTCGCTGGAAAGAACTATCCGCGAAATTCAGAAGACTGACACGGTGATTTATACGATCGGTTTGCTCAGCCAGGAGAGCAAAAAGAGCGCCAAGAAGGCCAAGCGCGCCCTGGAAGATATTGCAAGAGCTTCCGGTGGTGTGGCGTACTTCCCGGAGAACGTCGAAGACGTGCATAACATTTGCCAGCAAGTGGCACACGATATCCGCAACCAGTACACGCTGGCCTACTATCCGACCAATGCGCGTCGCGACGGCACTTTCCGTGCCGTCACCGTCGCAGTGATTCCCCCGCGCGGCCGCGGCAAACTCATTGCCCGCACGCGCAACGGCTACTACGCTCCCTCGGAATCGTCCGCCGCAGGCAACTGACCGTCCGTCAAAGACTCTCGGCCGAATTGAGGAGTGCCGATTCCATTACGGAGCCGGAGCAGGTTCTCGTCTCCGGTAGCGTTACGCGCGTATAATCACGTCCATTATGGGCCTGACCGTTGGCACCAAACTCGGACCCTATGAGATCGTCGTGTTGCTTGGTGAGGGCGGAATGGGGGAGGTTTATCGCGCGACCGATACGCGCTTAGACCGGCCCGTGGTCGTCAAGATCATTCGGGCTCATCTCTCCAGCGAGCCGGACTCCCGGGAGCGTTTCGAGCGCGAAGCCCGTGCTATTTCCGCTCTCAATCACCCCAACATCTGTCATCTCTATGACGTGGGCACCTGGGACGGGAACAGCTATCTGGTTTTGGAGTGTTTGGAAGGAGAAACGCTTGCGGATCGGCTCCGAAAAGGCGCGCTGCCCTTTGCGCAAACATTGCGTTACGGGACGGAACTTGCCGATGCGCTGGACACCGCTCACCGCCGGGGGATCGTTCACCGGGATTTGAAGCCGGGGAACATCTTTCTCACTTCTCACGGCGAATGCAAGATCCTCGACTTCGGTTTGGCTAAACTGGAAGAGGAAACCTTTCCAGACATGTCCACCGCGCTTCGTTCCACAGCGTTGACTAGTCCGGGCAGCACGGTCGGCACGTTGGCCTACATGTCGCCGGAACAGGCGCGGGGCGAATCGTTGGACGCGCGGACGGACCTTTTTTCCTTTGGCGCGGTGCTTTACGAAATGGCTACCGGAAAGATGGCTTTCCGCGGGAAGACATCCGCAATGATTTGCAAGGCCATCCTCGATGAAACGCCTTCACCGCTCTCCCAAGCCAATCCGGAACTTCCCCAAAGATTGGACGAAATCGTCAGCAAAGCGCTGGAGAAGGACCGTGAACTGCGTTACCAATCTGCGGCGGAGATCCGGTCGGACCTGCAGAGGCTCAAACGGGATTCGGAATCCGGCAAGTCGGTGCCAAGGGCAGCGGCAGCTTCTCCGCGCCCCCCTCGGTTATGGAAGATCTTGACCGCGGCGGCGGTCGTTGCTCTGACGGCAGTGTTCGGGGCAGTGATGCTGTTCCGTTCGGGAAGACCCGCCAGGTCTGACAATATGAAATGGGAGCAGCTCACCTTCTTTACCGATTCTGCGGTATACCCTGCGCTCTCACCCGACGGCCGCATGCTCGCGTTTATCCGCGGAAACGACTCATTCCTTGGGCCCGGCCAGATCTTCGTTAAGTTGCTTCCTTCCGGAGACCCTGTGCAGCTCACGCATGACTCGACCCTGAAACTCGGCCCGGCGTTTTCTCCGGACGGTTCTCGCATCGCTTATGGAACCGTCGATCCTTGGGACGTTTGGGAAGTGCCTGTTCTCGGTGGCCAGCCACATCGTCTTTTGGCGAATGCTTCCTCCCTCACTTGGATCGAAGGTGGCAAGCGTCTGCTCTTTTCGGAAATCAAGCAGGGCCTGCACATGACGCTGGTGAGCACCGATTCCGCTCGCGGAGAGAGCCGCGACATCTATGTGCCCCCGGGCGATCGCAGTATGGTTCACCACTCCTATCTCTCCCCGGACGGCCGCTGGGTGCTGGTGGTGATGATGAATAACCAGAGACAATTGATCCCCTGCCGCATCGTGCCGTTCGAGGGAAGTTCCGAACCACGCGTCGTGGGGCCGCCGGACGCCACGTGCATTTCAGGGGCCTGGTCGTCGGACGGCAAGTGGGTGTACCTCAGCGCGAACAGCGGCGGCAAGTTTCACATCTGGCGGCAAAGGTTTCCCGATGGACAGCCGGAACAGATAACCTCGGGTCCTACCGAGGAAGAGGGCGTCGCCATGGCTCGCGACGGAAAATCCCTGCTCACTTCTGTGGGCGTTTCGGACTCCACCCTCTGGGTTCATGATGCCAAAGGTGATCGCCAGCTTTCCTCCGAGGGAAATGCTGGCGGAAGCTCGTTTTCTCACGACGGCAGCAAACTCTACTATTTGATGCAAAGCGGCCAATCGCCCGGGCTGGAACTGTGGGTGACCGAGTTGGCTAGCGGAAGAAGTGAGCGGGTACTACCGGGATACAGCCTGCAGCCCCGTTTCAGCGCCGGGGATTACACCATCTCCGAGGACGAACGGCGTGTGGCCTTTTCCATGAAAGATCAGCGCCGCATTTCTCATCTGTGGGTGGCGCCCTTGGATCACCGTACCCCACCGCGGCAATTGGCGTCGGCATCCGGCGAAGATTCCCCGTTTTTTCTTCGGGATGGTGAGCTGGTTTTTCGCGTAGCAGAAGGCGGGGTCAGCTTCCTCTATCGCATGCATCCGGACGGCTCCGCCCGCCAAAAGGCGATTCCCGATCCCATCCTCGACCTCTTCGCCGTCTCACCCGATGGCCGATGGGTTGTGGCCTCAACCAAGAGCCAGGACGAGGAGCACACGGCTGCTATCTTTGCATATTCTCTCGACGGAGCTCCAGCCGTTCGCCTCTGCAATTCTTTATGCACTGTCGGCTGGGATGTTCAGGGAAGGTTTTTTGGTCTGCAGTTTGACAACAGCGGTGACCCAAATACTTACGCGTTGCCCGTTCCCGCGGCGCGGGGTCTTCCTGACCTACCCCCCAACGGTGTCACCGACGGAAAAGATCTAAAAGCCGATAAGAAGGTTCTCGTCATACCGCATAGAATCGAATCCGCGGTTAGCCCCGCGTTGTACTCCTTTACCCGGCAGACCACCCGCCGGAACATCTACCGCATTCCTCTGCCGTAAGAACGGCCGCCTATTCTGGTCAATGCCTCCACGAAAGAGTTGAAAAGGCTGCATAAATGGGCACTGCAACGTCAGTCGGCATCCTGAAGTTGGCCGTCCTCTGCGGATCAGCCGGCTGCAGATCGCGATTCACAAGTCACGGGTCGCCAGTCACGTTCCTCGTTGTCCCGCGGCTCTGCCACCTGCTTGCAAACCGCTCAGAAAGCTGTTTCCGTGCGGAATCGTCGCGCCAAAATTTTCCGCGATAGTCTGCCCCATGTCCGCCAGCGTTTCACGCACACCGAGATTCACGCCCGCGCCGGCTCCGGCCGAATACACCAATATCGGCACATACTCGCGCGAGTGGTCGGTGGTATCCCAGCGCGGATCCGGATCGCATCCATGGTCCGCGGTGATCATCAGCAAGTCGGTAAGGCTGAGCCGCGTCAAAAAGTCTGCCAGCAAGCGATCAAACTCTTCCAGCGATTTGGCGAACCCTTCCACGTCTTTCCGGTGGCCATACAACATGTCGAAATCCACGAGGTTGCAAAAAATCAACCCCCCTTTCCGCTCCTTCGTCGCCGCCGTCAGTTTCTCCATGCCGTCGGCATTGCCCTTGGTGGTGACGTATTCCTCGACGCCGCGCCCGTTATAAATGTCATGAATCTTGCCAACTCCGAAGATGCGCACTTTGCGCTCGGTAAGAACATCCAGGAGCATGGGCTTCGGCGGATCGACGGCGTAATCATGCCGCCGCGTCGTCCGCACAAAATTTCCGGCAACTCCCGTGAACGGCCGGGCAATGACGCGCCCCACGCGGTGCGGCCCGTCCAGCAATTTGCGCGCGATCTCGCACATGCGATACAACTCCGCAATCGGAATTACGTCTTCATGCGCGGCAATCTGAAACACGCTGTCGCCCGACGTGTACACGATCGGTTTCCCAGTACGAACGTGTTCTTCGCCGAGCTCCTTGATGATTTCCGTTCCCGACGCCGGTTTGTTTCCGATGGTCTTTCTGCCGATCAGTTTCTCGAACTCTTCGATCAACTCGCGTGGAAATCCGTTCTTGTAAACGGGGAAGGCTTGATCCAGCCAGATTCCGGCCATTTCCCAATGGCCGGTTGTCGTATCTTTTCCTGGAGACCGCGTTGCTCCTTTCCCGTACGCACCGAGCGGAACTGCCGGCGGCGTCTGGAATTTCAGCGGCGCGATATTCGCCAGTCCAAGCCGCACCAGATTTGGAATTTGCAAGGGCCGCGATTCCGCGATGTGTCCGAGGGTATTTCTTCCCACGTCGCCATAATCCGCCGCATCCGGCAGTTCGCCGATGCCCACGCTATCCAGGACAATCCAGAAGACTCTGTCGTACGGATTCACCACAGCCCTCACAACACCTTCGAGGGAACTCTACCACGGCTCCGGTTTTTCGTAGCCTGGGCTTCCACCGCGGCTGGCATTTCTTCGAAGGCGTTCCGTTAGTGTAGAGTGTCTGCATTCGACTGCTGAACTATTTTTCATCCGCGCGCGTAGTACCAAGTATCGGAGGTGTACCATGGCCCAGAACGGCAATCCAAGACGCGTTTCGCTGGTCCTTCCGATCATCCTCATCACCATCGGCGTACTCTTTCTTTTGCACAATTGGCGCCCGGCTTTTGATCCCTGGTCGGTGCTCGCGGATTATTGGCCGCTCATTCTCGTTTTTGTCGGCCTGGGGATGGTTTGGGACAATTTTCAAAGAAGTCGCAATCCGA